>CAIYYI010000610.1 GCA_903930345.1 uncultured Verrucomicrobiota bacterium
AGCATCAATGGGCTGGTTGAATATGGAAAATTCCTCCGCGTACAAGTCATCCTGCTCGTTAATCCATGCGTCAAACTCCTCCCGGCTCTGAATTCTTTCATCCACCAACTCTTCGTCAAAAGCCTGTCGCGCTTCCAAGGCCAGTTCCGGGGCGTTGAAATCCTGGATGGCCCCCACAACACTAGCCCAGACGCAAGCGCTGCCCGGCTTCGGCAAAACGGAAAAAAACCATCGCAAATCCTCGATGACCGACGCTCGCGGACGATCACCCCAGTTAGCCTGCATCAGCAGGCAGTCAATCGCTCGGGAACGGAGCGCGTCAGACAGCGCTGGGTTAAGGATGAGTCGAAACGCCGGCGCTGGATCTCCCCCGCACACACACGCCAGCAGCGCTGCGGCATCATCATTTACCGCCCCCCCGCCCAGGTCCATGGCGTAGTCATCCCGCAGGGTGAAATATCTGAGAAAGGCACCGAGGGCGCGCTGCTCCCGGAATTGTGCCAGCAGGTACAGGGCGAACACATGCAGCGGATTCCCGGCTCCCTTCGGATCGTTACTGAGCTGCTCGCAAACACGGTCAATGGCGGCGATGAGGGCGGGAGTGATTTCCTCGCGCTTGGCAACTGCGGCCTGCAGTGCAACCCTGTAGGGTATGTAAGCAGCGAAGGATGCTTTTTCCTTCTGGAGCGGTTTTCCGAGCTGCGCGAGGATATCTTGCACCGTGTCGAAAACGGGCACCTCCTCAGGAGGCGGAAGAACCCGCATGGCCGGTGCCTCCTTGAAGGCGCGATAATGCCGGGCGAGCCGGGCGACGTATTCCGGATTCCTCATCAGGACGTTCCTGAAGATATCCAGCAGGGCGTCCGCCAAATCCGATTGGGGATTCAACGGATCGAGGCAGGCCGACACAATGTCACGTCCCGCCTTGGCATCCCCGTGCATCCAACGGGTATAAAACTCCTGGCTTTCCCAACCGAAATTGATGGTTGCCAGCGTCGTCTCGCATTTGGGCGGAGTTGAGACGCGGATGAGCACGCGGCGGCAGTCGCAATCCGGCTCATCGCAGTACATCTCCAGGAAAGCGTACTCTCCGACCGGGAGGGGGCCGACGGTACCCGGGAGAACATGGATGCTACGAGTCTCTCTGGCCGCTAGGTCGGTGCAACGGATATAAAGGGGGATCATCGGCATAAGCGCGGAAGCAGCCTAAATTGCAGCGGGGCGGCAGGCAAGACGGGAATTCCTTACCGGCCCAGAACGGCTCGGCCCCAGGCGGTGCGGTCGCACGGGTTGCGAGCGGAGCCGTTCCACATGATCTGGCGCAGCCGGTACTGGCCGTCCGCGCTGTCATCCACCCCCAGATCAAAGACAAGTTGCTGCCCATCTTTGGGCTCAAAGCCCAGCGCTTGGAAAGGGATGGCCGCCTCCAGCGTGTAGCCCTTGCCGTCCACATCAGGAATGACGGCCAGTTCACACGGGGGCTGCTCCGTGGAGCGCATCAGGTGCCATGGGTTCTGGCCGACGGCCGTGCCGGCGCTGAGGAGAATCTGGCGGTCCGTCGCCCGCACGGGACCGGGCTGGTCCGGTTGCTCGAAGCCGATGAACAGCTCCACCGCATCCGCGTTCCCCAGCAACTCACCCTTGAGCTGATTCTGCCGGGGGGTCGCATCGGTCACGTGGATGAGCAGATAGAGGTGGGTCGGATCCCAGCAGAGCTTGTAGCTGGCCTCCAGGCCGCCCGCATCAGTCCCCTGCACGAGTCGGCTGGAGGGGATGACCTCCGCCGGCACGCCCGGCCAGCCATCGGCCAGCCCGTTGATTTTCATCGGGCCATCGGTCCGGTAAATTTTGACCGTCTTCGTGCCCTTGCCCGTGGCCGAAAAGCGCGGGTCATCCAGGGCGAACGGGGCGCGCTCCCCGAACCAGACCGGGTAGATGTCGTAGTTGGACTTCATCATCTCGGCGAGCATCGTTTTCCAGGGGCGGTCGCTGACCGCGATCAGGCCGGTGTTTCCATTTTCGCCATTGAGCCGCTCGAAATGCCGCCCGGTCACCGACTGATCCACCAGGGTGAACCATTCGATGCCCACAATGAAACCGAGGGCCGCCGCCTGCTCGACATAGTTGCGGTAACCCAGGCCACGTTCCCGCTGGCTGGCCACATCCTTGCCGCCGCCGGGCAGGCCGCTGTCCTTGGGGGAGTTGTAATAGAATTCGCTCAGGATCATCGGCTTGTCGCCGGTCCACCCGTGGATGCGATTGAGAAAATCCGTGTCCAGATGATAGGTGTAATAATTGAAGGAGATGACGTCCATGTATTTGCCGCTGAGCCGGCAGAGCTGCTCGTTGTTGATGGTGCTGGCCTGAAAGCGGTTGCCGATCAGCAGATGGTTTTTGTCATGCTGCCGGAAGGTCTCGCTGACCAGTTGGAAATAGGTCTCCAGGAACAGGCCGGTGAAGGCCTGAATATCGGCGGCCGCCGCCCGGGTTTTCACCGGTAACCCGCGCTCGGTCACTTCCGCAAAGGAGGCAAAGGTGGTTTCCCACGCCTGGTTATAGGCACCGATGTTCTGGTACTTCTCCTCCAGCATCTGCGCCAGCCGCCGCTTGCAGGCGTGCTTTCCATCCAGCGCCGGGATGGCGCGCGGCAGATCCTCGTACAGAGGCTCGTTGGCCAGGAAGTACCCGATGATCAGGGGATCAGCGGCCTGCGCCGGGAGTCTGGCCGCGAAGACCTGGCGGCATTTTTCCCGGATTTTCTCATCGAACGGATCAAAGGCCCCGTGCGCTCCGGGCAAGGTGGGAAAGCCCTCCCACGTGCTGAGCGGCAGATGGGCGACGTAGGGGAACTGCGCCTTTTTGCGGGCCTCCGCCTGGCCTGCGCCAAACGCCCCGGCGGAGTTGAAACCCCACTTCCGCATGCGCTCGATCGTGCGCGTGGAATACGTCCCGTAATCGTATGGCTGCCCGAATTTGCGCATCTGATTGGCCAGGTGAAAGGAGACCACGTTGCGGCCATCCTCCGGACGGTAGGCGGTTTTGAAGCCGTTGTCGTAGGGGGGAATCCATTCGTAAACGTGCTCGCGGCCGGCGATGAACGTGAAGTCGTCGTTCGGCACAAAGCCGCACACACCCAGGTGGAAGAAAGCGTTGCCCTCGGGATCCACCAGCAGCCAGCGGTTGGCGGCTTTCTCCACGTGGAAGAAGCCGGTCTGTTTCAGGCCGAACTTCGCCTTCGAGCCGGGCAGACCGCCGAAGGTGTCCCGCTCCGGCGGACGCAGCCCGGCCAGGTAGGCGGCCTCCCCGGCCACATCCTGCTTCAGCTCCGCTTCGGATTTCAGCTTGCCCTCATAATCCATGCGGGTGGTCTGGCCGAACTGGTCCACCAGCGGTTTGGCGGCCCCGCCCGTCGCGCCGCCCATCGTGATTTTGACCTGCAGTGGCTCGCTGGGCCGGTAAGGCACCGCCGCATACCAGCCGAAGATCTTCCATCCCCATTCACGGTTGTCCTGCAGTTGCTGGAAACTGTAGGGGGGCAGATCCAGGCCCAGGGTTTTGCCCTCAAAGTTTTTGAGCACCAGGGAGCTGGCGGTGCCCTGGAACAGGTGCGGTTTGGCCGGTTTGTCCGGCGGGAAAGGCTGCTCCACCGAGCCGGCTTTCCAGCTTCCCCCGCTGGCAAAGTTGAAATCAATCAGCATGGGCAGGCGGATCGTCTTGACGTCCCCGGGGAGGTTGGCGGGCTTGAGGGTGAGCACGCCGGTCTCCGGCTGCAGCACCAGCTCCATCCGGGCCTGGTCCCCATACGAGAGCGTGGCGGTGTTGCCGGTGATCTTCTTCTCGATGGGCTTGCGGTTCTGATCCTGGCGCTCCCCGGTCAGCTCGGGGTATTCCAGCGTGAACTTGCCCAGCGTGCCACCATCCATCTCCAGCCCGCCATTGCCCAGTTTGAGCGAGAGCCGACCGGTCGGGACCGTCGCGGCGGGACGCAAAACGACCGGTGGAAGCGCTGGTTTCGCCACGATGCCGGCATGGAGGATTTTGAAGGAATGGTAAGCCTCCCCGGGCCCGCTGCGGGGCAGGTCGCAACTGGTCATGTACCCGAACTGCGCCCCGTTCCACTTGCGCAGATCCTGCACCTGATGCCAACCATGGGGCATCAGCAAAGAGAAGCTCGCCCCTTTGGGCGTGATGAACTTTACCGGTTCCACGTTCCCCTTGAACACGTACTGTTCACCTGCAAAAGCCCCGGGGAAGGGCTGCGGCGTGCTTTGGGTGGTCTGCCATTTCCCGCCCTCCTTGAAGGCGAGCGGCAGGTTCATCTCCATGCGCAGGCCCTTGGCCTCGGCCGGCAGAGAGGTGAAATGGGCCATCACCTCTGCCCCGTTCATCTCCAGGGTCAACTGGGTGCCGTTGGGGTAGCGCAGGCTGGCTTTCGGCCCCGCGACAGTCGCGTCCTGGGGGGCGATCGGTTTGCCATCGGCTGCCAGCAGGAGGGGGGTAGTCGAGCCGCAGAACATCCTCGGTCGCGGGGGTGATTTCAATCCCTTTGGCCGCCAGCACCACCGCCACCTTGGGCTCCGGTGTCTGCGCCCCCAGTGTGATCGGCAGCCAGCCAGACACCGCAACGGCCCAGACAGCCGCCCATGCCAAGGGCGAACAAAATGAGAAAGTCTTCATCATGAATGGGTTTCACCATAGGCACTCCCGGACCGGTTGGCGAATGGAAAACGGTCGGCGCAGCGGCTTGAAGATTTCGTCACGTTTCTTACGCGGACTGTTAATTGTAAAACCCAGCCACTCCTCAGGAATTGGGAAAAAATACTGGAACAATTCGGGTAGCCTGGGTCCCACAGCAGGGCTGAAAACCACCCGGTTTCGCAGGGTGATGAGGAATCCAAATCGGTACGAACAAACATTTATCAACACCGGAATCCTCGTGTTACCGAGGCAACGATCTTCCCGGTTTTTGGTGCGCGTGGAACCGACCACGGAAGCCTGGCTACCGTTTTTTGGCACTTCTTGGCACATTTTGGCACTTTCTGGCACCTTTTGGCACCCGGTTTCGTGGCGGCGCATGGAAAACACGGGAAAAAGCAGAAATATGGGACGACGGAAACGGCTCAGCAGCCCCGCAGAGCGGGACCCACCGGGTTTTAGTTTTCCATCCGCTGGGGCAGGAAAGCTTGCGGATATTCGGCGCAGTGCCACTAGGAACTATGTCAAAGAACGGCCGGGTGGTTCGGACAAAAGTTTACTAAAACTTTACTATTTCTTTACCGGCTCAGGGTTTTTCTGGACCCCTCTCCGTCCCACCCGATTTCCCCCCGAATATCCAGGGGGACATTCACGAGGTAAACAGTAGGCTGCCGCGCCAGTATTTCAACATTTTTTCGTTTCCATTTTTTCGTTTCCATTGCGGATTCGCAGGTTTCTCTCCGAGCACGCTTTACCAGTTATTGGTCAGGAACTTCGAATCGCACAATTCCCACCGGTCTTCGGGTTTGAACGTAAAAAACGTCATCTTGCCGTAGAGGTCATTGTTCTTCGGCGGGGAGGCGAAAAAATGCAACCAACCATTCGGTGTGTCGGTAACCACGGAAAGTCTCCAAGGAACGTTGGCGGCATCCCCTTCGGACTTGGCCTTGGGATTGGCGGACATGTGCGCGACTGCCCACATCACTCCGTGAGCGGTGCTCGTTTTAGTCCAGCATAGAGCATTATCGGCGTGATGAGGACGAGAGTCTCGAATTCGGTACCAAGCGAGGAGTTTGTAGTCCAGGACCTTGATGTCTCTCAGGGTGGTGTACCCGTACCATCCCCCGCGCTCCATCTCAGCCACGCAATTTGACCGCAGCTGACTGAGATTGATTTGGGCATGGTCCTGGCCCAGGCAGGTGAAGGCGCAGAGGGCGAAAAGAGCAAAACCTGCCGCTCCGGCCAAAAGGGGGGCATAACAAGGTTCATGTTGTTTCTCGCCTTCATGGACCCAAGCTCAGCGGCTGGCCTCATCGGGAAGCATGACATGGGGGCCGAGTTTGGCTCGTAGTTCGTCAATCAGCTCGGGCTGCATGAAATCGTAATCGTCTGGTATGCAAAGCGTGATAACACGTTTGCCTTGGAGGGCCTCCGGGAATTTCAGGCGGATGCGACTCAAGTGGGACTTCTCCATCACGAAGATCAGGTTGGCCCATCCAATGTGCCCCTCGGTAATGACGATTCGTGCGTTTGGCTGCGTGCCCACAGACCGGACCTGATACGGTGGAAAACCCTCAAACAGTTTCTCGGCGGTGAGACTGCGAAGCTTGTTTCGGCTGCAAACGAACAGCAATTTCTGGATTGGTGCGGCTTCGTTCATGTGATTCGGCAACCCATTCATTCAGTCGGCTTATTCCAACTTCAGCGATTTAAGAATATGATCAAACTCGGAACGAGTGCCGGACTTTTCGTCCTGTCGCAACTCAAGAACGATGATGAAGATCCGATCTTTGTGAGGCACGAGCCAAATTTCTTCCCAATCCGGAAACCGGCGACCATCTGGAACTTTCAAGTCATAGTAAAACTTGGTGAAGGCTGCGCTGCGGCCAAACAACGTGGTATTCGTCGGCGAAACAATGACCCTGAAGCTGTCGAAGTTGGTTTGCCGTGATACAACCAAAAGGTTCAACACCTGCGAGAGATCGATTGACGGCGTATATCCCTCTGCAACGGTTATTCTGACATTCGGATTTACGTCGTCGAACGGTTCTGGATATTTCAGCATTCCTACAAGCGGAGGTGTTGGGTGTTCGCGTAACCTCTTCATCAACTCTGCGTCCTTCAGCGTCGCCCTTTTTAGGTTCTCGGCGTGCTGATTGGTGGTGAGGAACATCCAGGTTCCCGGTTTAGTGATGCTGATGCCAAGCGCTGGATTGGAGTACGTATTGGTGTCGGCAGCCGGAGCGATTGACGGCAACAGAATCGCTGCTAAGTAGATCGCTGTCAGTGATGCTTTCATGGTGTCTTCAAGAGTAATGATGAACGAACTTTGCGTTCGTTGTTACCGGCAGGTTATTTTTCATTAGGATGGCATTATTGTACAGGCAAACCCACGTTGGCAATGGCAAAAAGCACCTGTCACGGCTGCAATGGCTGCTTGACTTTTCGCAGTCCGGAAATAGGGTCGAAAACATGTCATTAGGCCAAAAAGCAGCAAAAACCCAAACTCTATCAGTGGGCTCATTGGAATAACAACCTATGAAACAGTTGATACTGAGCCTACTGTTTTGCGGTGTCATGTCGGCCGCCCCCGAATCCCCGCAGTGGAAGATCATTAAAACCAGGTACCCGACCCCGGACACGGTGGTCGCCGGTTATCAGGTCCTGGATTTCGGAGCCTTGGGCGATGGGAAGACGGATTGCACCGAGGCTTTTCAGCAGGCCATGGATAGCATGCGCCGGGCCGGTGGGGGCACCGTGTTTGTGCCTGAGGGCCGGTACGTCATCCGGGGCACACTCCAGGTTCCCACATCGGTGACCTTGCGCGGCGAGTGGGCCGCACCGACGCCGGACAGTCCCGGCATCAAAGGCACCGTCCTGCTGGCCTATGCCGGCCGGGGCGAAACCAACGGGCAGGCCTTTATCGGCGTCAACCAATGCGCCGGCATCAAGGACTTGTCCATTTGGTATCCCGAGCAGACGGCCCGGGAGATCGTTGCCTACCCCTATTGCTTGGTCCAGCGGGGCGGGGACAATGCCACGTTTGAAAACCTGACGCTGGTCAATCCGTATCAGGGCATCCGGATCGGGCCGGGAGGGAATGAGCTGCACTTCGTACACAATGTCTATGGCACGCCCCTGAGCGTCGGGGTGCGCTATGACACCACCACCGACATTGGTCGACTGGAGAACATCCATTTTTCACCGGATTACTGGATTCAAAGCGGCCTGCCCAATGCACCGGCCGCCAATGGCCCGCTGGCCGCGTGGTTGCTGGCCAACGGTACGGCGATGCACATGGAACGTAGCGATTGGGAGTATGTGTCATACGTTTTCATTGACGGATACCACTACGGCTTTTTGATGACCCGCGGCGCACAAGGAGGAGCCAATGCCCAGTTCTACGGCATGACCATCCGCAATTGCCAGACCGCCGTGGAGGTGCAGGAGACCAATCCGTTTGGCATGGAGTTTGCCAAATGCACCTTCCAGGGGCGTGAATACGGCTTTCGCCTGGGCAGCCGCTTTAATGCGGCCATCCTGTTGAACGACTGTGACATCTCCGCCGAACAGGCCCTGTTTTCGGAGGGAAGCGGGTGTTTCATCACCCAGAACAGCCGGATCACCCGCGGCAACATCACACTGACCGGAGGGGTGCTGGCCATGACCGCATCCAAGATCCTGGACGCCAACACGCAGATTGTCCTGGACTCAAAAGTGCAGGGGGCTTCCCTGGTGGGCAATACGTTCGCCAAAAATCCGCCCCCGATCAAAAGTGAATTGCCTGCCGAGAGATTGTTTGTGAGTGCCCAACCGGTGAGGTGGGAACCCTTCCCCCAATACGATGGAAACAAGACCCGCGTGGCGCGTCCCGCCCGCGAGGTGTTGTATGTGGTCACCGATCCGCCCTGGAATGCCAGTGGCCGCGACGAGGAAGAGGACACCCAGGCGCTGCAAAAAGCGCTCGCCCGTGCCGGGCAGGACGGCGGCGGCATTGTGTTCATCCCGGGGGGCAATTTTATCATCCACGGTCCGCTCACCGTGCCGGGCGGGGTGGAGTTGCGAGGGGTTTATGATGTGCCGCACCACACCGTGGGGGGCGGCAGCATGTTGCACATTTATCCTGGCACCAACCAAAACCCGAGCGTTGCGCTCCTCGCCCGCGCCGGGCTGCGAGGGCTCACCTTCAACTATCCAGACCAATCCGCCAGCGGCTTCAAGGAATACCCCTTCCTGATCCAGGGCCAGGGCGATGACCTCTATGTCATCAACGTCAACTGCGGCAATCCGTTCCAGTTCCTGGATCTCATGACGAAGCCCTGCAACCGGCATTATGTGGATTACCTCTCGGGGTCGCCGCTGCGGGTCGGGGTCGCCGTCGGGGGCGGCAGCACGGACGGCGAGGTCCGCAATGTTCAGTTCAATCCGCACTACTGGACCCGCGTCATGGGGGGGAATCCTTTCTTCACCAACAGCGCCGCCCGGTCGGCGTTCGGCTCGGTCTGGGGTTATCAAAAGGAGAATCTGGATGCCATCTGGGTGGGCAACTGCCGAGGGGAACTATTGTACCAGAACTTCGTGTATGGCTCGCTCTACGGCATCCACTTCACCCAGCAAGACGGTCGCGGCCCTGAAAATTGTCTGGTCCACGGGCATGGCACGGACGGTTCCAAAGTGGGGGTCTATTTTGAACGCGGCCAGGGCCGCATTGACCTGGTCAACTCGGAATTGGTGTCCATGTCCTCGAGCAACAAAGTGGCGATCAAACTGGGGCCCGATTTTCAGGGCACCGCCCGGCTGATCAACACCATGGTTTGGGGCCAGCCGAGCACCCTCGCGCAAGTGGATAATGGCTCCCTGTGGCTGCTGGGCTTACACGCCACCCAGTTTGGCAATGGATTGCAGGTGCGCCAGGGGGAGGTCACGGCGGTGAATGTGAACTACGCCGGACGCGGCAGCCATCTGACCCTGGCCGGGGCCAAAGCCAAGGCCACTCTCATCGGCAACATCACCCGCGGGGAACTTCTATCAAACGACACGTCAACGGAAGCCGGCGCTCCGGCGGCGAAGCCTGCACTGATTGGCAACCTGAGCCGGTGAACTTTGTCAGGGTCAGTCGCCCGGAATCCATCACCAATCCCCAAACACGTGACCGCCACCTGATGCGTTCCCTCATGGAGGAGGCGATCACCTCCAGCCAGCTTGAAGGGGTCGCGACGGCCCGCGACATGGCGAAGGAAATGATCCGCACAGGCAGAAAGCCGCGCGACACCAGCGAGCAGATGATGCCTCCATGCGCCCCGTTGGGGCAGTTTGCATTTTTCCGTCGGTTTCCAGGGTTGCTCGTTCCTCGCTTCACCCTGGGCTTTCACCGTCGGCCCCGATGGGGCCAGGCTGCGGGCAAGGGAATGGGGGCAGGGCAATCGCCGGCTCATGCCGTTGGCATCAACACCGAAATCATCTTGTTGCCGTGGCAGCGATAAATGCGGAAATCGGCATCAAAGGTGAGAATGACCGCACCAGGGTACAACTCCGCGAGTCGGACAAGGCAGGCGTCAGCCAGTGACATGGGACGATTTCGATAACGGTGCATCAGAGCACGCAGATCTGCCAGTTGCCCCTCAACTTCCAGTCCCACCTTGATGACCCCGCGCTTCAGCAGGGCAAAAATGGGATCAGCTTCCCGGCCCTCGCGTTTGAGGAGGAAGGCGGCCTCGGTCAGAACCGGCTCACAGGTTAAGAGCGGGGGATGCAGGCGTTTCAATTGCGCGCAGACCCAAGCATGGTGTTCGAGCCCAGCGGCAAGAAATGTCACCAGCGGGCCGGTGTCCAGCAGGACAATATTTTTCACCGGCCAAAGCCCTCCAGATAAGCAGGGTTGGTAGCCAGATCGCCCGGCAGCCCTTTCACCGAACCAGCCAGATCCCGGGCCAGACCGTAACAGGTGGCATCATCGGCTTGGGGCCGGGCCGCCAGCGTCAGCTCCAAACACTCCCGCACCAGCGATGATTTTGTGGTGCGGCGAGCCCGTGACTCCGCCTTGAGCAGTTCCAGCAAACGATCCGGCAATTTGAGCGAAATCGTAGTCATGGTTTTCATGGTAATACGCTCCGATTTAAAAAGCAATACCCGACTTCAGTTTACAGCGGCAGGACAAAGCCATGATCCACATCCCCGCCTACTGGTCATTCGATCCCAAGCGCGACATCCGCTGGGATGCCGTTGCCAGCCTGCACCGGGTGCGCGTCCCCGGGCGGCAGGGTTCTGCCCTGGCGGAGGGCCAGGCTGAGCGGATGAAGGCGGCGGCGAAGCTCCGCCAACTTGACCGGGAGGCCCTCCGCCGGGGGCTCAAGGGGGAAAAGAAGCACACATTTCTCTGCGCCGGTTTCGGCTGGGTGCCCGGTACGAGCGCCAGGCGACTCAGCCGGCTCCGGGCGGAATTCAGCGATCAGGAGCCAACGGAAAAAGCGAAGATACCCACCTGGAAAAAGCCGTTGAGGTTGACTGCCAAGAACTGCAGGTTGTTTTACAGAAGCAAGCGAAGATAACGAAACCGCAGGCACAGGGCCAGGATCAGCACCCCACCAGGACGAGCACGACCGTGGCGGTGAACTGTCCACCGGAGCGCGGATTTGAAATCCGCTTTGCTCCCTTTGGCATGGTCACTACGGTGGCGGGCTGAAGCCCGGACTACGAACGGGGTGCTGGCTCGGGGTGCCGTTATTCCATTTTAATACCGCAGGGCTTTGGTTGGCCCACGAAGCGGCAGCCTGCCGCCGCAGTCTCCCGCAGGTGCGGGACTTCGCGACTTCGAGGGCAACCGGCCACACGACAGTGTCTTGGAGTGCGCGTGGCTCGCCACCGCCTTGTGGGGGCGCGGACAGCATCGGTGCGGAATGGCATGGGCAATTTGTCGGCCAGCTACGTAATCGCCACCATGGGTTTTCCACTTTGGAAGGGCAGTCTGGAACCGGCAAAAGCCACTACCCGCGCGCCACCTTGCTTCACCATCCTGATGACGGCCCAGACCGTCTCCAGGCCTTGGTTTTCGCCAAATCCACTACCGAATGGTAGGTTGACATGACGAATACCGCGTCCTACGCGTGACATGAAACAGAAATAAACTCTTGCCCACACCAGGCGTATTCGGTAAATAAATGTAAGGAATAACCTTGGAATGACATGATGCATAATGATGCAGAAAGGTTTAAAAAGATGAAGTGTTTATCTGTGATCCATCGGTCTTTGAGTTCGACAGCAATTCCCGGTGCTTTTAAAACGGCATGGCTTTCGTTCTTTTTCATGTTCCTGATCCCTGCCATGGCCCATGCGGAATTCTATTACGAGACCAACAACGGGACAATCACCATTACGGGCCACACTGGTAGCGAAGCGGTGGTGATCATTCCAGACAATCTGGATGGGTTTCCGGTTGCCGTTATTGGGGATTGGGCTTTTAATTATGGTAATTTTAAAAGCATCACGATCCCAAACAGTGTAACAAACATAGGGAACGGTGCTTTTTCAGACTGTACCAGTCTGACAAACATTTCACTCGGAAGCAGCGTTACTTTAATTGGGGATTCCGCATTTAATGGGTGTTCCGCATTAACCTCAATTGGCATTCCAAACAGTGTCACAAATATTAGTGCATATGCTTTCATGAACTGTGACAACCTCAACAGTGCCACACTGGGCATAAGGGTCACGAACATTGGCGAATGGACTTTCGCAGCATGTTCCATGTTGCTGGACATCAGAATTCCGAATAGTGTCCAAGCAATCGGTGAATCAGCATTTGCAGATTGTGGACGTCTCACGAACGCTGTGATTGGAAACGGCGTGACGAATATTGGCTACGGTGCGTTTAGAGGCTGTTTTATGCTGTCAACTCTTTCCATTGGTACAAATGCTAAGACAATTGGAATTAGCGCATTTGATCAGTGTGAGTCCCTCAGAAACGTCGAAATCCCAGAGGGTATCGTCGAAATCCAGATGGATACATTCAACGGCTGCAGATCGCTGACCAGTTTGACACTTCCAAACAGTTTGAAGTCTATTGGAATGTATGCATTCAATTGGTGCGAAAGCTTGCCAAGCATCATCATTCCCAACAATGTAACCAATATAGAAACCAGCGCCTTTGGTTCATGCTTGAGCGCAACCAACATCACCATCGGTACCGGAGTTGTCCATATTGGTGATTATGCTTTTGGTGGAAGTTGGAGTTTGACCAGAGTCTATTTCAAAGGTAATGCGCCGAGTGTTGGGGTGAATGTTTTCGACAACACTGAAATCGCCACTGTTTATCACCTCGCCTCGGCTACAGGTTGGGGAACCACATTTGCAGGGCTGCCCACGGCGCTCTGGAATCCAAATCCCAGCCCGGTAAAACCGATTGCGCCATCGCTGTCACCCACCGGATTTGGCTTTTTAATATCGGGAAGACAGGGGCAAGTTGTGCACGTGGAGGTTGCCACAAACTTGCACAGTCCCAACTGGTCGGTTCTCTCAACCAATACACTCAGTGGACCTGAGACATTGTACCAAGACCCGCAGTGGACAAACTATAACATCCGGTTTTATCGCGTGCGCGGGCAGTAGTCGTCGCGGACACCCTATCCGCCGTTGCCGTCTACAGGGCGGCCAAACTGCGATGACAGGCGGGACTTGCGAATAAAAACTTCAAATAAATGCGCTCCTCTCATTCCGCAGGGTAGCGGATACGGCCAGCAGGGGGGCGTTGCCTGAAAAGGCGGGGAGCTATCGGCCAGTTCGACCGAGATGCCCTCCGTCGGGTGCACCAGGGCGGAAAAGAAGCACTTTACAGAAGCAAACGAAGGTAACGAAACCGGAGGAACGCGGAGAGGAATGTGCCGCAGACTTATAAGTCAATGGGTCGCAGGTTCCCAACCAGCGGGGCGTGGGGATGACGGTGGTGCTTGAGTGAGCGGGAGGTCTGCCGACTTGGAAGTCGGCGACACAGCAGGTTTGGAAACCTGCGGTACGGGGGGAATGTGCCACAGACTTTTCCCGCGGGCGCGGGACTGTGTTGCAGGTTTCTAAACCTGAGGGGCGTGTGGATGGTCGCGGGCGTTCGAGTGAGCCATCGGACAGTGTGATGGGGCTGGGATTTGTCTGGCGGCATTTTCCCAAGGCGTTGGGCTATCGTGGTGCGCCCAATTCGGGGCTGATATGGCGGCCTGATCGTGACTGGCCTCCTCACCGGTCTCCGTCCAGCATGCGACCCAGGCCGCCGAGCATGGAGCCTTCCTCCCGGCCGGAGCCACCGGCGCGCGGCGCGGCGGCAAACACCCGGTCGGCCAGGCGGCTGAAGGGGAGGGATTGGAGCCAGATTTTGCCCGGACCCCGCAGGGTGGCGAAAAAGAGGCCCTCGCCGCCGAACAGGGCGGTTTTGATCTTGCCGACGTATTGGACATCGAAATCCACGGTGGGCAGGAAGGCGACGATGCAGCCGGTATCCACGCGCAGCACCTCGCCCGGGGCCAGCACGCGTTCATAGATGGTGCCGCCGGCATGCACAAAGGCCCAGCCGTCCCCTTGCAGCCGCTGCATGATGAAGCCCTCGCCACCGAACAGGCCGGTGCCGATCTTGCGATTGAAGGCGATCCCCACGCTCACCCCCTTGGCGGCGCAGAGGAAGGCATCCTTCTGGGCGATCAGCGTGCCGCCGATCTCCGCCAAGTGGATCGGAATGATCTTGCCCGGGTAGGGTGCCCCGAACGCGAGGCGGCGCTTGCCCACCCCCCGGTTCTGGAACACCGTCATGAAGAGGGATTCGCCGGTGAGCAGCCGTTTGCCGGCCCCCATCAGCGCCCCCAGAAAACCGCTGTTCTGCTGGGAGCCATCGCCGAAGATGGTTTCCATCTCGATGCCGTCATCCATGTACATCATGCCGCCGGCCTCGGCCACCACGGCTTCCTGGGGGTCCAGTTCGACTTCGACATACTGCATGTCGTCGCCGAACACCTGGTAGTCAATCTCATGCATCACCTGGGAGGCGGGGAGACCCGGCTGGCCGGGCGGTATGACGGGCGGTAAGGATCCATTCATGCGCCCAATATAAACGGATCAAGGGCCCCTGCCAGTTACAAAATGGGGGAAAAATTCAACTGGGCGGTTTCAAACCATTGACTTTTGCTTATGGAACCCCTACCAAGAAGGGGATTCAAATTTATGCACTCGATTCAACTGACCACGATTGATTACGCGATTCTGCTTGCCTATGTGGGCTTTGTGCTGGGCATCGGCTTCGCGCTGCGCCGGTACATGAAGACCTCCTCGGACTTCCTCACCTCCGGGCGGTCCATTCCCACCTGGGTGACGGGGCTGGCGTTCATTTCCGCCAACCTGGGTGCCTTGGAGCTGGTGGGCATGGCGGCCAGCGGGGCCAAATACGGCATCGCCACGGCGCACTTTTACTGGGTGGGCGCCATTCCGGCGATGGTCTTCCTGGCCATCTTCATGATGCCGTTCTATTACGGGTCCAAGGCGCGCTCGGTGCCGGAATACCTGAAGATGCGTTTTGACGAGCGGGTGCGCGGCCTGAATTCCATCACTTTCGCGGTGATGACGGTGTTTGCCTCCGGCATTTCGATGAATGCGCTGGCCAAGCTGCTGAACCAGCTCCTGGGCTGGAACTACCACGGGGCGCTCTGGATATGCTCCGGCGTGGTGCTGCTGTACGTGCTCAAGGGCGGGCTGACCTCCGCCATCTACACGGAGGTGCTGCAATTCTTCATGATCGTGCTCGGGTTCGCCCCGGTGGTCTATCTGGGCCTGAAGGATGTGGGCGGCTGGAAGGCCATGAACACAGCGCTGCAGACGGTGGGCCCGAATCCCGCCGCCCTGCACCTGAAGGAGGCGGGCACCGTCTATGGCACCAACGCCTGGACCAGCGCCTGGCAGCCGCTGCTGGCCGGTCCGACGCAGAACCCGATGGGCGTGGATTGGTTCGCCATGGTGTTCGGCCTGGGCTTTGTGCTCTCCTTCGGTTACTGGTGCACCAACTTCCTGGTGGTGCAGCGCGCCATGGCCGCGCGCAACATGACGGCCGCGCGCAACACCCCGCTGGTGGCGGCCCTGCCCAAAATGCTCTTCCCGCTGCTGGTCATCGTCCCCGGCATGATCGCCGTGGCCCTCATGTCCATCCCGAGCAAGCAATACCGCATTCCGGCCCCAATTCTGGACAACACCGTGTTCGTCAAGGCGATGGCCACCGTGGCGGAGTCCGCCACCGTGGACCCCGGCACCGCCTTCACCAACGTCACCAAAATGGTGGGCAAGAAGATGGATGCCGTCAAGGTGGCGGCGCTGATCAAAGACCACTCGGTCAAGCCGTTGGAGGCCAAGGCTTTCAAAGACCGCCTGAGCGACGCGGTGGCGGAGTATGATTATGACGGCGTGATCCTCTCCCTCGTGCAGCGCTACTGCCCGCCCGGCCTGCTGGGTCTGGCGCTGACGGCGCTGCTGGCCTCCTTCATGTCGGGCATGGCGGGCAACGTCACCGCCTTCAACACCGTCTGGACCTACGATCTCTACCAGGCGTACATCGCCAAGGACAAGAGCGACGAGCATTACATGTGGATGGGCCGGGCGATCACGGTGGTGGGGGTGCTGCTGAGCATCGCCTGCGCCTACTTCGCGGCCAACTTCAACAATGCGATGGACATCTGCCAGCTTGTGTTCGGGTTTGTGAACGCGCCGCTGTTCGCCACGTTCCTGCTGGGCATGTTCTGGGCGCGCACGACCGGCACCGGGGCCTTCCTCGGGCTGCTGGGCGGCACCTCGACCTCGGCCCTGTTCCACGCGCTGACCATCACGGCGGGCAATGCTCCAGGGGTGAAAGGCGGCTACATCGCGGTCCTGCACTCCTTCCCGAGCGAAATGGCTCAGAACTTCTGGCTGGCGACCTACGCCTTCGGCGTCTGTCTGCTGCTGACGACCTTCATCTCCCTGGCCACCCGCCGTACGAAGACGGATGCGGATCTCAAGGGCCTGGTCTATTCCCTCACGCCGAAGATCGTGGAAGAGGGGCAGGTCTGGTACCAGCGTCCGGCCGTGGTGGGCTGCGTGCTGCTGCTGGGCTGCGTGATTCTCAACATCCTCTTCTGGTAAACCGCACCACCGCACAACCAACTGAACCAAGCTTATGGGACTCGATATTCGTTATCCGATCGGATTCATGTTCGCCCTGGTGGGCGGCATCCTGGCCATCAAGGGTCTGCTCTCCACGCCGGAGGACTACAAGGTCGCGCTCGGCATCAACATCAATCTCTACTGGGGCCTGTTCCTGGTGGTGTTTGGCAGTCTGATGCTGGGCTTTGCCTGGCGGGATGCCGGCAAGGAGAAGGCGGCCGCCGCCAAGAAGGACGGCAAGAGCGGCGGGTGCTGCGGCCCCAATTGCAAGTAACCAACCGCCCACAGCGGTTGCGGTTTTTCAGCCACATCTCACCGGTGTGGCTTTTTTTTCAGCCGCGCCCGGCGGCGAACGGGTTTTCACCCTTGCCGGGGACGGGTGGTTCCGGATCGGGATTCGGGTTGAAAGGGTTGGCAGCGCCGGGATCGGCCCCGGGCGATGCGGGCCCTGCCGCAGGCCCGGTACGGGGCAGGAAAAACACCGCCCCAACCAGATACGCCCAGCCCACGAGCAGATGGAGGATGAAGACCAGGAAAACCCGCAGCAAATCAAGCCAACCGCAGCCGTAGAGGCCGATGCCCGCCGTCATGACCAAGGCCCCGGGCAGCAGGGCCGCCCCCGTGAGTTTCCAAGCGGCCCACCAGCCCGGATTGCGGTGGGCCAGGGCGGCCAGCCCCCAGGCCAGGCCGGAATACGGGAGGGACAGAAC
>CAIYYI010000611.1 GCA_903930345.1 uncultured Verrucomicrobiota bacterium
CAAAATCAACACCCTGCGCGCCCACATCGCCCCCTGGGATGCCGCCGAGATGAGCCATCAATGGCTGCCCGCCGAACCGGAGCCGCCCAAGGACGTGGTGGATTGGGACGCCTGGCTGGGGCCCTGCCCCTGGCGCCCGTACAATTCCGCCTACGTGCGCGGCGGCTGGCGCGGCCAATATGATTTCCACACGAGCTGCATCGGGGAATGGGGCACCCACACCTTTGCCTCCTGCCAGGCCGCCATTGATGCCGACCACACCGCCGCCGTGGAGTACCATTACGTCAATAACCCCACGGGTGACGGCATGGTGACCGTCTATCCCAACGGGGTGAAGATGGTCCTGCACCGGGAGGGTTGGTGGCACGGCTCGTGCGGCATCCGCTATGAGGGCACGGAGGGCTGGGTTTCCGCCGCGGATGGCTACTCCAAGCCGGAAGTCTCCTCCCCCGCCCTGCTCGCCGATTTCAAGAAGATCGTGCAGGAGTACATGGCCCGCACGCAGCGGCCCATGAGCCATGTGCGCGATTTCTTCAATTGCGTCAAATCCCGGCGGCAGACCGTCGCCCACCCCGAGGTCATGCACAACTCCATGGCCACCGTCCACGCCGCCAACATCTGCATGTGGCTCAAGCGGGACATGAAGTTCGACCCGGTCAAACAGGAATTCATCAACGACCCGGAAGCCAACCGCCTGCGCTCCCGCGCCATGCGCGAGCCCTGGATCATCTGACCCCAACCCGCGCCAACCCCTGACACATCGAAAATATTGCCATGAAAAAACTGACTTTGAACCTCACGCTGGCCGGTGTCCTTTTGCTGGGTGCCTCCGCCTGGATGGCCACCGCCGCCACGCCCGAAGAAATCAACCAACTGGTGGCGGTCTTGAAATCCGACGCGCCCCAGAAGGAGAAAGCCGACGCCTGCCGCGAACTGGCCCACAAGGGCGACGCCTCCGCCATCCCCGCGCTGGCCGCGCTGCTGGGCGATGAAAAACTCGCCCACAACGCCCGGTACGGATTGGAGACCATCCCCGATCCCGCCGTGGACACCGCCCTGCGGGCCTCGCTGGACAAACTGCAGGGGCGCTTCCTGGTGGGAGCCATCGGCTCCGTGGGAGTGCGCCGGGACATCCAGGCGGTGGGCAAGCTGGCGGGCTTCCTCAGTGATGCCAACGCGGATATCGCCCAGGCCGCCGCCCGGGCCTTGGGTTCGATCGCCTCCCCCGAGGCGATTGCCGCCCTGAAAAAGAGCCTGCCGGGCACTCCGGCCGCCAACCAATTGGCCCATTATGAAGGCCTGCTGCGGGCGGCGGAACGACTGGCCGCCGCCGGTCAGACCGCCCCCGCGTCGGAGGTTTACCAGCAATTGCGCGCCTCGGCCGCTCCCCACCAGATCCGGGCGGCCGGATTGCGCGGCCTGATCCTGCTGGGCGGCAACCAGTCCGCCAGCCTCGTCACCGAAGCCGTGCAAGCCCAGGATTACACCCAAACCGCCGTCGCCCTGCGCGCCGCCATGGAACTGGGCCAGGTCCCGGTCTGGCAGGCCCTGGCAGCCGTGCTGCCAAAGCTGGTGCCGGATCGCCAGATTGGGGTGATCTCCGCCCTGGGCAAAGGCGGCAGCGAGGTCGGCATCCCGGCCTTGCAAGACCTGGCCAAACAGGCCGAGAAGTCCGTGCGCCTGGCCGCCATCCGCGCCCTCGCTGAAATCGGCAGCCCGCGCGCGCTCGCAACGTTGCTGGCCCTGACCACGGACGCGGAACGCGAAGTGGCCACCGCCGCCCAGGACGCCGTGGCCGGGTTCCCCGGCAAAGAGGCGGATGCCGCCGTGCGGGCCATGTTGTCCGGCCAGGATGCCGCCGCCAAAATCGCGGCCATTGAATTGATCAACCGCCGACGTCTGCTGGATTGCATTCCGGACGTGGTGAAAGCCGCCGGCGACGCCGACGCCAAAGTGCGGGTCACCGCCCTGAAGCGCCTGGGCGACCTGGGCACCCCCGCCGAAATCCCCACCCTGCTCAAGCTGCTGGGTCAAACCAAGGGAGGTCAGGAAGTCGGCGCCGTGGAGCAATCCCTCGGCAGCATCTGCGCCCGCGCGGAAAAGCCGGAGGCGGCCACCGGCCTGATTGTGGCGGCGATGAAGGGCGCCACCCGGGACCAACAAGGCGCCCTGCTCCGCGTGCTGAGCGTGGCGGGCGGCAGCGCCTCCCTGGAGGCGGTGCGCACCGCCGTCAATGGCACCGATCAGGAACTGCGCTCCGAAGCCATCCGCGCCTTGGGCGAATGGCGCACGGCGGACGCGGCTCCGGACCTGCTGAAACTGGCGCAAACCGCCCCCACGCCCACCGATAAAATGCTGTGTCTGCGCAGCTACCTTGGGCTGGCCGCCCAGGCGGAAATCACTCCGGAACAGAAACTGGCCATGTGCAAGGATGCCATGCCGCTGGCGCAACGCCCGGAGGAGAAGCGACTGCTGCTGGGGGCCATCGGCGGCCTGAACATCCCGGAGGCGGTGGTTCAGATCACCCCCTTCCTGGCGGATGAGACGGTCAAAGAGGAAGCCTGCACCGCCATCCTCACCATTGCGGACCGCGTGCTGCAACGCAGCAAGGCCGCGCAATTCGCCCCCAAACTGATGGACCCGCTGACCAAAGTGGCGGGTGCCACCGGCAACGCGGACCGGGCCAAGCGCGCGCAGGCCCTCTTGGAACTGGCCAAGAAAAAGACCGGCAAATAGCGGCAAGGCACGGTGCCCCTCTTCATACAGGCGCGTTTTTCGACGCGCCTGTTTTGTTTGAAGCCCCGGCAATGTGACCTTCTCGAATCATCCTTCCGCCTGTTTCAAAACGAGTCTGCCATTCGCAAACGGCTGCCGGGTTGCGGGTTTCAAATACATTTTGACGGGCAATTCTTCGTGGTGTAACTATTTAGCAAGTCAGCTAGTAATCTGAGTAGATCAATCATATTTACATGAAACGGGCTACGATACGGACGGGAGTTTGCACTTCGGCACTGGCTCTCATTACCATCCTCAACTCCACGGCTCGGGCGGGCGAATTCAGCCTGACCCTGTCGAACTACCTGAACCAGGTGGTCCAGCGGAACGAAAGCATGCAAATCCGGATGATCGAGACGGAGATCAGCCGGAAGCAGATGGAGGCGCAAAAGGGCGTGTTTGAGCCCGTCCTGGTGGGCTCATTCGACCACGAGGACCGGCGGCGCACGCTGTCGGAGGAGCAAAAGCTCACCCTGCTGGGCAACCCGGTGATGAATGAGCGGAACAAGTCCTATGAATCAGCCGTTGAACTCATGGCCCCGACGGGGACCAAGCTGCGCATGGGCTACAACCTGCGGGAATTGAACAACAACCTCAATGTGACCCGGGTCCCAGGCGGAGAATACATGTCCACGCTCGGCATGAGCCTCACCCAACCGTTGCTGAAGGATTTCGGCACCACCGCCACGATGGCCGCCATTCGCGCCGCCGCGATCAATTCGGAGATCTCCTTCCAGGAATACCGCAAGACCATGATGGAGGTGGTGGCCCGGGCGGAAGCGGCCTACTGGGACGTCTATCTGGCCCAGCAGCAGTTCGCTTTTGCCACGGACTCGGTGAAGGTCGCCAACACCATCCTTCAGGATAACCGCGCCCGCCTGGGAGTGGGGAAATCCTCCGAACTGGACGTCATGCAGGCTGAAGCAGGCGTGGCGGAACGTCAGGCCACCCAGAATGAGGCGCTCCAGAAGGTGCATGAGTCCATCAACCGGGCCATGGTGTTTTACTCCAGCTCCTCCTTGGGCACTGCGGACCGACTGAAAGTGGTGGATGAGCCCAAAAACGAACCGGTGGATACCGACGTCAACAAATACCGTTTCCTGGCCATTGATAACAACCCCGATTTCCTCACCGCCCGCAAACAGCTCAAACTGGATGACGTTCGCATCGCGTATGCGAAAAACCAGCGCCTGCCGCAGTTCGACCTGAAGGGCTCCTTCGGCTCCAGCGGCATCGGCGGCTCCCCGCGCGACACTTTCAACGACATCGACCGCGCGATGTACCCGGCCTGGACGTTCGGCGTGGAACTGCGCCTGCCCATCGGCGGCAACATCCGGGCCACCAAGGAGCTGGAGGCGGCCAAACTGCGCAAGGAAACCTCCGAGCTGACCCTGCAAACGCTCTGCGTGCAATTGGACAACTCCATTGATTCCGCCCGGAAAAACGCCCAGGTTTTCTATGAGAACACCAAGAGCTTTGAAAAAGTGGTGGAGTTCAACCAGAACCTGCTGAACACCCAACTGGCCCGCCTGGAAGTCGGCAAAGTGGACAGCCGCACGGTGCTGGAGACGGAAAAAGACCTGTTTGAAGCCAAGCTGGGGCTCGTGCAAACCATGATCCGCGGCAAGCGCGCCATCATCGACCTGGAAACCACGGTGGGAATGACCCTGAGCAGCCGCAATCTGGAATACACCCAGAAACAATTGAGCGAGCGCACCAGCGCCCTGCTGCGCGCCAGCCGGGTGACGCCGCAGGCGCTGCAGCAGTACTCGGAAATGAAGGCCCGGGAAGTGGAAGCACGCAAGCCGGCCGCCAAACCCTAACCCACTGGTTCGCCCATGATCAAAACTTCGTGCCTCCCCATCCGCCACCCACTGCGCCTGGCGCTGGCGTTGCTGGCCACCGCCTGTCTCGCGTGCTCCACCACACGCGCCCAGGAGCCGGTGCCCGGCATCACCGAGCCCCTGCTGGATGTCACGGTCAGCTCGACCATCGCCGGGACGCTGTCAAAAATCCTGGTCAAAGAAGGCGAATTCGCGAAGGAAAGCCAGGTGGTGCTGGAGCTGGACAAGCAGCAGGAGGAACTGGAGGTCAAACGCCGCAAGCTTGTCTGGGAATCCAAGGCGGAACTGAGCGCGGCAGCCGCGCAAATGGAAATGTTGAAGATCGATTACGATGGCACCAAACGCCTGTTTGAGACCACCAAATCCGTCAGCAAGGAGCAGCTCCTCAAAAAGGAGCAGGAATACCGGCAGGCGGTGGCGGAGCACGACAAGCTGGCCATGAGTGAGACGCGCGAGGAGCTGGAATACCAGATGGCCCGCGAAGCCCTGCGCAAACGGGAGCTGACCGCCCCCATCGGCGGAATGATCACAGAAATCTTCCGCGAAGTGGGCGAAGATTGCAAACCGCAGGAGCCGCTCTACCGCATCGTGGATGTCCGCCAGTGTTATTTCATCGCCAACGTGGACGCCAAAGTCTCCACCAACCTAAAAACCGGCCAGACCGTCAAACTGGAAATCGATGTCGGACACGACAAGGCACCGGTCGATGGCCGGATATCCTTTGTCTCCCCGGTGGTGGACCCCGCCAGCGGGCTGTTGAAGATCAAGGTGATCTTTGAAAACCCCGAGGGCCGGGTCAAAGCCGGGGTGGCCGGAATCATGCACTTTCCGAAAAGCCAGCCATGAGCACCGCAGGCGAAAATTTGAATCAAGAGGGGGAGCAAACCAAACCCAACTGGTCGGTCCTGCGCGCTTTCACGGGTCCACCCACCGCCTTCTGGCCCGCCTACCTGGCCGCCAGCGGCCAGCTTAGCGGGGCGACCCGGGCGGCCCTGCTGCGCAAGCCGGACAAGGAGCAGACCGAATGGCGCAAAGTGGGCGAGTGGACGCCCGGCAACCGGTCGTTGCCCCCGCAGGGCGCCTTCCCGCCGGAGTGGATGGAACTGGCTGAAGAGGGATTGAAGACCGGGCGCTCCGTGCGTGCCCTCGGTCGCTCGACCAAGCCGGAAGTTCCCCACGGTGTGGCTGTGCGGCTCCAACTGCCGGAAGGGGAGGTCCCCTGCATCGGCACCTATCTGCTGCCGGATTGCACCCCGGCCCAGGCCGAGGAGACGCTGCGCCGTCTGGAGCTGGTGAGCGACGTGCCCCTCTCCTACGCCTCCACCCGCAACGCCACCCGCGAGCGGGATGATCTGAACAAGTTTTCCACCATCCTGGACGCCTTGGCAGAGTTCAACGCGGAGCAACATTTCCTCTCGGCCACCCTGGCCCTCTGCAACACCATCGCCACCCGTTTCACCTGCGACCGGGTCAGCCTCGGCTGGGTGCTGCACGGCTACGTGCGGTTGCAGGCGATCAGCCGCACCGAACGCTTTGATCGCAAAATGGCGGCGGTCTCCAGCCTGGAAGGCGCCATGGAGGAGGCCCTGGACCAGGATGAGGAAATCATCCTGCCTGCTCCCGAAGGCAGCACCACGGTCAACCGCGACCACGAAAAGTTTTCCGCCGAGCAAAAGGTCGCCTGCTTGGTGTCCCTGCCCCTGCGGGTGGATGACAAACCGGAGGCGGTCCTGACCTGCGAGCGGCAGCAAGGCCCCTTCACCCCGGTGGAGCTGCAACAATTGCGACTCCTGGTGGACCAGGTTTCCCGGCGCTTGCACGAGCTGAAGAAAAACGACCGCTGGTTCGGCGCCCGGCTGGCGCAGGAGGCGCGCGAACAACTCGCCAAACTGGCCGGCCCCGAGCACACCTGGGCCAAGGTCATCGCCCTGACGGTGGCGGTGATCATGATCCTGGTGGTCTGCGTGCGGGTGCCCTACCGCGTGGAGGCCAAGTTTGGGCTGCGCAGCGAGGAGGTGGCCTTTCTGGCCACCCCGTTCAAAGGTTTCATCCAGGAGGCCTTGGTCCGGCCCGGGGATGTCGTCACCAATCAGCAGCCCCTGATCCGCCTGAGCGTGGATGACCTGCTGCTGGAGCAGGCGGCCTCGCTGGCCGAAATCACCCGCTACCAGCGCGAGGCTGAGCGGGCCCGGGCCGCCAACGCGCTGGCGGAAATGCGCGTGGCGTTGTCGCAGGCTGAACAGGCCAAGGCGCGCCTGGAGATGGTGAAATACCGACTGGCCCAGTCGGTGTTGCGCTCCCCCTACAACGGCGTGGTGATGGAGGGCGATTTGCGGGAGCGGATCGGTTCGCCGGTCGAGCAGGGTGAAACGCTGATCAAGGTGGCGCAGATCCGGAAGCTGTACATCGAGGCCGAGGTGCCGGAGCGGGATATCCATGAGATCAAAGCCGCGATGACCGGCGAAATCGCGTTCATCAGCCAGCCGGATTTGACGTACCCGATCACACTGACCAAGCTGGAACCGGCCGCCGTGCCCCGGGAGGGCGTGAACGTGTTCCTGGTGCGCTGCCAACTGCCCGCCGAGGGCAAGGAATGGTGGCGCCCCGGCATGAGCGGCATCTGCAAGCTCAACGCCGGCAAGCGCACCCTGCTCTGGATCGGAACCCACCGGACGGTGGATTTCCTCCGCCTTTGGCTCTGGTGGTGACGCATGAGCGAGAACCTTAAAACCTTCAGCGAGTCCTGGTACCGCGTATCCCCGCAGCGCATTGCGCTGCGGGCGGGGGTGCATGCCCGCCGCCAGTTTTACCGTGGCGAACGCTGGGTGGTTCTGGAAAACCCGTTCAACAATCAATTCTTCCGCCTGCGCCAGGAGGCCTACGATTTCGTCGCCCGGCTGGACCCCTCCCGCACCGTGGAGGAGGTTTGGAAGGAATGTCTGGATCTGCACCCGGACACTGCCCCCGGCCAGGAGGCGGTCATCCGCCTGCTCTCCCAGCTTTATTACGCCAACCTGCTGCAGTACGGCCTGGCCGCAGACGCCGCCCAGCTTTTTGAACGGTACCGCAAAACGCAGCAACGACAGACCCGGGCGAACCTGATGCAGGTCATGTTCATGCGGATTCCGTTGCTGAACCCGGATAACTTTCTGCGGCGCACCCTGCCGGTGGTCAAACACCTGATCAGCCCGGCCGGAGCGATCGCTTGGCTGCTGGTGATGGTCGCCGGCATCAAGGTGGCGATCGACAATTATCCCCAGTTGTCCCTGCAATCCGAATCCATGCTGGAGCCGGCCAAGCTGCCGCTGCTCTATCTGGCGATGGTGGGGCTGAAAACCCTGCACGAGTTCGGCCACGCCTATTTCTGCCGCCGGTTCGGTGGCGAGGTCCACACCATGGGCGTGATGATGCTGATTTTCACCCCGGTTCCCTACATGGACGCCACCTCCAGTTGGGGCTTCAAAAGCCGCTGGCAGCGGGCGCTGGTGGGGGCCGCCGGCATGATTGTGGAGCTGTTTGTGGCGGCCATCGCCGTCATTGTCTGGTCAAAAACCAGCCCTGGCATCGTTCACAGCATCGCCTACAACCTGATTTTTGTGGCCTCGGTGTCTACTCTGATCTTCAATCTCAACCCCCTGCTACGGTTTGACGGTTATTACATACTCTCGGACCTGCTGGAGATCCCGAACCTCTACCAGAAAACCTACCGGCACCTGCGGCACCTGGCGGAGCGTTATCTCTTCGGGGCTATGCGATCCAGCAGCCCGGCCGCCACGCTCAAGGAAAAAGGGTGGCTGACGGTCTATGGTGTCACCAGTTCGGTTTATCGTGTGTTTGTGTTCAGCGGCATCCTGCTCTTTGTGGCGGACCGTTTCCTGTTCTTGGGCATCATCATGGCCATTGTGTGCGTCATTTCATGGCTGGTGGTCCCCACGATCAAGTTTATCCGCTACTTGGCATCGAACCCGATGCTGGAACGTTGCCGGCTGCGCGCGGTCATGGTCAGCTCCATCCTTTTGCTGGGAGGCCTGGCCTTTCTGCAATTCTTTCCCCTGCCCAGCCACTTCCGGGCTCCGGGAGTGGTTCTGGCCCAGGAATGGACCATGGTGGCCACCGGCACGTCCGGTCAGGTCAGAAACATCCTGGCCACTCCCGGCCAACCGGTGAAAGCCGGGCAGCCACTTCTGGAATTGGTCAACCCAGAGTTGGAATTGCAACTGGTGCGGGCGCAAGCCGAATACGACGAGGTGCAAAGCCGATGGCGGGCTTCGCTCTCCATGGACAGTTCCAGCCTGGCACCCTTGCAAAGCCGCTTGGAATCCGCCCGCAAACTGATGGATCGCCTGCAAACCGACCGCTCCAACCTCGTCGTCCGGGCCCGCCTGAGCGGCACTTGGGTGCTGCCGCGCCAGGAGGAAATTGCCGGGCGCTGGCTGCCCCGCGGCTCGGCCGCCGGCATCCTGATCAACCCCACGGGCTTCGAATTCTCCGCCACCGTGAAGCAGGAGGAGGTGGATCGCCTGTTTAATCATGCCCACTCCGATGGTCAGGTGCGCCTGCATGGCCAGGCCGGACAGGTGATTTCAGTCACCCAACTGCGCACCATCCCGGGCGAACAGTACGTGCTGCCCACCATCGCCCTTGGCTGGGCGGGCGGCGGTGAAATGGCCATCTCCCGCTCCGACCCCAAAGGTCGCACGGCGGCCGAGCCATTTTACAGCGTGATTGGCAAAATCACCGCTCCGCCCGGCAGCCTCCTCGTCCATGGTTTGACCGGCAATATCCGTTTCAACATCGGGAATGAACCCCTGCTCCCCCGCGGAATGCGCAAACTCCAGCAGTTGCTGCAGAAGCGGTACCAGATCTGATGACGCCCAGCCAAAGCCAGCGCCTGACGCACTTCAAGAAGCCGTCCCGCCTGCTCACCGGTCTGGACGCCATCGTGGATGATTTATCCGGGCGCTACCGCCGCTGGGGAAAGGGACTGCCCGAACTGATGCGCGATGCCGAGGCGGTGGATCTGCTGGCCCGCGAGTACAAGGATCTGCCTGAATCCCATTTACGGGAAAAGCTGCTCGGTTTTCGGGAGCATTTTCGGCGTCAGCCCGAGCCCGAAACACCGGTGGTGCTGGCCGCCCTGGCAGCCATTCGCGAGGCCTCGGACCGCCACACGGGCATGCGCCCCTATGTGGTTCAATTGGCTGGGGCACTCGCCCTGCACCGCGGTTTTCTCGCCGAGATGGCCACCGGAGAGGGCAAAACCCTGACCGCGGGCCTGGCGGCGGTGCTGGCCGGTTGGACTCGGCGCCCCTGCCACATCATCACTGTCAACGATTACCTCGTGCAGCGCGATGCGGAGTGGCTGGCCCCGCTCTACCAATTCTGTGGCATCAAAGAGGGCTTTGTCACCGGGCAAATGCCCCCCCTGGACCGCAAGCGGGGTTACGCCGCCGATGTCACCTACACCACCAGCAAGGAATTGCTGGCCGACTTCCTGCGCGACCGCCTGGCCTTGGGCGAACTGCAAAACCCCACCCGGCGGATGCTGCGCAACCTCCGTACCACGCGCGTCACCCCCACGGATTCCCTGGTGCAGCGGGGCCTGCACACCATCATTGTGGACGAGGCGGACAGCGTGTTGATCGACGAGGCAGTGACCCCGCTGATCATCGCGATTCCGCGCCAGAACGGCATGCTGCACGAGGCTGTGCTGACCGCGCACCAAATCGCCACCCAACTGCGCCCCGACACTGATTACCAGATACATCTTCGCTACCGGGAGGTGGAACTGACCCCCGTCGGCCAGGCGGCGGTGGAACAACAGTGTGAACGCCTGCCCGGCATCTGGCGTGGTCGTGAACGCCGGGAAGAACTTCTGCGCCAGGCACTCAGCGCCTCAGTGTTATTCCGCAAGGGGAAGGAATATCTGGTCCAGGACGACAAGATCATGATCGTGGATGAATTCACCGGCCGCGTCATGCCCAACCGCACCTGGCGTGAGGGTATGCACCAAGCCATTGAGGCGAAGGAAAACATCAGCGTCACCGCCCCCAGTGAAACCGTCGCGCGCATGAGTTTCCAGCGGTTCTTCCGCTGCTTCCACAAACTCTCCGGGATGACCGGCACCGCCAAGGAGGCCACTGCGGAATTCTGGCAGATTTACCACCTGCCGGTGGTGACCATCCCGACCAACCAACCGTGCATCCGAAACCAGGTGCCAGATCGCTATTTTACGGATGAGGAGACCAAATGGGCGGCCA
This sequence comes from uncultured Verrucomicrobiota bacterium, assembly GCA_903930345.1. GTDB lineage: Bacteria > Verrucomicrobiota > Verrucomicrobiia > Limisphaerales > CAIYYI01 > CAIYYI01. The sequence continues at coordinate 10,880 of CAIYYI010000611.1, forward strand.
TTGTGGAGGAGATTGATCTCGTCCACGCCCGGCGGCAACCCCTGCTGGTGGGCACCCGCAGCGTGGCGGCCAGTGAACACCTCTCCACCCTGCTGTTGCGGAAGGGCCTGAACCACCGGGTGCTCAATGCCGCACGCCATCAGGAGGAGGCGCAAATCATCGCCCAGGCGGGTGAGGGAGCCCGCATCACCATTGCCACGAACATGGCCGGGCGCGGTACTGATATCAAGCTGGACCAGGGTATTGCCACCCGGGGTGGCCTGTGCGTGATCGCCACGGAACGGCATGAATCCGGCCGGGTGGACCGCCAGCTCTTTGGCCGTTGCGCCCGCCAGGGCGATCCCGGCACCGCCCAGGCCTTCGTAAGCCTTGAGGATGAACTGTTGCGCCGCTTTGCGTCTGCTCCGTTGAGAAAACTGGCGGTCGGGATGGCACGCAAGCGCACCTTGGGCTGGGAAAAAGCCACGGCCACCCTGGTCACCATGGCGCAGAAATCCGCCCAAGGCCTGGCCTTTCGTCAACGCCGCAGCGTCTTACGCACGGATAACTGGCTTGAGGAAGCTTTGTCCTTTGCCGGTTTGGAGTAATCGTCCATCCTTCCTCCCCTCCGCTCCGGCAAAACGATGGGAGTGGGGGAGCCTTCTTTTTTGTCATCCTCCCTGCCCCTCAAATGTATCCGTTCGGCGAAGGGGCTCTGGGCAGGTGGGCGGCAAGTATGGTTGAATGGAGGGCGTGACGGGACGAACGACGAGGAAAAGGCTGGCAACC
>CAIYYI010000612.1 GCA_903930345.1 uncultured Verrucomicrobiota bacterium
CCAGGTAGGGATGCAAGTTCTCGGCGTCCGGTTTTAACTCCATTCCTTCCACAATACCGTCATCCGCCACTGCGGTGACCTGAAACAAATCCGCTGTTTGGTCCACCGCCTGGTGGTGGGAGCTATTCACGTCCAAATACGTTCCGCCCACAATTTTGGCCAACCGCGAGCCAGGACTGACCCGTACCGGATGAACCGGTTCGTCTTTTTTGTCCGACCGGCGGTGATTGAGCCCACCCGGTCGCTGCTGGGGAATATCCGCCAGCAGGGTTCCGCCAAAGGCAACATTCAGGATTTGCATGCCGCGGCAAATGGCCAGCAGCGGTTTTCGCTGGCGAAACAGTTCCTCCACGAGCAAAAGCTCTTGCAAATCACGCTGCGGATGCTCCGGATCCACCGTGGCCAGAATGCCTTCCGGCAAATCCGGCGCGTAAAGCCCCGGGTTGACATCATCCCCGCCGGTCAGCAACACCCCATCCGCACGGGCCAAGGCCTCCCGCAGGAGGTTCGTCTGGGACAGACAAGGCAACACCCACGGTAAGCCGCCCGCCCCGGCAATGGCGGCGGCGTAGCAATGGGACAGGCTGATCGACAGGTCACCAAACTCAGCCCCTTTGCTCTGGGTGCTGGCGGTGATGAGGATCAGCGGCTTTTGGGGGTGGCCCATGGCAACCTCAAGTCGGCAAAGCGGCGTCCGGATAACGGCGATGAATCTCCGCCCGGATCTTCACTTCCTCCTCCGGCCGGCGCTGGCGGCGTTGAATACGCCGTATCACGCCATCCAGCAATTCCAGCCAATCTTCCAAGGGTGGGTCTTTCATGGCCGCCCACTCGTCATAGCGGCGATGGCGCGAAAAGAAAAACCACTGTCCCCCAAAACAATGGGCATAGACGCTGAGCTTGTTGCCATCCGCGTCCTCCCGTTTCCAACTGATTTCAGCCTTATGCATGCTTGAGCGATTATTCGAGCGTTTCCGGCACATCGACGGAAGCCACCGCCATGGCGGCGATGCCTTCACCCCGGCCAAGAAAGCCCATGCTTTCGTTGGTGGTGGCTTTCACCCCCACCTTCTGGGGGGGCAGACCCAGCGCCCGGCCGATGTTTTCCTTCATCTGGGTGATATATGGGCCGATTTTTGGGGCCTCCGCGATCACGGTGGCATCCACGTTCACCAATCGGGCACCGCGCAGTTTGAGCTGCCGAGCCGCCTCTTCCAGAAAGATCCGGCTGGGCGCGCCTTTCCACTGCTGGTTGTCGTTGGGGAAAAAGTGGCCTATATCCCGTTCTCCCACAGCCCCCAGTACGGCGTCGCAAATGGCATGCATCAGTGCATCAGCATCCGAATGGCCCAAGAGCCCTTTGTCGTGGGGAATCGTTACCCCCCCCAAAACCAAGGCACGACCGACGGCCAACTGATGAACATCATAACCAATACCAACCTGTATCATGGCCGGAGTGTACCGGCGAAGTTAAGGCCAACCAAGCAATTTTCTTCCGCCCACCGCGAACACGAACGCGCCAAGTGGCAGGAAAAACAATCCCCATCAGGTCATGGTTTTGCATCCCGGTCCAAGTATCCGGAAAAAAAAGGAGGATCAGATCAGGTAAAGACGATGGCTTCCTGGGCGGTGGCATCCGCCCGGAGCCACACCGGCACCCCAACAGCGGCGCAGTCAATCACCCGCACCACCTCCACAAGGTCCGCTGCGTCGGGTAGCAACTCCAGCAGGCAACTCGGCGCGGTGCGAAACCACTGGTCATTGATGCTGTTGCCAGCCTTCTGGGGGAAGTAGGCGACGTAGAGCATGTCATGCTCAACCAGGTCGTTGAAGAAATGGGTGCCGAGGGAGACGTCGGGCACCAGGTTCTCATGCATGGCCACCACCTCACAGATGACCGAAGCTCGGCTGATTTCCGTAAAGGAGACCGGGATGCCCAGTGAAGCACTGTGGGTGCCCCAACGGCCCGGGCCAATCAGCATCAGGCCCCGATCCTCCACTGAATGAAGGCGGTTGATCCGGCCGATCAACCGGGCCACGGCGTAACGCTGCTGCTCCGGCAGCAGGGCGTACTTTTCACGGACAATGAAAACAATGCGGCTGAGAAGCTGTTCACGGGACACGCCAATCACGGCCCCATGCGCCGCCAGCAGGGGGGTATGCACGGTTTGCATGGTCCCGGAACGGACGCTGGCCTCCCGCCGGATCTGGAAGGTGCGGCATTGCAGCAAATGGATCCGGTACGAGCCATCCGGCAGAAAGTTGAGTGCAAACTCGATATCCACCGGGACATCATAAACCTCCTGGAGAATCCGGAGCATGTGGCGCAGATCGGCCGCCACAGGGGTTTCTTTGAGCAACCGGTCGAAGGTGATCAACGGATAGCCTTCGTCAGTATGACTGAGATAGAGGTCCAGGGGAAAATCTGGCCGGTTGGCAATGACCTCCTGAAAGGGAAGGGATACAAAGCAGCCCTCCTGCAAATCCAGGCAATCCATGCGGCGCTGCGAATGCTCGCAAACATCATCCAGATTTGCCTCCGGACGGCGGGAAGGGGCATTCAGGGCCACCAAACGGGTATAGTCGTCATCGCAGCGGTCCACCGCACGGGTGCCGAGGCCGAAAACCAGGCGCAAGATGCCGGCCTCCGGATCGATATCCTTGTGCCATACGAATGGATTGAAGGAGAGGCCCACTCCGGCGGCCTGCGGGTAATAGTAATGGCCGTGCGGAGAGCCGGAAACGCGCATGATGAGCAGCGCCATGCGCTCCTCGCTCTCCAGCAAACCGCGCCGCTTGCGGTACAGGAGTGCCTCCTCGTCCAACACGCTGGCATAGATCTGACGCACCGCATCCAGGAGCGCCTGCTTGCGCTTCTCGCGGGAGCCCCGGTTGGCCACAAAAACGCTCTCGTATTTGCCGGAAAAGGCGTTCCCGCGCTCATCCTCCAGAATGGAACTGGAACGGACGATGTAGGGGGACTCGCCAAAGTAATCAAGCACGCCCTGGAACTGGTCGATGACCCCCTCCGGGAACCGGCCCTCGAGGATGCGCCGGCGGCCTTCCGCCAAATCCTGAAGAAAGGTGGCGGGCTTCTTCTGCTGCTCGCGCAGCCACCAGACTTCGTTCTCCACCAAAA
>CAIYYI010000613.1 GCA_903930345.1 uncultured Verrucomicrobiota bacterium
ACCGACGCCAAAGGAATCCGCCAGGAGATGACAACATTGATGCCCACCCGGGATGAGCAGCCGCCGCTCCATCGGTCCCACACCTGGACCTACTACACCAATCCCACGTCTAGGCTGGCCTCTTACACCTTCCATCGTTTTCTCAAGACGGTCGCCTCGGACATGACGCCCTTTGTCCTCAAGGAATAGGAGGAGTTCAAGTGCGACGTCGGCCGATCGGTTTCGGTCGTCCGCACCGGCCTCTTCGCACTTTCTTACCAAGGGTGCGTCGTCAAAGTGGAGTTCGTCAACGGGCGCGACAAGCAATGCATCACCCTGGCCTCCGACGCGGCGGACCTCTCCACGCTGCAAAAGCAAATCGACGAGGAACTGCGCCTGCGCAATCCCTACCGCGGCAAATTCATCCACGTCATGGAGGACCCGGCGGATGGCATCAGATTTGAGATCCTGTCCAAGCCGGTTGAGACCATGGACGATCTGATTCTGGACTCGGCCGTGAAAACCGACCTGTTGGACAACACCCTCCTTCAGTTGCAGCTCGGAATGAACAACGGGCTCATTTTCGCGGGTGCTCCCGGTACCGGAAAATCACTCGCAGCCAAAACCATCTGCCGCTCCGTCCTTGACGCTGGCTACAGCGCGCTTTTCGCCGAGGGACGCGTTTCCTTTGAGCGACTCGACGAGATGGTCCGCCAATTCATCGGACCCTGTGTCATCGTTCTTGAGGACATCGACACCTTTGCGGAGGACCGCATCAAAGGGAGGCCGACCGCCTTTGCGGATTTCCTTCAGTTTATGTCGGGCATGGCCGAGCGCCCCGATCCGATCGTGGTTGTCGCCACCACCAACCACCTCGAGCTCCTGGATGCCGCCGTCAAGAATCGCCCAGCCCGGTTTAACCGGCGTTATGACTTCAAGGCGCCCGACAACGTCTTCCTCGATCAGATGATCGACGCAATGTTTGGGCCTGGCGTGATCCCCGCCGCCACCAAGTCCCTTTGCCACGACCGCGATTTCACTGGCGCCCACATCAACGAGATTCGCCGCACGGCGAAGACCATTGCGCACAAGCTGGGGAAACCCGTTCAGGAGGTATTCGCTGAGGCTGTGGACCGCGTGTCCGGTCACTTTTCCCCAGAACTCAAGATGCTTGGCTTCGCTGCAAGGAAGCGGGGGTGAGCAGTGGCACATTGATTGCCGACGGCGCCCCGCAACTTGGTGTCACCGCATCACCTGCAATTCAGCCGCCGCCGGATTTTTCGTCTCTTAGCCCCCCCTCACGACCCTGGGTCACGCACATGACCCTGCGCCAGCAGATCCAACGTCCTCACCCCGGCCGACCGCGATAGTAAACCGCCAGAATCTAATGGAGTGGCGATCCCGACTCGCTGACTTGCGCGAACTGGCGCACAGCCGCTAGAAAGTGGCGCGCAAACACCTTGGGACTCTTGCTAAACGTCATCGCCCCGAGTTGGGCGTTGGTCTTCGCGAGAACAATCACCGGGAGGTATTGCCCGCCTGGGAATATCCCACCCTGTCGGCGGCCAAGTCTTGGCCCGTTTGAGTCTTGAATTTTTCTCTCAATTTTCGCGCCAATGCGTACTGGGCCACATTGTTGAGACAAAGGTATGCGTTGACCAAGACCTCCCTGTTGGAGGACCTGCTATCCTTCACAATCACGACGCCACCGAGGTTAAAATTGTTTGTTTTCTTCATCTCGGTCTCGATTGCCTGACTGGCCGCCTCGATGAGCTGAGCGCTGCGGGTTTTGAATACGGTCGCATCAAGTTCCACGGTCCTTTCCCAATCAGGACCCTCCACATGATAGATTTTTGGCGTTTCTTGTTTCTTCATTTTGAAATCGTGGTCCTTGGGAAGCTTTCCCGTAGGATTGCATTTCACTCTACAGTACACGTGGTCCTGGGACATCTGCTGTCCGACCCTGCAGAAATTTCGACCTGGCGCTAGAGCTGCCGGATTCGGATCGTCCTTGACCACGCAACCGGTCACAGTGCCAGTCCGATGCCCCGCCCTTCTTCAGCACGAGTGCAGCTCTCCCGTCCGCCCTTGGAACGAATGATGCGCATCCACGAGGCGCTCAAGTCCGGGGTCCGGACCAACGCCAGTATCCTTGCGGCGAAGTTCGAGGTCTCGGCCAAAACCGTGCTGCGCGACATCGCCTTCATGCGTGATCGGCTGGACCTGCCCGTCGAATACGACGCGCGAATCTGCGCTTTTCGCTACACCGAGTCGGTCGACAATTTCCCCACGGTGCAGATCACCGAGGGGGAATTGCTTTCGCTTCTCGTTGCCCAGAAGGCCCTGGAGCAGTACGAGGGTACGCCTTACCATCACCAACTGCAGATGGCCTTTCAGAAACTGACGGCGAGCATGCGGGACAAGGTCAGCTTCACTCCGGCCACAAACCGTGCGACGGTTTCGTTTCGCAATGTGGGTCCGGGCAAGGCTGACCTAAAGATTTTCGAGCGGATCAGCCGGGCGGTGGTCGAAGGCC
>CAIYYI010000614.1 GCA_903930345.1 uncultured Verrucomicrobiota bacterium
CCACAGGGCTGTCCAATGATGGTACAACTACTTCAATGCTCTAGTCATGCTCTCAATCAGTCTCCACACCAAGGGGCAGCCCAAGAAATCGCGTCGCATTGTCATGGAAGAAGTCGTCGGCATGCGTTTTCAACTCGTCGCTACGGAACATATCGAGCATGATCCTCAGGTACTGACTGGGCCGTCCTAGCATGGATGGCATGTGCCAGTCTGAACCGTACATGATCTTCTTTCCCAGTGTCGGCATCTTACGTAGCAAGCCTTCAAGTCTGTCCCGGAACATGCCCATAGCTTCCTCGGCCGCGAGTCTGCCGGCCTTCCTGTCAGGACGGTGGTCATAACCATCCATGAATTCGCTGAATATGCTGAAGTCGCAGTACGCACCATCGTACTCGGAACAGACCTCCACTACCTTCCGAGCGAAGCAATTGGGCGAACCCCATTGCTTTGGGCTGAACCAACCCCAAACGGTTTCACCCTCCTTGAACTCGTAGATGCCTCCGCCTGCATGTCCGAAACAAACGCGCAAGTCCTTGTACTCCTGCAAGACGTTCCGCCAATGATAGGGGTCTGTGTTTGCATCCCATGTGTTGCTCGCTTTGAACGCGCCCCACTGGCAGTGCGTGAGAATCGGCACGTGCTCTGCGGCACAAAATGAGAAGAGGGCTTTGTGTTCTCGTTGGAACTCCGGCATTTCGGGGTGGTATCCCATCGAGGGATAGTACTTCACGCCGACGTTGCCCGCGGCTAGTCCCTGGCGCACGATTTCCAAAGGGCGCGACGGATCCACAGTTCCATCTGGCAGTCGACTTCGTCGCGGATCAAATGCCACGAAACCTAGGAGACGAGGGGAATACTTTTTAAGCACTTCGCCCATAACCGGTATCTGCTTCTCCACAAAATCGAACACGGGCGGCGCCCCGTGGTAACGCTCGTAGGCCAGTTCCATATCCATCATGAGCGGAACGAAGTGCTCCACAGTCGCCAAGTCCTTGATATCGTCATAGGCGCACAGCAACGCGCGCGCGATGCGCTCCTCCGGCATAAGCAACAGGAGTAGGAATCGAGCCTGCCTCAGGCCGTTCTCTATCTTCCCGATCAATCGCTCCAGAGCCTCTCTGACCGCCAACTTAAGTGTCTCTGTGAACAACTTCCCTTTTAGTAGCCGCACGTCCGGTTCGCCTGGTATATGCGCAGCACACAGGCCGGAAAATGCCTTGCCGTGCCCAGTCATATCCATCAAGTCGCCGATGACCTCGGTTATCTCGTTGTCGGCGTCTGCCGCCAACTTCGTGGCTGCAGCCCGCCGTCGTTTGCTCTCCCGGACGAGAAGATCCGTCAACAGATCGGCAATATCATCGAGGCTCTGTGTGGCATTGACTCGTTTAGGCCAGTCGTCGCCCAGCAAGCCGACCCACTGCTGCGCCGACTGGGCAAGGAGGTTCAGGGATGCGGCCAGAGACCTCGCGATCCTGCGCTTGACGGGCTTCAGAATGCAGTAACCGTCATCCTCGTCCGCGAATTCTCGCAGGATACCCTCGATCGGCAGGCACAACGCACTGAACATGTGAGTGTGTACATCGATTACCTTGCGCATGGCATATAACTCCTTTCCTCGTATTAAACTCGCCTTGAACGTACCCTGGCCCACCCGAGAGGTACTGTCGTGGATCGGGAATCCGGGCAGGCGTGCTGGCCGATCCAGAGGAGAGAGAGCATGAGGTCGTAGCAAAAGATCTTCATGTTGCCGATGCCTGTGCTGCAGAACCGCTCAATCTCGACATCGAATTTGAAGCCGGTGGACTAGCCACGGTTAGGTCCAGATGGCAATCGAAAAAAGCGCAAGAGTTGTCGCTTTTATGGGCGAGGACCAGTTTTGTTGGATACGTTGCTCCCAAGTCAAGATCTCCGTTAGCTTTATTGTTTCGTAACCATCCGCAGGTGCTGGTGAAACTACATTGTTTGAAGAATAGATTGTCACTGGGTTAAAGTCAATCCCAAAAAGGTTCTTATTGCTCTGCTCGCTTTGGAGACGCGCAAAGCAAGCGGTATTCCGCGCTATGCCGCTTTTCTTGTGAGTGTCTGGCGAAGAGAAAAGCGGTGCCGCGTGGTGGCTACGCCTTACTTGTCACCGCACTCCAAAAAAAGAGGTGTCGCTTTCAAGGAAATCGTCTCGCTCATCAAGCGATATCGTTTCCTGAACCCTGCCTGTCCGCCGTAGCCTTCTTATCCGCCGTAGCTTTAGCGAAGGTGGAGGCGTAGGCGGAAACCCTGCCCCCTTAAAATCAAAACTTCGTTCTTTCATCTTATCGC
>CAIYYI010000615.1 GCA_903930345.1 uncultured Verrucomicrobiota bacterium
CAATGCCGGGGCGGCGTTAAGCCGCCGGCGCAATGGGCCGCCACAAGGGTGCGGTCTGGGCGCTGCTGGGATTGCCGTCCCAAAGCAAAAACTGGAGTTGATGCACATCCAGCCCCAGGGTGGGCTGCTGGCCGGCACTGGGCCACCAATCAAAGCGGCCCGTTGAAAGCCGCTTCTGGCAGAGCCAGTAGCCCTGTCCATCATAACAGAGAATTTTCAAAGCCCGCCGGGAGCGTATTTCATAATGCATCTTTCCTAAGGAAAGTCAGGGAACTTCAGTGTTCTTTCGTCCTGCAAAACGCGAAAGTTCCGCGGTCGGCGTTCAACGATCTCTCGCACGCCTATCCTGACAGACTCACTTTCCAGGGCGGCCACGGGGACCTGCCATGGTGCCGACGGCATGAGTTGCTTCGCTGGCAAGATCCCTTCCCGAATGAGTCGGAGAACCGATCCCACGCAGATCTGTAACCTGCGCGCCGTTTCATCGACGCTGATCGTCTTCTCGCGAGCGTGAGTGGGATCGAAGGGCGCTATCCCCATTCGTTCGCGTAGCTCGCGAACGCGGATGGCCGTCCAGGTTCCGCCGTCCGTGGATCGGCATCGCATCCGATTCATGGTTACGGCCAACTCGCGATCTGGCCACTGGCCCCCAAGGTTGCGGATGACTTCAACCGGACTTGGATGCCGATCTCCAGGATACCGGCCCGTGCTGATGCGAGAGACGCGGATTTCAGTGTGACGTCCGCCGGTCCAATGGATCGTCAGTACCACCTCCTTCGCATCCTCCGTCTGATCAATGACCACTTCTTGGATCAGGATACGCGTGAGCCGTTGCTTCGTGCGATCATTGGTGCTCGGAGCATTCCACGCTGCTGGCAGATCGTGGGCCAGTGCCAATAGCGCGGCGCGGTCGATCGGCGGTCGATTTGTGGCGGCGGCATCAATCTGGGCTATCCTTGATTCAATTTCGGCAACGTGAGAGAGGGCCGCGTTCCAGCGTGCCTCCAGTTCTCGCGCCACCAGGCGCTTGTCGGGATCCACTGCCGCATGGCGGCGAGCGGCCAGTGACGCCTCATAGCGGGCTTGCTCCAGTTCCTTCTCCAAGGACTTCCGGATATCGGCATCCGCATGGGCAACTTGCTGGAGAGCCCTGAGTGCTGCCTCCACAGCGTGGCTAGACACCGCCTCCAGGATCTGCCCCACCATGGCACGGTCAACGCGAACGCCGCCCACGCCCAAACACATTCCGTTGTACTCAGCCTGAGCGTCTCCCCGACATTGATACCGGTGTGCGTGGCCGGACCTCATGCCGTAAAAAACGCGCATCATCCGTCCGCATCGCCCGCACCGCACCAAGCCGGTCAACAATGCCCGACCGCCTCGGGCGGATTTGCGGGCCGCCCTCTTCTGCATGTGCGCGTTCTCGCTCAGCATCTTCTGATTGGCTTCAAACTGCTCCCACGTAATATAGCCCGGATGGTGGTCGCGAATCAAAACATTCCAAGCCTCCATAGCCTTCTGGTGCCCCATGCTCTTGCGGGCTCGTCCGTCGATGACCTGAGTGCGCTGAGTCGTCCGGCCAAACACGTATGCCCCTGCGTACATCGGGTGTTTCAGGACCTGGACGACAGTGTGATACGCAGGCTCCCGCCATTCGATCCAAGAACCCGTCGGACCTTGCCGAAGGACTGGCAATTTCACCTTTGTTTCTCTGGCCCAAAGGAAGACTTGGCGCGCACTTCCCAGTTCTTGGAACTTGCGCAAAAGAAGCCGGATGGACTCCGAGATCCGCTCGTCGGGATCAATTTCGATCCGCCCCAACTCATCCCAGCAATAGCCGGGCGGCAACGCGAAGCGCAGCTCACCACGCCGGGCCTTTGCGTCCCTTGCCGCAAGCCCTCGCTGACGCAGTAAACTCAGCTCGTACTCGGACATCGTGCCTTTGAGTCCGAGCAGAAGTCGATCATTGATCAGCCGAGGATCGTAAACGCCATCACCATCGATGACCAAGGTGTTGGCTAACGCGCAGAGGTCGATGAGGTGATGCCAGTCCCGTCCGTTCCGGGCCAGGCGAGAGGCCTCGATGCAGAAGATTGAACCCACGGAGCCGCCACAGACCGCCGCGACCAGCTTCTGAAATCCCGGACGCTCGACCAGGCCGGAGCCGGATCGACCCAAATCATCGTCGATGACGGACACGGACGCGAAGCCCATTTCCCGAGCCGAGTCCGCCAGCGCGTACTGACGGCGCTTGCTCTCGGTATGTTCCACCACCTGTCCCATGGTCGACTGACGCACGTAAACAATCGCACCACGGCGGAGGTGCTCAGGCGTGATCTTGGGGCTCATCGCTTCCCTCCTTTCCGGCTTGGTTCTCTCCTGATCCCACTCCGAGTGCTTCCAGCAACAGATCCGCCAGCGCTTTCAGCAGTTCCTCCTCCCTTGCTTTGTCGAGAGGTGGACTTGGCGCTCGGTGAAGGGATAGAGTGAACTGCCCGCTCGCCGTCCTTGGTAATCGTTTCATCAGATTTCTCCTTCCGTTTTTCATCCGATGATTCCAAGAGCGGTGATTCTGTCGAGCACTGCGATAGAACCGCTCGCAATTCGTTGAGCGCTGCTGCCGACACCTGTGCTGGCCCCAGGGACATGGCCGCACAGGCCGCTTCGTCGGCCATCCACGCAGGCAGCTCTCGTGAAACACCCGGTCGAACCTCTACGTCAATGACCTCGGTCCCTCTCCGTCCCCTTCGCCGGACTACCGCCAACTGGCGTCCGTGCATTGGATGCCACGGATACGCGATGATTACGGTGCCGAATCGGTATGTTGAATGTCGTTTGGTGCCGCCGCCGATTGGAGAAGACGAACAAAGCGCCGGCCATCGGATCGGTGGCGAGCTTTTGACGGCAAACGGCCACCAGCCCATCAATGCCTTTGCGAAAATCCACGGGCTCAATGGCCAGCAGCAGCCGCATCTGAGGGGTGATCTGAATCACACGCGCCCGCTCCAAAGCTCCCTGGCCAGGGCCAGAACCTGCGAGTGGCCGCCCTGGGCCAGACGCACGG
>CAIYYI010000616.1 GCA_903930345.1 uncultured Verrucomicrobiota bacterium
CTGGAGGTGAGGGACCGCCGGTTGAGCCTGGTCGAGGACGAGGGAAAACTCAGGGAACACACCAAGCTTGATGGCTGTTACGCCATCGTGAGCGATCTCACCGTGACAGAGGCCGACACCCAGACATTGCATGATAGATATGGGGTCAGGTAACGCAGCCTTTCGCGTTTGGACTCCACGTTCTTTGTGAATCGCCTCAAGACATCGTCGAGTAATGCCGATGGCATCCGGTTTGGGCCGCAGTTGTCTTCCCAGCCGTTAGACACGCCCTGTGGCAGGCCGTATTTCCCGGCAGCAATCTCGTTTTGCTTAGCATGCTGCAAAGGATACCAATTGCAACTCCACAGACAGTTCCTGTAATTGGCGAACATGCTTGGCCCCCAATCCTCTTCCCGCATGGCGCTGTCCTGATACGTGCCGTTGGCCACCAATGCATAGCTGGTCCGGCCCAGATCGGAGGCGAGGAACACGAGATCTGGATTGCGGTCACCTTGAGCGTCCCGCTACCGGTGATCGTGCGACCTCCCTGGCTTAGACTCAGTCCGTACTCCAGAACGGCTTCACCTTTTTGAGCCGAATGCTTCCGCAGCTTAACGTTGAAGGGCACCCTGGTGTTGTCGCCAGGAATGATCAGCGTCAACTGCGGTGCCTTGATACTCACCGCGCGCCCTGCGCTGGCTCGCCAGGACAGCGTGGAATCATTCTCAAGAATAAGTTGCCCCTCGTTAGAAGACGTCGACGACGGCTGGGGATTATTCCTGGGCGCGTCCGCGGCGAAACCGTTCGGCAGCCCGCACAGCAGACAGAGAATCAGGACAAGTGTGTTTCTCATAGTGGATTCCTTTCGCATGACTCCTTTATCTATTTCACGGCAAGCAGAGTGTGGTTCATGGTGTGGTGTAGTTTCTTGCTGGCTGTCACTTGCGTGACAGGTCGCCGCCGAGGCGGACCACCGTCCCCGGTTTCAGCTTCAGCTCCACAGTCTTTTCACCGTAGCGCACCTGGCAACTCTTGCCGGTAAGGCTGCGCAGCGTCACTGAGGTCAGCTTGCCGTCTGCCCACGCCATGTCCACCTCGAAGCCGCCGCGGGCGCGCAGGCCCTTGACTGTTATTCCAGAGGCCTTGCAGATTGGCCGGCAATGCGCCACGCGACGAGCCCATCAGCAGATACCGTCCGTATTGAAACAACAAGTTCTCCAATTCCGGATCCTGCGCGTTGGCTTGCTTGTAGGCGGCCAGCCGCTTGGGGGTCGGCAGCGCCGCGATGGCGGCGTCCGTCTTGCCGTTGTCCAGCGTTACGCGATTAAACAGTGCCTGGTAGTCCGTTACATGCGCGGCCAGCAGCACGGCATACGGGCGCTTGGCCGCCTTGTCGAGCTGCTCGGTCAACAGACGGTGCGGCGCTTCGCCTGTGTGCCAGCCTTTGGCGCACTGGTTGAGATAGTCCGTGCCGGCCCCACCACGAGCGTCAGGCTGGTGACGTTCTCGAATGCGATGCCCGTTGGCGTCGCGGTCAACGTGCCGCCGTCGTTGATGACCCGGATCTGAGATTCAAATTGCAGGCCGTTTACCAACTTACCCGCAGTTGTCAGACTGTTAGTCTCGATCACGGGTTTAACATCGTGCCCGTCCTTGAAGGTGATTGTGCCGGTGTGGCGGCCTGGTTTGTCGGAGGTGAAGCGGAACACCATGACCTGGTCAGGGAAGCTGGCAAACGCCTCACGGCAATAACTCACGCCGTCGCTGGTATAGGTCACCGTGTGGACCGCCCGGCTGAGATCGAGTTCGCGCCGATAGTGTTCAGCGGGCTTGGCCCGCGGCAGTGCCACCTCGAACTCGCCGAGATTCTGATACATGCCCGTGTCTTTTTCGTCGCCTAACCACAGGCTGTCCTCGTTGAGCTGAACCGTTTCCTTGTCCGCCGCGCCGAAGAGCATCGCGCCCAAGCGGCCGTTGCCGATGGGCAGCGCCTCCCGACTCCCAGTTTCCTGCCGGCTGGTCATACCACAGCACCTGACGTGCGGACGGGGTTGCCACAGGGTCAGCGGCAAAACTGATCATGGCCGGCAGGCCGAAGCTCAACAGTGTTGCCCCAAGGGTTTTATTGATAGATAATACATTCATATGGTTTGTGTTCGTTTTTTTCCGTCAGTTCGTCATGACCACGTCTTTTTTCCGCGATTCCGGCGTGACCTTGAGTTGTTCCAATTTGCCCGACCTGATCACGCCCTCCACCGTGGTGTTGTAGGGCGCGTGGAGCTTGAACTCGCAGTCCCAGTCTTTCGGCCACGCAGATAACAGATAGATTTTGCGGTCATCGGTCTGCAGCAGCATCGATTGCACTGCGGTGAGCAGCACGCCGCCATGATCCTGGTCCGGCAGCCAATCGTTGCCAGGCCCCCAGAACGTC
>CAIYYI010000617.1 GCA_903930345.1 uncultured Verrucomicrobiota bacterium
AACTGACGGAACGATTTTCACCGAAAAGAACCTGAACTATGAGTCCCTGGGTACGTTTGATTATCTACTTGGTCGCCGCCCCGGTGGTCGGCGGCCTGCTGGTCGGGCTGGACCGCATCATTTCGGCGCGCATGCAGTCGCGCCAGGGCCCGCCCATCCTGCAGCCGTTCTACGACGTTATCAAGCTGTGGCACAAGGAAAACATCGTGGTGCGGAAGTCGCAGAACTTCTACATCCTGTTCTTCCTCCTGTTCGTCATCTTCACCGGGGCGCTGTTCTTTGCGGGGTCGGACCTGCTGCTGGTGATCTTCGCGCTGACCCTGGCAGGCATTTTCCTGGTGCTGGGAGCGTACAAGGCCAGCTCGCCCTACAGCTTTCTGGGGGCGGAACGCGAGCTGATCCAGATGATGGCTTACGAGCCGATGGTGCTGCTGACGGCCATCGGCCTCTACATGGCCACCGGCAGCTTTTACGTGCATGACATCGCGCAGGCGCAAAAGATGCCGGTGTGGGCGTTGCCGGGGGTGTTTCTCGGGTTCCTCTACTCGCTGGAAATCAAGTTCCGCAAGTCGCCGTTTGACCTGAGCTGCTCGCACCACGCCCATCAGGAGATCGTGCGGGGCATCACCACGGAATTCAGCGGCTCGGCGATGGCGATGATCGAGGTGGCGCACTGGTTTGAGAACGTGATGCTGCTGGGCTGGGTGTACCTCTTTTTCGCCTCGCAACCGGTGGTGGGGGTGGTGATGGCGTTCCTGGTCTATTTTATGGCGATCCTGGTGGACAATGTGTTTGCGCGTCTGAAGTGGCAGACCGCCATCAAAAGCGCCTGGCTGGCCACGCTCATTCTGGGCTTTGGCAACATCATGATTCTCTCCTACCTGAAATAAACCTACTGTCGTTATGTTGGGATTTTCAAAGTCACCCTGGATCATCCACTACGATGCCTCGAGCTGCAATGGCTGCGACATCGAAACCCTGGCCTGCCTGACACCCCTCTATGACGTGGAGCGGTTCGGGGTGGTGAACACGGGCAACCCGAAGCACGCGGACATCTTCCTGGTGACCGGGGCCGTGAACCTGCAGAGCCGGGACGTGATTTGCAACATCTACCACCAGCTCCCCGAGCCGAAGGTGGTGGTGGCGGTGGGAGCCTGCGCCTGCAGCGGCGGCATTTTCAGCGAGTGCTACAACATCGCCGGAGGCGTGGATTCCGTCATCCCCGTGGATGTTTACATACCGGGCTGCGCGGCGCGCCCGGAGGCCATCATTGATGGCGTGGTCAAGGCGCTGGGCGTGCTGGAGGAAAAGCACCGCAGCATGGCGGCCATCGCCAACAGCATCGATAAAACCATTTTGGAGCGCGCGGTCCAGGCCGACGTGCCGGAAATCCTGGCCCTGCAAAAGATCGCCTACCAGAGCGAGGCGGAAATCTACGGCGATGACAGCCTGCCCGCCCTCCAGCAATCGCTGGCCGACATGCAGGCGGATTTCGACCAAATGATCTTTTTGAAGGCCGTGGTCAACGGGAAGATCATCGCCGCAGTGCGTGGCCGGGTGATGGGAACCACCGGGGACATCAGCCGACTGGTGGTGCACCCGTACTTCCGGGGACGGGGCCTGGGGCCGCGCCTGTTAGTCGAGATCGAGCGGGCCATGCCCCCTGAGGTCACCCGCTTCGAGGCCCGCACCGGGCACAAGAGCAAGCGCAACCTAGAAAGTTACGCCCGCCACGGGTACACGGTTTTCAAAACGGAACAGTTCACCCCCACCATCCAGTGGATTTTTGTGGAGAAGCAACGCAAATGAGCGACGTGCAACATCTGATAGCCATCACCGCCGACCAACTATTGAACCGGGCACGGGAAATGCGCGACCAGGGCCAGCGCCTGGTTCACATTGGCGCCACCCCCTGCAAGGAGCTGATCGAGCTGAACTACGGCTTCGACAAGGAGGGCGTTTACACCAACCTGCGGGTGACCATGCCATCGGCGGAAGCCAGCGTGCCGAGCATCAGCACCATCTACTGGTGCGCCTTCCTTTACGAGAACGAGATCAAGGAACTGTTCAAGGTCGCGGTGGATGGCATCGCGGTGGACTTCAAAGGCAGTTTTTACAAAACCACCATCCCCCACCCGTTTTATGGCACCGGTGCCTCCATCGTGAAGCCCGCTCCGGCATCCCCGGCAACCCCAACGGCGACGGCCCCGGCTACCGCCCCGGCCCTGGCCCCCTCCGAAACCAACCCTGCAGCCCATTGACGTTTTATGGCCCGCACAATCATTCCCTTTGGCCCGCAACATCCGGTGTTGCCGGAACCGATTCACCTCGACCTGGTGGTGGAGGACGAAAAAGTGGTGGAGGCGATTCCCTCCATCGGCTTCATTCATCGCGGCCTCGAAAAGCTCGTTGAGGTCAAGGACTACGCTGAATTCGTGTATGTCGCGGAACGGGTTTGCGGCATTTGCAGCTTCATCCATGGCCAGACCTACTGCCAGGCCGTGGAGGAAATCATGAAGGTGCCGGTGCCGCCCCGGGCGCTTTACCTGCGCACCATCTGGGGCGAACTCTCCCGCCTGCACAGCCATCTCCTCTGGATGGGGCTGCTGGCGGATTCATTCGGATTCGAGAATCTCTTCATGCACTCCTGGCGCGTGCGCGAGATGGTGCTGGATATCATTGACGCCACCGCCGGGGGGCGGGTGATTTTCGGCTCCTGCAAGATCGGCGGCGTGCGCCGCGACATCGACGCGGACGGTCTGAAGATGGTGCAGCTCAAAATCGGTGAGATCGAGAAGGAGATGCGCGACATCGTGGAGATCTTCATCGAGGACAACTCGGTGAAGGACCGCTTGTGCGGCGTGGGAGTGCTGACCAAGGAGGATGCCTACCAACTGGGCTGCGTGGGCCCGATGCTGCGGGCCAGCGGTGTGAAGCAGGACACCCGCAGCCTAGGTTACGCGGCCTTCAATGACATCCATGTGGAACCGATCATCCACACCGATGGCGACAGCTACGCCCGCTGCGTGGTCCGCTGCCAGGAATTGTTCCAGTCTGTGGACATCATCCGGCAGGCGATTGCCAGGATGCCCGAGGGGGAGATTGCCGTCAAAGTGACCGGCAACCCGAACGGCGAATACACCGCCCGGACGGAACAACCGCGCGGCGAGGTGATCTATTACGTGAAAGCCAACGGGACGAAGAACATTCAGCGTTTTCGCGTGCGGACGCCCACCTTTGCGAACATCCCAGCCATGGTGAAAACCCTGCAGGGGTGCGACCTGGCGGATGTGCCTGTGCTGGTTTTGACCATTGACCCGTGCATTAGCTGCACCGAGCGTTAACCTGTGAACCGAGGATTGCCATGGCCTACTTTACAATGACCAAGATGGCCCTGAAATGGGCCTTGAAGAAGCCGGTGACGAAGCAGTACCCGTTTGTTCCGCGCGTGCCGATGCCCGGAGCCCGCGGGCAGTTGGAGTTCACGAAGGACAATTGCACCTACTGCACGGTGTGTGGCAAGAAATGCCCCACCAAGGCCATCGTTGTCAACCGCCAAGCCAAAAAGTGGACCCTGGACCGGCTGCTCTGCATCTCCTGCAACGCCTGCGTGGAAATCTGCCCCAAGGACTGTCTGCAATTGAATGGCCACCACGGCACCGTGGTGGTGACCAAGGACAAGGAAATCCACGGCTGATAGCCACTTTGAAAGCCGGGGCGCGGATTTGAAACCCGCTTTGAACCTCCCTCTGCCCAAAGCGCAGCGGATTTTGCAGGCGCTTGCGTTCCCGGATGCAATCGGGGTTTAATCAGGCATGAGCTATGTGCAGCAGCTTGCGCCGGGACGCGCCTTGATCACCGGAGCCTCCAGCGGCATGGGGGCCAGTTTCGCCCGCCAATTGGCCGCCCTTGGATGCGATCTGGTGCTGGTGGCACGACGCGAGGACCGCTTGCGCCAACTGGCCTCGGAGCTGGAACGCGCCCACGGCCACAAGGTGGAGGTGCTGGCCGCCGACCTCGCCACCCTGGAAGGCCTCACCCGGGTGGAAACCCGGCTCGCCACACCCGATCACTTCACTCTGCTCATCAACAACGCCGGCTTTGGCTCAGGCGGCTTGTTCCATGAGATTGATGTCGCCAAGCAACTGGCCATGATCCAGGTGCATGTGGTGGCCCCCACGCGGCTGGCCAGGGCCGTGCTCCCACAGATGACCGCCCAACGCCGGGGCGCGGTCATCAACGTGGCCTCGGTGGCGGCATACGCCGCCGTGCCGACCAGCGCCATGTACAGCTCCACCAAGGCCTGGATGCTCTCCTTTTCCCAGGCGCTCGCCCTGGAATTGGCCCCGGCCAATGTGCGGGTGCAGGCGCTTTGCCCGGGGTTTACCACCACCGGGTTTCATGACACTCCGGAGGATCAGAACTTTGACCGCTCGGTGGTGCCTCGTTTCATGTGGATGACGGCGGACGCCGTGGTGGCCAGATCGCTGGCCGCTCTGGAACGCGACCGCCATGTCTGCATTCCGGGCGGGTTCAACCAGCTCATGGTGGCGCTCCTGCGCTTCCCGCCAGGCCTGGCGGTGGCCCGGTATTTGGGACGGCGACGCTGGCGGCGTCAAACGCCATCGTAGCCGCCGCTCATTTGCCCCTGGAAGAACCGAGCCGGGGCCACCCCTCGGCATCCCACTCCAGCGGCACAACCCCCAGGACAGGAAGCCCCCGTCGGGTGGCATCGTAATAATGGAACGTGAACCATTCACGGCCCGCGTGCCGCACCAACCCGGCGTGGCCCGGACCGATGCGGTCGCCGACAGTTTCCGTAAATAACGTGCCCCCGCCCTGAAGCAGCTCGCGGCCCGATTTGTCGTGGTAGGGTCCGGTCACCGCACGGCTTCGCCCCACACGGATATTGTACGTGCTGTTCACCCCCCGGCAGCATTGGCCCCAGTTCACAAACAGGTAGTAATACCCCTCGTGAAAGCAGAGGAACGGAGCCTCAATGGCATCACTGACGGCCAGGGAGTGAAGCGGAGCGCCCTTCAGACGATGGCCGGTGCGCCGATCCAGCTCCACCAGTTTGATCCCACTCCAAAAGGAGCCAAACGAGAGCCAAAGCCGCCCCTCCTGGTCCAGCAGCAGTGCGGGATCGATGGCATTGTAATTGTTCGTGGTCTTGGACTGGATCACCACTCCCTGGTCCCGCCACCGGAAGCTGGGATTCATGGGATCCAGGGTGGCATTGGTCGCCAGCGCGATCACTGAATTGTTCTGCCCCCAGCGGGAGACGGAATAGTACAGGAGGTAACGGCCATCCAGTTGCAGGACATCCGGCGCCCAGAAATGGCCGTTGTGCTGAGGGTAAATCTCAGGCACCCAGCCCGGCACCACCGGAAAAACCACCGGGCCGGACTGCCAGTTGGTGAGATCGCGGGAATGGCGGGAAAGCAGTCCGGTCCCGGTGCTGAAGACCCAAAACTCCTCGCCGCAGCGAACCGGGGTGGAAGGGTCATGAACCCGAAGGCTGTCCCGAGCCGGGGCGGCCACCGCCGAAGCGGCGAACCACCCGCAGAGCAGGCCGAGACAAAACAAGAAACCGATTTGCCGTCCCATCAACATACGGGTGCATTATTGATTGCAAAATGATGCCGGTAAAGCTCGGCGACAGGGATTCAATGGCTTTGAAACGGATCGGATAGCGGGCATTTCAGACATCCCCCCATCGCAAACACCAGGCGGATTACAAATCCGCGCTCCTCCCGGCAATGCCCCCCCGGGGGGATTATCCCCCACCCCGCGTGGCGGTGGCGAACATCATGCTCCCTTCGCCTCACTGCCCGGAGCCAGGCGGGCGCGGCGGATCAGCCCGGCGGCTGATCTCCTGGGCCAGTTGGCTGGCCGCCAGGGCGTACATGGGGTTGTGATTGTATCCAGTGATCACACTGAAGTTGCGAAAGACCAGCCAGATTTCTGGGGAGGTTGCACCCGCCAACTCCACCAGCAGCATGCCTTGTTCCGCCGGCACCGTCACCACCGGCATCACCCCGTACAGCCGCCAATCCACGGCAGTGCGCCAGTGGGCGCCAACCCTGGGCGCGGGAAAGGCCCGGCGCACTTCAGCCAGATAATGGGTCCCCTCCACCCGCGCCGGAACCGCCAGCCAGCCATCCCCACGCCGCCAGCCATCCAGCGAGAGGTAATTGGCTATGCTGCCAATGGCATCCGCCGGATTGGTCAACAGATTGCGCTGGCCATCCCCATCGAAATCAATGGCAATCCGGCGATAGCTGCGCGGCATGAATTGCGCCATGCCGAGGCCGCCATCCCGAGAACTGGGGACGGTGAGCGGATCCCATTTCTGCTCCCGCGCCAGCACGAGAAAATGGGCGAGTTCGCCCCGGAAATAGGGGGCGCGCGGCGGGTAGTCGAAGCCGAGGGTGGCCAGGGATTCAATGGCTTTGAAACGGAGCGGAAAGCGGGCATAGTCGCTTTCGATGCCCAGGATGGCGGCAATGATCACCGGCGGCACACCGTAACGTTTCTCCGCCTCCGCCAGGGCCAGCGCGTTGGTTTTCACGAAGGCGGCTCCGCCGGCAATCCGCCGCTCGTTCAGGAAATTGGTCCGGTATTGGAACCACGGCCGGGCGGAACCGGGGGTTTTCATTCCCTCAAGGACCGCCGGATTGCAACGAACCCGGGCAAACACCTGCGTCAGCTCCGCCACGCCAAAGCCATTGGTTGCGGCCATCTGGCGGATGAACTCCTGAACGTCAGCCCGCTGGGCGTAAGGAACAGATAAGGCGGCATTGGTCTCTGCAGGTGCCGCGTGCGCAGGCGTGAGCCCAACGGCCAGGCAGGCCAGCCAACCGACGAAACCCAATGTCTTCAAACAAAACCGCTTCATGAAAGTGCCGCCAGCATTGATCGGAACCCTCAGGCTTGCCAGCTTGTTTTGCAAACCGCCCGCATTTTCCCGGCGACGGCGATTGAAGAATCCTGAGGAATTGCTTATGCTGCCTCCCATGTCAGCCATGAATATCACCACCCGTGTCCTCGCCCTAGCGGGCGTTTGCCTGCTTGCTTCCAGCCTTCACGCCGCCCCGCTACGCGTCTATTTCATCGGCAATAGCGTCACCGACACGGTGCGCTATGGTGGACTGGCGAAGCTGGCGGAGGCGCGTGGTGTCAAACTTGACTGGGGTCGCACCATGATTCCTGGTGCCCCGCTGGAATGGATCTACACGCACCCGAACGACGGTTTCCGCGAGGAGCCGTACGGGACGTGGACCAATGCGCTGAACCGTTTTGCCTGGGATGCCGTCTCCCTGCAACCGTTTGATCGCCATCTGCACAGCAAAAGCAAGGAGGGCCAGGACTTGGGCGACGTGGCGCTGATCAAGGATCTGGCGACGATGGCGGCCCGGATGAATCCTGATGTGCAGATTTTCATCTATGCGCGCTGGCCAAGGGTGACGAGCGGTGGCAAGGGCATGTCGTTTGACAAAAACGATTACGACCCCGCGAAACCGGGCAGCGGCAATGACCTCTCCAAAGTGGATGATTTCACCGCCCGTTGGGAGGCCCGGTACTCCGGCGGCTGGGACAACTCGAATGAGGCGCGCGATTACTTTGACACCCTTCTGCGCGAGGTGCGGAAGGAAACACCGTTTCTGAAGCGAAGGGTTCTGCTAATACCGGTGGGGCATGTGATGAACGAACTGCACACCCAGATGAAGGCTGGAAAAGTGCCGGGCTACACCAGCATCCACCAGCTCTACAAGGACGGCATCCATCTGAACGAGGCGGGCTCCTATCTGGTGGGCTGCACCTACTTCGCCGCCCTGCTGGCGCAGTCGCCAGTGGGCCTGCCAACGGCTCCCTACGGAACGATTGAGCCGGCGCTTGCCGAGCGAATCCAGAAAACGGCTTGGCAAATCGTATCAGCGCATCCCGACTCAGGTGTGGGAGGAAAGTAAGCCCACGGACGCAACGGACGCGACGGCATACAGCCAACACCTCGTCAGAAACCAGACCCGGATCACTATGAACACCCCGCTCTACCGCAGAATCGTGAGGCAAATCTGGATCTGGGCTCTCCTCCTGACGCTGATCTTTGGCATCTACCCCGTCGATTACCAAATCACCCGGCTAATGTTTGTCAGCGGACTGTTCCTCACGTGGCTGGGAGCCTGCGTACTTGGGTGGCAATGTCGAAAAGGCAGAATCGCGCTCCTGCTCGTGGGTTTGCTGGCAGCGCTGACAGCCAGTCTGCCTGGCCGGGCAGTTAACCCTCAGCACCTCGCAGAGGATTACTGTCGCAGCCTGCGGTTTTTTGATGGCGTCCGCTATGTGTGGGGCGGGGAAGGCATCTTGGGCATTGACTGCTCAGGCCTTGTCCGAAAAGGGCTTGTCTGGGGACAGCTTTATCACGGATTTCGAACGCTGAATGGGCAACCGATCCGGGCGGCGCTTGACCTCTGGTGGCATGACAGCTCCGCCCTCGCTTTGCGGGATGGTTATCGAGGCTGGACCACCACCCTGTTCCCGCATGGGAACATCGCGGAAGCCAATCACACCCTTCTGAGACCCGGCGATCTGGCTGTCACCAGCGACGGGGTACACATCATGGCCTATCTGGGAACCAACACCTGGATTGAAGCCGACCCCAGTTACCACAAAGTTCTAACCGTAACCCTGCCCACCGACAATCCGTGGTTCAAACGACCGGTGGTTTTCCTGCGCTGGAAATGGCTTATGACCAGCCCTCGAAACCCAGAATCCGAAGCGGCAAAAGTCTCGACGCCGTGATGTCCTCCCGTAAGACTCAGCCCGGCTCAGAATCATGAACGCATACGAACTGCTGGAAAGAGTGCGCCGGGAAAGCCCGGTGGTGCATCATTTGACGAACTGGGTGACCATTTACGATTGCGCCCAAATCGTTAAAAGCCTGGGGGCCTCTCCCGTCATGGCGCACGCGCCGGAGGAAGTGGCCGACATGGCACAGATTGCCGGCGCGCTGGTGCTTAATATCGGCACACTGACGACCGAACTGGTGGAGGCCATGAAGCTGGCCGCCGCCAGCGCGAACCGGAAAGGCATCCCGGTCATCCTGGATGTGTGCGGGGCGGGGGCCACAGATTTCCGCGACCGAAAATCACTCGAACTGCTGGACCAGGTCAGAATTGACATCATCAAGGGCAACGCCTCGGAAATCGCCCGCGTCAGCGGCCTTGAAATCCACACCAAGGGGGTGGATGCCACCGAAGTCGGGGCGGACTTGGAATCGCTGGCGCAGGCGCTGGCCACCCGCCGCCAGGCCACCGTGGTGATCACTGGAAAAACCGATCTGGTGGCAAACGCCCGGGGAGTTTGCCGGATCAGCAACGGACATGCCCTGATGACCAGCGTGGTCGGCACCGGCTGCATGGCCGCCTCCATCATCGGCGCGTTTGCCGCTGTGGAGTCAGATCACCGCCAGGCGGCGGCCTGTGCGCTGGCCTGCTATGGGATGGCAGCCGAACTGGCTGCGGAACAGTCCGGTGGCCCCGCAGCCTTCAAAGCGGCGTTGTTTGACTGCCTCTACAACCTGGACCAGCCCACCGTTGCCAGACTGCAGCGCATCGCTGTCTGACCTGGTACCGGGGAGCCCCGGATGGTTCACCTTCCACCCTGATTGCGCAATGTCACCGTGATGCCCCGCACGTCCATGACCTGTTTGCCTTTGATCTCCGTGGCCCGCAGGACAAGGCGGCCACGCCCCTTCTCCAAACGGATTGATCCCAGCGCCAGCGGCTTAAACTCCTTCATGTAGGATTCACCCTTGCGGATGACCCGGTCACGGTCGGGGAAAAACGGCGGATCATACGCGGGAGTGACCACCCCGGCCAAGCGGGAGCCGTTGAAGCTCACTTCGATAACTGATCCCTCGTCGCCTTTCGCGCAGGTGTAATACACCGCCACCTCATATTCGCCGGCGGTGGCCGCCTCAATGTCCCAAGTCATAGTGTCCTCCAACGCACGCCAATTTGTGAAGTACGAGCAATTGGGGGCGCTGGCGCTACGTTTGATTCCCCCGGCCGGAACACCATCCCGGGCCGGCAGCGGAGCCCAAGGAAACGCAGGGTAGCCCACCGGATATGGCCGATCATCCTTCGCTGGCCCGGCAAAGACATCGTCCTTCCAGGCCACCACTGCCTCCGTCAATCTCCGGGCCACGGCCGGGTTCGCAGGGGCGACATTCCGTTGCTGGCCGGGATCGGCCAGCATGTCAAAGAGCGCCCCCTGCGGGTCCAAGCGGTACTGTGGTGTGCGCACGCTGACCCGGCCGTTCTGGTGGGAGAAAATCAGACGTTCCGGCCACGCTATCGCCGGGTTGAGCAGCAATGGCTTAAGGTCCCTGCCATCCAGCGGCTTTGACCCGAGAAGCGGCACCCCGGTGAGACTCGCCAGCGTGGGCAACAGATCGATTGCCCCAGCGATGTGCGGAATGCGCGTGCCCGGCTTGATTTTGCCCGGCCACCGGATCAGGCAGGGCACGCGCAGCCCGCCCTCGTCCACGGAGCCCTTGCGGCCCTTCATGCCCCCGTTCCACCGCTCGCTATTGGGGCCGTTGTCAGAAAAGTAAAGCACGATGGTTTCTTCAGTAAGCTTAAGCTCCTCAAGCTTTTTCAATACCCGCCCCACGTTCCAATCCAGATTCTCGGTCATGGCGAGCACGCACCGGGTTGTGTTCTCATCCTCCTTGCCGGGTTCGCGCGCACGCAGTCCCAGTTGCCGGTCCTTGCATTTGTCCCAGTAGGCATCCGGCACCTGGAACGGGGAGTGCGGCGTGTTGAAAGGCAGGTAGCAGAAAAAGGGACGCGAGCGGTTTTGCTCGATGAAGGCCAGCGCGTGCTCTGTCAGGTCATCCACGATGAATCCTTTGCCGCGAACAATCTCGCCGTTATGCTCCAGGATCGGGTCAAAGTAGTCCGACCAATGCCCTGAGGTGAAGCCGTAGTATTCCTGGAAACCACGCGCGTTCGGATGGTAGGGCCACTGGCTGCCGTTATGCCACTTGCCAAAGGCACCAGTGGCATACCCCGCCGCCTTGAGGGTGTCCGCCAGGGTGACCTCGTTTGTGTTCAGGCGTTCCTGCCCGGTGGAAACCCCGCGCACACCGCCGCGCGGATGGTACCTTCCGGTGAGGAATTCCGCGCGGGTGGGCGCACACACGGAGCAGACCAGAAACCGCTCCAGCACCGCCCCGTGCCGGGCCAGAGAGTCAATGTTCGGGGTTTTGACGTTTGTGTTGCCATTGACGCCCAGATCGCCCCAGCCCTGGTCATCGGCCAGCAGGATGACCACATTGGGTGGTTTGGCGATGGCGTTGAGTTGCACAGCGCCGGCCAGCAGCAGAACCAGCAATCCGTCCCAGACACGGGCCAAGAATGAGTTGGGCTTCACGATGGGGATTATGTTTATAATTCGGGTTCTGGCGAACAGTTTTTCAGTCGGATCAAAAAGCCGCCTGATGGGATGTCCGGAATTTTGTGAAAATATCATGTAAAGTCACATGGGGATATTTCCGATAAGGATCTTGCCTGGCTTTCCGACTCGCCATTCGAGTGGTTTTGTCCGGGTAATATTGTAAACATACGGATGTTATGGCTGATTATTTTCGACTCCTGGTGGGCATTTTCTGTTTGCTCGCGTGTTATCACTCCTCTGCCCAAGTGGCTTCCTACCGTATCCAGCGCCAAAAATGGCTCAGCCAGATCAGCACAAATCCAGTTCCCTTTGCGTATCGCTTCGGGGCCTTGGTGGCCGGTCAGGGCCTCGTGACAGTCGAAACCCGTTCATCAGTCACGACCAACAACCTCATCGGGGGCAGTTACCAGATGTCGTTTGGCACCAACTATCCAGCCTACACTGTGGGAGAGACGAATCTGAGCAGCGGCCTCTCCGAATTCAACCGGTTCTATCCGCTAGGCAGCTACACCCTGTATTCATCCTACATGCTTGGCCCCGTGCCACGGGCCAGCTCGGTCACCGTGGCGCTGACCAACGATTTCCCCCAGATCGAACCCGTTTTCACCAACCTGAACCCGCTCACAGAACTGCAGGCCACACAAACTTTCTCCTGGCCGGTATTCTCCACCAACCCGGCGTGCTTCGCTCACTTTGTGGTCCTGGAAGGCAACATCGACACCAATATTCTGAGCGATATCATCAACAATGGCATCCAGTCGGTGACCAACCAGCTTGCGGTGCTGGCTTGGGATCTCCAGCTTTCCCCGGCGGAAAACCAGGTCACGGTCACCAACCTAAACCCGCAGCTGGACCACCTGGCCATTCTCCAGTTCTATAATGCAAACCCCACTATAAACGATCCTCTGGGCCTGAGCGAAGTCTCCAGCTTTTCGGCGAATGCGACCTTTTTCTTCGCCCTCCGCCTGCTGGGGGAGCCCACTAGCCAGACGGTCGAGGAAGGCAGCCTGACCACCCTCAGCACACTGGCAGTGGGAGCCCGCCCCTTGCGTTACCAGTGGTACTTCAATGACGCGCCACTGCCGGGCGCCACCAACACCCTGCTTGTCCTGCAGCCGACAACGCGCGCGCATCAGGGCGCTTACTGGGTGGTGGTGGGGAACGACTCAGGTTCTGTGACCAGTACCCCGGCCATGTTGACAGTGACCAATGCCTCCCCGGCGCCCCTGCAATTGGGCGAAGAGCATGTCTTGGCATCCGGCACCTTTCTATTCCTGGTGAGCGGCGAAGGCACGAGCTATGAAATCGAGTACTCCACCAATCTGGTGCACTGGTCTTCGCTGGGCCTACTGGGTGCCCCCTTGGGAGCTGCCTACTATCGCGACACCAACATCGTCAACCGGCAGCCCCGGCGTTTTTATCGGGCCAGGTGGACGCAGTAGCCCGAGAACACCGCCTTGATCAGCCGGGATTGCGCCGATCGCTGACGGGCAAACCGGCCTGCTGGCAACCATCCACAATGGATTGGAACGTGTCGGTCACCTGTTGGCGGGATTTTTTATCGACCACAAAAGGCGGCCGCCACCGGTATTTGCCTCCCTGGAACCAGATCTCCAACCCAAGCCGGCCTTTGGCCGCCAGCGGCAGCAGGATGCCCCCCACGATGATCGCCAGGGGATACCCGGATACGGAGTGACTTCCATGGCTTTTATGGATAAACGGCTCCATCATCCAGTAGAGGGTGAAGACGCCAAACAGGATCATCAGCCCGCCAACGATCCAGGCCCAGTCAGCCCGCAGACGCTTCACCGCCACGTGCCGCACCTGGTCCAATGGCACGCGCTGGTAGTAATACGGATCCGTGCGGGCATAGAGCTTTACCCGCGGGATATAGACGGCCTGGTTGCTGACCGCGAAGTAGAAAAAGTTGCTGTCGTTTGTGAAGTTCACCTCAACTTCAGCCAGCACCTTTTCGCCGGGCTCTGGAATAACCTCATAAGCCATGCCGCACCCTCCGGTTCACGCGTCCTGGTGGTCCTGAAAGAAGCGCCACATGGCCTCCTTACGCGGGGCGGCGATGGCGTCCGAAATCTCCTTCCGCTGCGGCCCGGTCAGCGGGACAAAGGCGCGCGCCGCCCGGGCGTTGCTGTCGATGTGTTCCAGCCGAGGCATGCCCACGCTCGCCAGGCTGACCGGCAATGACAGGGCGTAGGACAGCAGCTTCCCGGCGGGCACCGCGCCGATGAGCTGTTCCTGGCCGAACACCTTCATGGCAATGATGCCCATCTTTTTGCGCAACGCCACGGGCAGGGCCAGGTGCTCAAAGCTTTGCAGGCCCGCCGGGGCGGTCTTCATCCCGCCCGGCACATCGGCCATGCTGGCCAGACCGGCGTTGAGCGCCATCTGGGTGCAGTCAAAGTCATGCGCCTCCAGAGCGGCCCGCAGGGCGAGCGGGTCGGCGTGGCAGGTGATGCCGATGGCACGGGCGATTTTTTTGTCGCGGGCCTCGTACAGGGCTTCCAGCACGCCGCCGGGGGCCTGGATGGCATCCAGGTCCTTCTGGTTTTTCAGCACATGGATGTGCAGGACATCCAGGTGGTCGGTTTGCAGCCGCTTCAGGCTCAGCTCAATCTGCCGCCGGGCCTGCTCTGCGGTGCGGGCCGGGATCTTGGTGGAGAGCACCACTTCCTTGCGCCGGGTGGCCATCACCTTGCCAATGCGCTCCTCGCTCAGGTCGTTACCATAGGCATGGGCGGTATCAATGTAGATGATGCCGGCATCAATGGCCCGGTTCAACGCCTCCAGCGCCTTATCCTCCTCCTTGTACATGAGGAAGCGGCTGCCGGAGCCAAAGCCCAGGATGGGCACCCGGATGCCGGTACGGCCAAGGATGCGCGTGGGGAGCGGTTCCGCTGCCGGAGCCGCCAGCACGGGGGAAATGGCCAAACCGGCGGCCACGGTTTGGATGAAATCGCGTCGATTGATCATACTTCAGCGGATGCTGGCCGGGCTCAGGCAAACGAGTAATCGTAGGGCTTGCGCATCTCCCGCGCCAGCCAGACATTAGCCTCCTTGGCCCCATCCCCGGTGAACTCCTCCCGTTCCACGTTCCACTGCAGCTTGCGGCCCAACCGGAGGGAGATCACCGCCAGGTGACACTCGGACGCGGACCGATGCCCGGTTTCCACATCGCAGATCGGCGCCTGGCGCGACCGGACACACTCAAAGAAGTTGCCCATGTGGTCCTTGCTGACATACAGCCGTTCGGCCGAGGCCGGCAACGGCGTGGACAGTATCTCCGGCTGGCTGGCCTCAATGGGGCCACGCCGCACCCAGATCCACCCCTCCGGTCCCTCGAAGCGGATGCCGTTGCGCTGACCCTCCTGGTTAATCACCCCGCCGTAGATGCTGTCGTCCTTGGTGGTCTTGATGACATGCTTGATGCCGTTGGAGTAGGTGAAGTTCACCTCGTACTCGCTGATGGCGGTATAGCCGCCGGGGATGGGCGCGGTGATCACCTTTCCTTCCACGCTGTCCGGCCCTTTCAGGCCCGTGGCCCAGAAGGCGATGTCATTGTGGTGGGCGCCCCAATCCGTGATGGTGCCGCCCGAGTACTCGTACCAAAACCGGAAATTCTGGTGGCAGCGTTGCGGCACAAAGTCCACCGCCGGGGCCTGGCCCTGCCAGTAATCCCAGTTCAATCCCGCCGGTACGGGCGCAGAGGCGAATGGGCCGCCCCGCAACCCGGCCGGCAGCCAGACGGTGATCTGGCTGAGCTTGCCCAGGCGGCCGTTGCGGACCAGTTCGCACGCCAGGCGGAAATTGCGGTCGCTCCGCTGCTGGGTGCCAGTCTGCAGCACCACCTGGTTCGCACGCACCGCCTGCACCAGGCGCTTGCCCTCATCCACCGTCAGGGTCAGCGGCTTCTCCGAATAAATGTCCTTTTTGGCCTTGGCCGCCGCCATGTTGACCAGGGTGTGCCAATGGTCCGGCGTGCCGTTGACGATGACATGGATATCGTCCCGCTCCATCACCTTGCGGAAATCGGTATAGACAGTGGGTGCCTTCCCCTCCTTGGTGAAGCTGCGGGCGG
Source organism: uncultured Verrucomicrobiota bacterium (assembly GCA_903930345.1). GTDB lineage: Bacteria > Verrucomicrobiota > Verrucomicrobiia > Limisphaerales > CAIYYI01 > CAIYYI01. Next base: position 15,560 of record CAIYYI010000617.1, read on the forward strand.
CGTTTTGCGCATGTTTCTCGTCCACGTCGCAGACGGCCAGCATGTCGCCAAACCGGGAGGAATCCTTGGCCACCCCCGTGCCGCGTCCGCCGCAGCCAATGAGGGCAATACCGGGCCGGTCATTCGGACCCAGTTTGCTGGGGGCGGGGGCGGCCTGGGCCTGATCCCGTTCCAGAAACCAGAGCGGCAGACCGGTGGCGGCAGCCGTGGCGGCGCAGGATTTCACGAAGGAGCGTCGGGAGATGTAAAAAGAATGTATGGCCATGCCGAGCATTCAAGACACGCATCCCATCTCCGTCAAGCCGTCATTCTGAGGAATGCAGTAATCATCCCCCTCAGGAACGACGCTCCCAGGCTCCCAATCGCCTGCTTTCGGCTGGCCAGCCGGTTTGATTTTTATTGCGCGGTCCGCACGCAGGGGTGAATGATGGTGCCATGATTACCCGATGGTTTCGCTGGGGGCTGGTGTGGATTGTTTGCGGGCTGGCCGCCCAGGCTTTGCCTGGCCGCACCTTTCATGTCGATGCCGTCCAAGGGGACGACACGCGGGATGGGCTCGGCGCGGAGCAGGCCTGGCGCTCGCTGGTGCAGGTCAACCGCGCGACACTGACGGCCGGCGATCAGGTGCTCTTCCGCCGGGGCCAGAGCTGGCGGGGGCAGTTGGTGCCGCAGAGCGGCACCGCGCAGGGAGTGATCACCTACGGCGCCTTTGGAACCGGGGCCAAGCCGGTGCTGCTGGGCTCCGTCGCGGCTGATCGCCCGGCGGATTGGGAGCCGACCGGGCCCGGACTTTGGGCCACTCCCCCCCTGCGTTTTGAGCCGTTTGGCGCGCCGGTGGAGCTGCCCGCCGCACGCTGGTCGCTGCATCAGGAGGGCGGGGCTGCGGCCACGCTAACCACCGCGCCGGCGAACGCTGGCACCGGCCGCGAGTTGAGTCTGCGCTCCGGCAAACCCGGAACCCGCGCCAACCACCTGCAGCTATCCATCGCCGGGCTGGCGGTGGAAGCCGACACTTATTACCTCCTCACCTTCCGGGCCCGGTCCACCCAGCCGTTCACCCCCGCTTCGGTTTCGCTGATGAAAAGCGGGCCGCCCTGGACCGCCTATGCCGCCCCGCAGAGCGCCCTGCCGCTCCTGGGCACGAATGAGACCGAGCACACCGTGCGTTTCCACGCCCGCCAAACCGCCCCGGACGGACGCCTGACATTTTTCCTCGGCGGCGCGATGCCGGCGGACTGCGTTGTGACGCTGAACTCCCTGCGCCTGCAAGCCGCCCGGTGCAACCAAACCATCCCGCTGTCGGCGGATGTGGGCAACATCATCTTCGACCAGGGCGCAGCCACCGGATTCAAAAAGTGGCGGGTGGCCGACCTGCGGCAGGAGGGGGACTACCATTACAACCCGCAGACCTGGCAGGTCACGCTGCGGATGGACGCGCACCCGGCGACGCGGCACCGGCAGGTGGAGCTGGCGCTGAACCGGCACATCATCAACGAGGGCGGGCGCAGCCACGTGACGTATGAGAACCTGGACCTCCGCTACGGCGCCGCACACGGCATCGGCGGCGGCAGCACCCACCACATCACCGTACGGGGCTGCGACATCTCCTTCATCGGCGGCGGTCACCAGCTCACCCGGCCCGATGGCAAACCGGTGCGCTTCGGGAACGGGGTGGAGTTCTGGTCCGGGGCCGCCCACTGCCTGGTGGAGGATTGCCGCCTCTGGGAGATTTACGATGCCGCCCTCACCAACCAGGGGGATGGCACCAACGTGCAGGAGCACATCACCTACCGCCGCAACGTCATCTGGAACAGCGAATATTCCTTTGAGTTCTGGAACCGGGGCCCGGCCAGCCTCGCCCGCGACATTGTGTTTGAGCACAACACCTGCGTGGATGCCGGACGCGGCTGGGGCTACCGCCAGCGCCCGGACCCCAACGGCCGCCACCTGATGTTTTATGACAACAGCGCGATAACCACCAACGTCGTCATCCGCTACAACATCTTCGCCAACGCCGTGGACAGCCTGCTGCGGCTGCACGGGCGCGACTGGACTTCCGCCCTGCGAATGGACCACAACGCTTGGAACCAACCGCAGGGGGTGTGGGTTCTCTGGGGGCAGGAAAAGATCGGGGCAAACGGCTTCGCCCCGTTCATGGGGGGCCGGGGTTTCGACCAGCACTCGCTCCTCGTTGAACCGGGATTCCGGAACGCGGCGGGCCGCGATTACCGGCTGGCCGAGACCAGCCCGCTGCGGCGCCTGACCAACCAGGGCCAGCCCGTGGGCGCCCTGCCATAATGGCAACGCCCCCGGGCGACCCGTCACCAGGTCTGAGTGGCGGACTCAATCACGACAGCCAGGGTGGCCCGCAGTCAGCTAAACTTCTTCTTCATGAACCCAGCATCAGGGGCCGCGACTCTGTCAGGCCATTCCATCATTTCAAGACATTCCTCCATTGGGCTCTACAACACGCCAAATAACGCCATCCCGGTGAGATATGCTGCCAACCAAAGTTGTTTTACCGTTGCCAGCGTCGGATTGCCGAGCCAAAATCGCCACTGAAATGAATGTCCTGCCACCGGTTAGCAGCGAACCAGAGGTTCGCTCATTATTGCTAGTGGGTGGAAACACAGATCTTCAAAGGCAGGTCCGACGATCAACTGTGAAAACTATCGTAGGTCTCATCGCATCATTTATACTGGGCTCATCACTTGCGCTCAATGCCGCCATCCTGGCTGGCCCCATCATCAACACGGTGAATGGTCACTGGTATTACCTGCTTGAAGAGGACACATGGCAGAACTCGGAAGCTCAAGCGGTTGAGCTCGGCGGCCACTTGGTAACCATCAACGATCAGGCAGAGCAGCACTGGGTGTTCTCCACTTTCAGTTCCTACGCAGGCACAAATCGGAGCCTATGGATTGGTCTTCGCGAGGTGAATGTTGGCAACTTCCAGTGGGTTGGCGACGAGAGCGTGGAGTATATCCACTGGCTTCCTGGACAACCGGACAACAGCCCCGTGGCTGGCGGAGAGAAATACGTCCACATGCTGAATACCGGCAATGAATACGGGCATCCTGGCGGCCTCTGGAACGACCTGGCCAGCCCAAATGCCGGCTTCCCCACGTTCAATCCGCTTTGTGGCGTGGTTGAAGTCCCTGCCCCGGGTCAGCCATTCCTATCCATCCGGGTTTCGCCGCCTGAGGTGTGTTGGACCTCAACGACGAACAGGCTTTACCAACTTCAATCTTGCTCAGACCTGACCGCCAATCTCTGGACCGATCTCGGGTCGCCAATGCTTGGGAACGGCAGCAACCTCTGCCTAGTGGATGCGGTGGTTCCAGGACAGCCTCGCCGGTTTTACCGGGTTGTGTTACGCCCGTGACTCCTGTGGTTCGGAACGTGCCCAACAAACGCCGCCTTGCAATGGTCACTGTCTGCCTTCTACTGCTGGCGACTGCGATTTTCCTTTCCTACCCGGTGTACGTGGCGAAGAGCTGGGGGCGGCGGTTGCGAACGGCAGCACAGGGGTGCGACCGCATGCTTATTAAAACCCGGGGCCCCGGATCCTCGCCTGCAGATGGAGAAGAGGTGCGGTTTGAAAGCTCCGATACCAACCTCATTGCCCAAGCGCTTCAGACCTTCGAGGCCCAATCACACATAGGCGTGGTTTGCCACTGTCGCGGTGGTCCGACCGTCTACTTCTATCGCGGCACGGAAATGCTTGCCGCCGTAACCATACACCATCGCCTCACACTGCGTTGGTACGGCCATACCGACATCAAGCCCACATAGAGATCCATGGAGTCTCTCCTGGCTTTCCTCAAAGAGCATGGAGTCAAAGATGAGGACATTCAACGTTGACAGTACAAACCCTGAAGGGTGTATGGCTTCGAAGCGCAGCCGTGCAAATACGGCACTACAGACTTGTGCCTGCCAACCAAATCACTCGCGACGACCTGCGGGCATACGACACGTGAGAAGCATGGGCATTCTGCACTTCACTTGCACTTTGAGAGTCGCGCGTGGGTGCGGTGAGCGTCCTGCCGCAACTCCGCAATTCCAACGCCATCGGTTACGGTGAACCACAACGCTAGGCACCAGTTCTCCGGAGGCCGGGGCTTCGACCGACACTCGCTCCTCGTTGAGCCGGGATTCCGGAACGGGGCGGGCCGCGATTGCCGCCTGGCGGAGACCAGCCCGCTGCGGCGTCTTACCAACCAAGGCCGGCCCGTGGGTGCCCTGCCGTAAGGAGCGCGCACCCGGCCAAACGATGTCAGGGCTTGGCCGACCGGAGCCGTGATTGGGCTTCGATAAACTCCAGCAGGGCCAGGCGGGCGGCATCCTCCGGTTCCGCCAGCCGGGAGCCGATGCTGCCATGGGTGTGGTCGGTGATCAGCTTCTCCGAAATCGCCTGGTTGCCCGCCGCTTTCATCACCGAGACAAAAAAACGGTTCTCCTCCCCGCGCGAGGCCATGTCCTTGTCCGCGTACAGCACCAGCAGAGGCGGGGTGTTTGAGCGGCAGTAACGGATCGGGGCCGCATCATCGGCAAAGATGGCGTAGCGGCCGATGCCGCGCTCTTCCCGCACGGTGTAATGGGTCATCATCTGGCCGCTCAGGGGAATCAGCCCGGCGATGCGGTCCAGGCCAAGCCCGTGCCTTTTCAGGTACCGATCATCCAGGCCGAGCATGGCGGTGAGGTACCCCCCCGCCGAATGCCCGCTGATGAACACCAGATTGGAGGATCCGCCCCGGGCCTGGATGCGCTCATGAACCCACGCAAAGGCGGCGGCGCCGTCCTCCAGGTAGGCGGGATATGTGACCTTCGGGCTCAGCCGGTAATTGACTGACACCACGGCCAGCCCGGCTTCCGCCAGGCTTTGCGCGACTTTGCGGGTGCCCTCATCATCCTTGCGCCCCTCCTTGATGGCCCCGCCATGAAACCAGACCAGCGTGGCGAATCCATGCTGGCCCACCGGCAAATACAGATCCAACCGGCACCGCTCCCGCTCGTAATCGGTGAGGCCCGTGCCTGTCTTGTACGGAATGTCGCGCTCAATGGCGGCCCTGGCCGCAGGCGTCTCCGCCGCCGGGGCGGCGAACGCCAGGAGCAGAAGCAGCAGGACGCCTCGGTTCAGAAGCGAACGGGTCAGTTTGTCCATGCCTGCAAGTCTAGGTGGGAGGGCGAGGCTGTCAAGCCCACCCAAACACAGCCCACCAAAGCACAGTCATTCCCACTATCTCGCGGGCTGCGTTGCTTTGTTGCCGACCGGCACCACTAACTCCCAGCCCCCGCCCAGCGCCTTGTATATGGCCACCAGGGAGGTGGCGGCGCGGGTTTCGCTCTGGGCCAGTTGCCCCTGGATGGCCAGCAGGGTGCGCTGCGCGTCCAGCACAATCAGGAATTCCGCCACGCCCCCCGCGTAGCGGTCGTTGGCCAGCCGGGCCGCTGCCTCCGCCGCCTTGGCGGCGCTGCGCAGTTGCTCGCGCCGGGCCAGGGTGCGGTCAAACTCCACCAGCGCGTCCTCCGTTTCCTCCAAGGCCAGCAGCACGGTCCTTTCGTAGGCGGCCAGCTCGCCCTCCGCCCGGGCTCCGGCGGCCCGGAGCCGGGCCCGGACCCGGCCCAGATCCAGGGCGGCCCAACTGAGGCGCGGACCAAAGGAGTAATTGTCGGCGCCGGCTTTGGACAACCCGGAGAAATCACCTGCGGCCAAGCCAGCCTGACCGTTGAAGGTGAGGCGCGGGAAGAGGTCGGCCGTGGCCATCCCGATCCGGGCGGTGGCGGCGGCCAGGGCGCGCTCGGCGGCCTGGATGTCCGGCCGGCGGCGCAGCAGATCCTCCGGCCGGCCAATGTTGACCAGCGCGGGCAGCGACGGCAGCGGCAGCACGGTGGCCAGCTCCGCCGCCAGCGCGGTGGGGGCCTGGCCGGTGAGCACGCCCAGGCGATGGATGATCTGCTGGCGGGCGGCCTCCAGCGGCGGGAGGCCGGCCAGGGTGGTGTGCAATTGCGCGCGGGCGCGGGCGGTGTCCAGCTCGGTGCCCCGCCCCGCCTGGAGCTTGCTCTCCGAGAGGCCCAGGGTTTCCCGCTGGTTGTCCGCGTTGCGGCGGGCCACCGCCAACTCAAGCTGCACCCCCCGCAGCTCGAAATAGTTGCGGGCCACCTCGCTGATCAGGCTCACGCACACCTGCCGGCGCGAGGCCTCCAGCGCGGCCACCCCGGCCCGGCCGGCCTCCACCGAGCGGCGCACCCGGCCAAACAGATCCAGCTCCCAGGTGGCGTCAAACCCCGCGTCAAACAATTCCAGTTCCCGCTGCGGGCGCGGCAGCCCGCGGGCGGCGTCCTTGCTGCCCAGGCTCTTGGTGTACCCGCCCCCGGCCGTCACCGTGGGCCAGATGTCCAGCGTGGTGGTGCGATGCAGCGCACGCGCCTCCCGCACGCGGGCCGTGGCGATGCGCAGATCGTGATTGGTGGCGATGGTCTGGCTCACCAGGCGGTTGAGCAGCGGATCCTGAAAGCCGCCCCACCAGTTGGTTTCCACCCCGCCCGCCGAAAATCCGGCCTGGTCCGCGCTGGTGAAGGCGCCGGCCACCCTGGTTTCCGGGGTGCGGTAGTCGGGTCCGGCCGCGCAACCCGCCAGCAAAAGACCGGCCACGCCCGCCACGAGCAGCACGGCCACACCGGAGGAGGCGCCGCCCGGGCCGGCGGGCCGGTTCCGCCCCTCCACCGCGCGCCGGATGACGACGTAAAACACAGGCGTCAGAAACAGTCCGAACAGGGTGACCCCCAGGGTGCCCCAGAAGGTGGCCGTGCCGATGACCCGCCGCAATTCGCTGCCGGCGCCGGTGGCGATCATCAGC
>CAIYYI010000618.1 GCA_903930345.1 uncultured Verrucomicrobiota bacterium
CGGTCCAGGCAGCCTAGCTTGCATTGAACAACATTCAGGAGATCATTATGGCCAAAGGAAACCGAAGTCAGAAAAAAGAAGTCAAGAAGGTCAAGAAATCGAAGCCCAAGGCTGCCCCCGCACCCTCCCGGCGGACTCCTTGACGGGAAGCCCGGTGGTGCGAGCGCATGCATCGGGCACCCAACCACGCACGACATCCCTGCCGCCCTGCTTTGGCGGGTGGTGTTTCCTTTGCCTTTCCAGTCCCACGAATTTCCATGCCCTCACCCGCTTTTCATCCGCGTGATCCCCTCCACGGGATCACTTTGGAGAACATCCTCCATCAACTGGTTGCCAAGCACGGCTGGCTCAAAATGGGGCGGCGGATACCCATCCGCTGTTTCCAATTCAATCCCACCGTCAAGTCCAGCCTCAACTTCCTGCGCAAGACTCCCTGGGCGCGCCAGCAGGTTGAGGAATGGTTCCTGTACGAGCTGCGGATGCAAAAAGCCGCCGCGCCAGTCAAACCCGTGGAACCGCCACCAACGCCCCCGCCGGACACGACGCCCCCGAATCCCGAAGACTTTCCCGACAAGGGCGCCTGACCCAGCGTGGAACAGGAGATAAAACCGGTTCGTTTTGTTGGAGAAACCGGTACTGGCAGAGGGCATGACTCCCCGGCTAAATCTCGATGGTTTTGCCCGGGATCGGCGCGGGATAGCGGCCTGCGGCGTCCGCCTGCACCGGGGCCGGACTGGCGGTGGTCAGGCCGTCCACATTCGCGCAGAATTGGAAGTTCGACGCCATCGCCTCCTCCCAGGTGATCATCTTGCCGGTATGGACCGCCGCCCGGCCCATGATGGCGCCGAGGTTGGAGAGCGCGGCGCGCCGGGTCTCGTTATGCGGGCGATCGTTCCGGATCGCTCCCAGGAGCACATCCCATTCCGCCTGCCACGGGTTGACGGTTTCCCTGGGCGGCCGCCAGGAGACGTTGCTGCGATCCGTGTGCTGATCCTTGTAGATCCAGCAATCGGGCGCATGGACATCCCCGGAGAATTTTGCCGCGCATTTGGTGCCATGGGCGAACGTCGCGAATTCCGTGTGGCATTGGGGGATGTAGCGGCCGGTCACCAGCGCCTTGGCACCATCGGCAAAAGTGTATTCGATGGAGTAGCTGTCGAGGTTCTGGCTGCAGTCCGTGCTGCCTGCAAAGCGTCCGCCAACTCCGTGCGCGGACACCGGCAACGAATCCTTGATCCAGAAACATTCGTCGATCTGATGGATCATCAGCTCAATGAAAATGCCGCCGGAGGCCCACATGAACTGGTAAGGGTGACCGGGGCTGAGCTGCCAGAGCAGTTCGTTCTCGCCCTTCCGGAAGGGACCCATCAGGTAGCCGGGGTCCATGCGATAGGCGCGAATGAGCTGGATGTCCCCCAGGGCGCCTTCGCGCATCTGCTGAATCATCGCCTGCCGCGCCGAGGAATGGCGGGCCATGAGGCCGGTTCCGATTTTGAGGTTTTTCTTCTCGGCGGCCTCGCCGGCCCGGAGCATGCGCTTCACGCCGCCCGGGTCGGTCGCGAAATCCTTTTCCATGAACACATTGACGCCTTTCTGCACCGCATACTCCAGGTGGGGTGCACGAAAAGCGGCGTGGGTGGTCAGGATCGCCACATCTCCCGGGCGTAGGCAATCCATGGCGTGACGATAAGCGTCAAAGCCGAGGAACCGGCGCTCCGGTGGCGCGTCAATGCGGCCGCCCAGCGCCTGGGTCAGGGCGTTGTGGGCCTGGTCCAGCCGATCCTGGCGGAGGTCCGCCATGGCCACCAGTTTGATGGGGCCGGCTGCGCCTGTTCCCACCGCGCGTTTCGTGCCGCCATCGTCCCCAAGCACGAGGCCGCCGGCCGACATGGCATTGGCCACCGCGCCGCTGCCGCGACCACCACAGCCGATCAAGGCCAGGCTGATGGTGTTGTCTGCGGCCGCGTGGACGTGCGGAAGGGGCACGCCCGCCAGGGCGGAAAGTGCGGTCACCTGAGCGGTGGTTTTGATGAAATTTCGGCGTGAAATCAACTGGTATTGCCGGGGGTTGGATGGCGTCATAATCGTTCGTCTGGGTGGCTCAGCGGAATCAGATGTTGCGCCTGTTCCCGATGGTTTTCGATATATTGAGCCTATCGTTGGTTCAAGCGGTTGCCTTGCGGCTGTTCATCGTTGGATAATGAGTAAAGCAAGTAGGATAAACACACTAAACAAAATAGGTATTGACCTATATTAAAAAGAATCGGAGAGGGCGGAAACCCGTGGAAACACAAAGTTTGCTGTTTGTTTGGCACTTCCTGGCACCTTTTGGCCCTTTCTGGCACCTTTTGGCACCCTGTTTCGTGGCGGCGCAAGGAAAGTGTAAGAAAATACTGAATTCTAAATGCTGAAGGCGGAACCCCTGTCGCACGCGATTCGGCAGGAGCCTCACCCCACCGGTAGGGCAAACTACTTTCGGGGTCGCCGGAG
>CAIYYI010000619.1 GCA_903930345.1 uncultured Verrucomicrobiota bacterium
GCCACCCCCTACAAGCGGGATCTGCTCAAACCCCTGGCCGAAGCCTGTCAGCGCCATGGTGTGAAGCTGGGCTTTTATTATTCCCAGGCCCAGGATTGGACACACCCTGGCGGCGCGGCCTTTGGCAAAAAGTGGGATCCCGCCCAGGAAGGGGACATGGATGAATACATCCGAAAGATTGCCGTGCCGCAGGTGAAGGAAATCCTGAGCAACTACGGCCCCATCTCTGTGCTTTGGTGGGACACTCCGGCGAACATGAACAAGGATCGCGCTGAACCGCTGATCAGTCTGTTGCGCCAGCAACCCGGCATCATTCACAACAACCGCCTGGGCGGTGGCTTCCATGGAGACACGGAAACCCCCGAGCAGTTCATCCCCACCACCGGGTACCCGGGCCGCGATTGGGAAACGTGCATGACCATGAACGACACCTGGGGCTTCAAGAGCTATGACCAGAGCTGGAAAAGCACCGAAGTCCTGATCCGGAATCTGGTGGACATTGCCTCCAAGGGCGGCAATTACCTGCTGAACGTGGGGCCAACGCCGGAAGGCGAAATTCCCGCCCCCTCCGTGGAGCGCCTTAAGGCGGTCGGGCAGTGGATGAAAGTCAACGGGGAGAGCATCTATGCCACCGCTGCCACGCCCTTCAAACGTCTTGCGTGGGGTCGCTGCACCCAGAAGACCAATGGCGCCGTCACCACCCTCTACTTGCATGTGTTCAACTGGCCAGCCGACGGGAAACTGCTTGTCCCGGGGCTGAAAAACAAAACCCTCAAAGCCTGGGTGCTGACGGACAGCACCCGCGCTGCGTTGCCAATTGTCAAAACATTGGAAGGTCCACTGCTCCAGTTGCCCGCCCAAGCCCCGGATCCCATTTCCTCCACCGTTGTTCTGCAAATCACCGGCACCCCGGAGGTTGAGGTCACCCTGCTCACCCAGGAGGCCTCCGGCGCCATCAAGTTCACCGCCGCCGAGGCCATCCTGCACGGGAAGGAACTCAAATCAGAGGGCGGAGCCGGACGGGAGAATCTGGGCTTTTGGCTGAATCCAGCCGATTGGGCGGAGTGGCAGTTTAAAGCCACCAAACCGGGCAGGTACCAACTGGAGGGAGAGATGGCCTCCCAGGGGGCTCCCAAATTCACGGTAAGCTTGGGTGAACAGAAAGTCACGGGCCAGGCGGTCAAAACCGGTGATTACACCAAGTACACCAAAGTCAAACTGGGCACTCTGGAAATCACGGCCTTGGGCAAAACGTCCCTCGCCATCAAGCCCGCCCAGGAAGGCTGGCAACCGATCAACCTGCGCAGCCTTGCGTTGACCCCAATCCCATAAACACCTCCAAGCACCATGATGATCCGAGCATTGTTGACCCTTAATTGCTGGCTGCTCTGGGTGGCCGCCTGTCTGGGACAGGAGGCGTTTGCCCCGCGCACCTTCACCGCCCCCTCCGGCGGCACTCTGCCCTATCGCCTGCTCAGCCCTGAGAAAACCGAGCCGGGCAGGAAGTATCCACTGGTTTTGTTCTTCCACGGGGCCGGGGAACGGGGCGCCAACAATCTGGCGCAGTTGAAAAACAGCGTGGGACTGTTTGCCCGCCCGGAGCAGCGGCGTCAGTTCCCCGCGTTCGTCCTTGCCCCCCAATGTCCGGACGGCCAGCAATGGGTGGACATGCCCTGGGGCACCGATTCCGGCACCCGGCCGGAGCGGCCCAGTCGAGCCATGGCCCTGGCGCTCGGTGCCCTCGCGCAGGTGCAGGCAGAATTTCCGGTGGATCCGGAACGGATCTACGTGTCGGGACTTTCGATGGGAGGATACGCGACCTGGGACTGCCTCACCCGGTTTCCCGAACGCTTTGCGGCCGGCGTGCCAGTCTGTGGTGGTGGTGATGAAAAGACCGTGACTCCTGCCATGGCCAAAGTGCCGGTTTGGGCCTTTCACTCCGAGGATGACGGGGTGGTGAAAACCAGGCGCACACGCGGCATGGTGCAGGCCATGCGCACCCTCGGTGGCACACCGAAGTACTTTGAGTATTTCGGCCTGGGCCACAATTCCTGGGACGCAGCCTTTGCCGAACCGGAATTGCTGCCGTGGCTTTTCTCTCAGCGGTTGGGCCAGCCAGACACCGTCGTTTTGAAAACTCCGGCTCCGAAGCTGCCTGCGGTGGCGGAGTGGCCGGTGAACGACGAGATTTTTCCCGGCCAAGGCCCTGTGCAAAAGGGGGATTGGTTCAAGGCCCTATGGCGCGAACGCCGGTTGAAATGGTGGTTCAGCCGGGCTAAAGACAAAGGCGCAGTGGTGTTCCTGGGGGATTCCATCACCCAAGGCTGGGGCAGTCTGGCCAAGGACTTTGCGGGGATGAAAGTGGTCAACCGGGGAATCAGCGGGGATGTCACCCGGGGCATACGCTACCGTTTACCGGAGGATGTGCTGACCTTGGATCCCCTGGCTGTGGTGCTCCTCATCGGCACCAATGACTTGGGTTTGGGCGGCACTCCGGAGCAAACGGCTGACAACCTCAAGGCCATTCTGCAAATGATTCAAGCGCAATGTCCCAATTGCCCAGTGATCCTGTGCCAGGTGATGCCACGCACACCCGAATTTGCGGATCGCATTCGCAAACTCAACGCGCTGTTGGACGGTCTGACAGCGGGCAATCCCAAGCTCATCCGGTGTGACACTTGGAGCCTTTTCGCCACGGCGGAAGGCGGTGCCAAAAAAGGAGAGTTTCCCGACCTGCTTCATCCCAACGCGGCCGGTTATGCCAAATGGGCCGCCGCTTTGAAGCCGATCTTCCAGGCGCAGAATCTGTTACCCAAGTAAAACCATCTGGTGAACAATTGGTTCCGATGGGAATTGCCGCCGTGGACCCTCACCCAGGGCCGACTTTGCTTTTCCGTTTGAACAAAGCCGGGTTCGGTTTCGTCGGAGATGTTAAGTCAATGTGCTATCAATGATCATGAATAACAATATTTTGAAAACCGTGGTGTTGGCTGGATTGTCGCTCCAAGTTGCATGGGCAGCTTCCGCCGCCGAAACCTGGCAAAACCTGTTTGACGGGGAATCCCTTAAAGGCTGGGTGCAACGCGGCGGTAAAGCGGTGTACAAGGTCGAAAATGGCACCATCGTGGGAAACACCGTCATCGGCACGCCCAATAGCTTCCTGTGTACCGAGAAGGAATATGGCGACTTCATCCTCGAATTGGAGTTCAAAGACGATCCCAAGCTCAATTCCGGCGTGCAAATCCGCAGCCTGTGCAAGGATGCGGATTATAGCGTGGAGCATAACGGCAAGACCATCAAAGTACCCGCCAAGCGCGTGCATGGATACCAGGTGGAGATTGATCCCAGCAAGCGGGCTTGGAGCGGCGGCATCTATGAGGAAGGCCGACGGGGTTGGCTGAACGACCTGAAAAACAATCCCGAAGCGCAAAAGGCCTTTAAGCAGAATGACTGGAACAAATTCCGGGTGGAGTGCAAAGGCGATTCCATCAAGACATTCATCAACGGCGTGCCCGCGGCGGATCTCAAGGACTCCATGACCCTGAAAGGTTTCATTGCCCTTCAGGTACACGGCACCAAAGAGGCCAATTTGCAGGTGGCCTGGCGCAATGTCCGCATTCAGGTACTCGACTGACCCGCATTTCGAATTTCCCTGGCCAACCCCACCGGAGGCACGCTTACCGGTGGCCATTATTTCCTTGCCACGAGTGGTCCCTGTGCGGAGGCTCACCGTAGGTTTTATTGAAATGAGTGGCAAAGCATTGACAAACGGTTGGCTGACCCGGCTGCTGGTGGTTTTCTCCCTCTGCCTGGGCCTGCAAAACAGTTGGGCACTGTCGGGCACAGTGGTGGCCTGGGGTTCAAACCTTTGGGGCCAGACGAATGTGCCACCGGGTTTGACCAACATCCACGCCGTTGCCGCCGGCACCCGTCATTCCCTGGCGGTCACCAGTGATGGCCGGGTTGTGGCGTGGGGCGACAATTTGTCCGGCCAAGGCAATGTGCCCGTCTGGCTGAACAACGTTGTCGATGTCTCCGCCGGAGCCAGTCATAGCGTCGCCCTGCGGGCGGATGGCACGGTGGTGGCCTGGGGGGCCAATGATGCTGGGCAGACCAATGTGCCGGTCGGCCTGGCCAATGTGGCCCGGATCGCCAGTGGAAACTCCTTCAACCTGGCGCTCCTGTGGAACGGAACGGTGATCCGCTGGGGAAACACCTCCGACACCCGGCTGAATGTGCCCGGAGGCCTAAGTGCCATTGCGATTGCTGGCGGGGCTAACCACGCGGTGGCCGTTGATAATCTGGGCCAGGTCTGGTCGTGGGGGGAGAGCACCTACAGCAAGACCACGCCACCGGCGTACCTGTACAACTATAGTCGCAGCAGCTCAGCGGTGGCCGCCGGTGAAAATCACAGCGTGGCCCTCACCGCAGGAGACGTTTATGGTTGGGGCAACAATTACTACAGTCAGGCTGCTGCCGTCATCGGCTGGTCCATCACCGCCATCTCGGCTGGGGCCAATCACAATCTCGCCCTGCGCAACAATGGCACCGTCCTGGCCTGGGGTGATTACACTGACAAACAAACCACCATCCCCGCCTGGCTGACCAACGTGGCGCGCATTGCCGCCGGAGGTAATCACAGCCTGGCGATCTACCAAAACCCAGTGCAATGGATCACGCAACCGGTGAGCCAGGTGGTCACTGCGGGCGTGACCGTCACTTTTTCCTCCCTGGCCACGGGCAGCGCGCCTCTCACTTACCAGTGGCAGTTCAACTCCACGAACCTGCTTAATGAGACCAATGCCACTCTGGTGCTGCCCAATGTGGCCGCCAGCGCAACCGGCAACTACAGCGTGACGGTCGTCAACCCACTTGGATCCCTCCCCTCCGGCAGCGCCTCGCTGGTGGTGCTGGTGGCCCCGGCCATCACCGCCTCGCCCACCAACCAAAGCGTTCCCTTGGGTGCCCAGGCGGAATTCCGGGTGTCGGCCACCGGCACGGCGGCGCTGCATTATCAATGGCGCAAGAACGGGGTTCCCATCCCGGGGGCCACCACCCCTAACTTCGTGGTGCTTTACGCGCAAACTTCGGACGAAGGCGCTTACTCGGTGGTGGTCACCAACGCGGCGGGCACGGCCACCAGTGCGGCCGCCACCCTCACCGTGCTGCTGCCGCCCGTGATCCTGGCCCATCCGCGCAGCCAGTCAGTGACGGTGGGAAGCAGTGTTTCCCTGGGGGCCACGGTCTCCGGTGGCCAAACCTTTCAATGGCGTAAAAACAACAGCGCGATCCTGGGGGCCACCAACGTCGCCTACCTGATCAATGCGGTCCAATTGACCGACGCGGGAAATTACTCGGTCGTGATCAGCAATGGTGGAGGCAGCGTCACCAGCAGCAACGCGGTGCTGACGGTGGTGGAGGCAGGCACCTCCTTTAGCCTGGTTGGCTGGGGGCGGCAGGCCGATCTATGGACGGGTTCCACCTATGCCGATGCCACCCCGCCGGGCGGGCTCTCCAATTTGGTGGGAATCGCCGTGGGCGGTTATCACACAATCGCCCTGCGACGCGAGGGCACGGTGGTGGGCTGGGGGGACAACCAGCATGGCCAGGCTTCCACCCCGGTCACAAACCTTCAGCAAATCGCGGCGGGACAACTGCACTCGCTCGGCTTGAAAAAGGATGGCACGACGGCCGCCTGGGGCGATAACACCCTGGGTCAATTGAACATCCCCAACACCGCCACCGGGGTGGTGGCGGTGGCCGCCGGCGGCTATTTCAACCTCGCCTTGCGCCGGGACGGGCTGGTGGTGGGCTGGGGTGCCAACGGCTACGGCCAGGCGACTCCCTTGGCAAATGTTTCCAACATTCAGGCCATCGCTGCCGGATATGAGCACAGCCTGGTGTTGCGCTCCAATGGTACCGTGGTCGCCTGGGGATTGAACGACTACGGCCAGAGCCGTGTGCCCACGGGGCTTTCCAATGTGGTCAGGATCGCCGCCGGCCGTTACCACAGCCTGGCGCTGCTAGGCAATGGCCGGGTGATGGCCTGGGGCCGCAATGATCAGGGCCAGGCCACGGTGCCCTCCGACCTGCCGAGGGTGATGGCCATTGCGGCCGGGGAAACCCACTCGCTTGCGCTGCTGGCGAACAATCAGGTGGTTTGCTGGGGGGGCACGGATGGACAAAGCGAAACACCGACAGGATTGACGGGGGTTGCGTATCTGGCGGGCGGTCCCACCCGCTCGCTTGCCTTGCGCGTCCACCAAACCCGGATTCTGTCGGTGCAACGAACGGCCAACAACACATTGCAGTGGACCATCGCGGCGCTTGACGGCTCAGCCATCACCCAAGATCGCCTACCGCAAATGCTCGTTCAGAAAACCAGCGGATTCACCGCCGGCGAGGCAAACTGGCAGATGATTTACCCCGGCGTCACCCTGGCGGGGGGACGGCTATCGGTCACTTACAGCAACGCTGAACCGGCCGCTGTTTACCGGGTGATTGAATGGCCCTGAGCTGTTTTGCTGGATGGGGACTACTTCAGCGCGGCAATGGCCACCGCTGTTTCCTCCAAGTGCTTTTCAGCGGACGGGTTGTCGGTGACATGCGCAATCCGGCCATCCTTGCCAATGAGAAAACTGATCCGGCGCGCCATGTTTTTGGCCGGCATGCGGGCCCCGTAGCTATCAGTGATTTTTCCATCCGTATCGACCAGAAGATTGAAATTGAGACGCTGGGCAGTGATGAAGCGTTTGTGTGATTCCGCGTTATCCATGCTGACGCCCACCACCTCCACCCCTTTGGACTTTAATTCACCCATTTGATCGCGATAGCCGCAAGCCTCCTTGGTGCAGCCGGGGGTGCCATCCTTGGGATAGAAATAGAGGAGCACCGCCTTCCTGCCCGCAAAGTCAGCCAACCGCCAGGCGTGCCCATCCTGGTCCCTGGCATCCACTGCCGGCGCCATTTCACCCACTTTGGGATTACCGCTGCCGGCCCAGGAGGACGCCGCCAATCCCAGCACGGCAACCAACAGACATGAGAATATTTTCATAGATAAAGAAACTTCAATTAACCGCCCGACCTGGGTGGAATATACCAACCTTTCCCTCGCTGCGCAAATTTCTGTTGGGCCACAGACAGCCCTTGCGCAACCGGCCGACATCCAGTACCAATGGCCAAACTATGCCGGTGCCAATCATCAGTGTGGAACAAATGCGGGCGTGGGAATGCGCCACCTGGTCCGCAGGTGTTGAGCAGGATCTGGTCATCCGTAAAGCCGGGCGGGCGGCGGCGGAGGTGGTCCGCCCGCTGATCAAACCCGGTGATCGGGTGTTGGTGTTGGCGGGCAAAGGTCACAACGGCGATGATGCCTGCCGCATGGCAGAAAACCTGACCATGGCACGCGTGGAGTTGTTGCGTATCCATGAACCAGGTGCGGCCTTGAGTGCCCTGATGAAGGCTTCGCCCGGGGCCAACTTGGTCGTTGATGGCCTCTTCGGTATCGGACTGAACCGGCCGCTCAGCGCGGAGTGGGTCCATTTGATCAACGCAGTCAATGAGGCGGGCAAATTTGTGGTGGCTGTGGATGTTCCCACCGGTTTGAACGCAGACACCGGAGAATCCCTGGGTGCGGTCTTGCGCGCCAATGTAACCATCACGCTGGCAGGTGTGAAGCGGGGCTTGCTGGCATCTGCCGCCCGGGCGATGGTCGGCCGCATCGTCGCCGTCCCGGACATAGGATTGATCCCCTGCCCCATCGACAGTCCGGAAACGTGGATCATTCCCGGCGATTTCCAACACTGGCCCCCCAACCGGCCCGCGCAGGCACACAAAGGAACCTTTGGCCACGTGGTGATTCTGGCTGGCAGTCTCGGGTACCACGGTGCTGCCGTGTTGGCCGCCCGTGGGGCGGAACAGGCGCGGCCTGGCTTGGTGACCCTGGTCACCCAACCCGATGTCTTTCTGCCGGTGGCCAGCCAACTGACCGCCACCATGGTGCATCCTTGGACTACACAGTGGCAGTTGCCAGTCTCCACCACTGCCATTGTGATCGGCCCGGGATTGGCCGCTGAAAACATCCCGCCCCCGTTCCGGCAATGGGTGAGCACCCTCTGGCAGGACGCCAATATGCCTATGGTGGTGGATGCCAGCGCTTTGGATTGGCTCCCGCGCGACCGGAAACTGACGGTGTCCGCTGGGCGCGTCATCACCCCGCACCCGGGCGAAGCGGCGCGCCTGCTCGGAGTCTCCCCCCGCCAAATCCAGGCCGAACGCCGCCCAATGGCGGTTGAACTGGCTCGGCGCATGGGGGGATGCCACGTCATTTTGAAGGGGCAAGAAACAGTGATTGCCGATGAAAACGGCCTGGTCCAGGTCAATTCCAGCGGCAACCCGGACCTGGCCCAAGGCGGGGCTGGGGATATTCTGGCCGGTTTCCTTGGCGGTCTGTTGGCCCCCCCGGGCCAAGCGGCCCCATTCGCACAGGTTTTGGGGTATGCGGTTTGGCGCCATGGGCATGCCGCCGACCAGCTTAGCCGCACACACCGGGCCTGGATCATCACAGAATTGCCAGGCTCACTCGGTTTGGCGGCGGATGGGGAATCGCTGAATGTCTGAATTTTTTTCTTTGTTCCCAGCCCGGCCATTTTATAATTCGACCATGCGCAGGTTGATTTTGTCATGGCTCGCCTTGACGTTGAGCGCGGTGATCGTGTTCGCCGCGGCGGAGACTTATACCCTAAACGATGGGAGCACCGTCACGGGTGAAATCGGGACCAGTTCCTGCAACCAGGATGGTTTGCTGCTCAAGCAGGGGGCCGGGTACGGCGGCAAGCGCGTGGCCTGGAGCAAATTCACCCAGGACAGCTTGCGCAAGCTGGTTGAAGTCAAGGAGGCCGCGAAATACATTGAGCATCTGGTGGAACCGCCGACCGAGGAACGGGTCCGTGAACGCAAGGTCAGCGTGGCCAAGATCGATATCAAACCCGTGGAGCGTCTGCAGCGTCCGATGGGCGGATCCGCCATCCTGGGATTCCTGAAAAACCCTGTCTGCCTGCTTTTCCTCGTGCTCATTTACGGGGCCAATGTTTATGCCGGATACGAAGTCGCCATCTTTAAGAACCGCCCCGCCGCAGTGGTGTGCGGCATTGCGGCCGCCGCTCCGGTCATCGGCCTGGGGGTGATGGCCCTGATCCCGGCCGCTCCCGTCAAAACGCAAGAGGAACGGCAAGCGGAGGAACTGGCGGAAAACGCCCCGGCGGTGGAAGAGGCTGCTGCGGCAGAGGCGACCGAAGCCGCACCGCTGGAAGCGGTGCCAACCGGCCCGGTCCTGCCCCCCACCATTTCCTTCCTGCGGGGGCAAACGACCTTCAACCGGCGCTTTTTTGAGACTAAGTTTGCCCCTTATTTCCGCCCGGCGTTGGGCGAGGCAGAGGTGGATATGCGTCTGGTCCTGCTGACCCACCGGGGCGATTATGTTGGCACGCGTTTCAGCAAGATCGGCCCGGCGGAAATTTATCTGCAAGTGCCCAAAGGCGATGCCTACACCGAAATCATGATCCCCTTCAATGATATTCGTGAGGTGCATTTGAAGCACAAGGATGCCTGAGTTTGGCGACCCAGCCAGCCACATGAGCCAACTAGATCCCACCTCACCACTGCCGGTGGTCTTCATGGGCACGGCACCCATTGCCTGCCCCAGCCTCCAGGCGCTGATGCGGCAGCCGGAATTTCGCGTCGTCGCCGTCGTCACGCAACCGGACCGTCCCCGTGGTCGTGACCTGGTTCCGCAGCCTTCCGCCGTCAAGACTGCGGCCGTGGAGGCCCTCTTGCCCGTGCTCCAACCCGAGCGCGCCCGCAGTGAGTCTTTCGTACAGCAGTTGCGGTATTTCAATCCCGCCCTGATTGTGGTCATCGCCTATGGGCAAATCCTGCCTGCCGCCATCCTTGAGTTGGCGTCTTACGGCTGCATCAATGTGCACGCCTCGTTGCTGCCTCGCTACCGTGGTGCCGCGCCAATCCAGTGGGCGCTGATCAACGGCGACCGGGAGACCGGCATCACCATCATGAAGATGGATGCCGGGTTGGATACCGGCCCAATGTTGAGCGTGGAAAAGACTCCGATCCAGTCGCAGGACAACTCCCAGACTTTGCATGATCGCCTGGCGGAGATTGGTGCCCGCCTCCTGATCACCACCCTGAGAGGCTATGTGGCGGGGAAAATCGCCCCGAAAGTCCAGCCGGCCGAGGGAATTTTTTACGCCCGCAAGATCACCAAGGAGGATGGCCGCCTGGACTGGGCCCACGCCCCCACCGTGTTGCATAACCGGGTGCGCGCCTTCACCCCCTGGCCGGGCGCTTACACGTTTTTGCCCGGCACGCCCCGCCCGGTGCTGTTGAAGATTTGGGAAACCAAGGTGGAGGTCGGCTCCGGTGCCGGGGTTCCACCGGGCGAGGTGCTGAAGGCGGATCGCGATGGGATCCTGGTGGCCTGCCACGAGGGGGCTTTGCGTATTCTCTCCCTGCAAAAGGAGGGAAGTCGCCGTCTGACCGCGTCTGAATTTCTGGCGGGATGTCCGCTGGCACCCGGTACGCGACTATTGCAGGAACGTCCGGCTTGAACGCCGTCGGTGCCCGGTCGCCGTTTTATTTCGTGACGTCCGTCCACCAATCCAGGAAACCCGCCGTCCCCGAGGAGACCGGTAACGCGATGATCTCCGGCAAGTCGTAGGGGTGAAGGGCCAGCACCAACTGCTCCAATTCCGCCACCTTGCCGGCGGTGGTCTTGCACATCAGGAGCACCTCCCGGGCTTTTTGCACCTTGCCCTGCCACCAGAAATGGGATTCAAGCCCCGGAACCAGATTCACACAGGCAACGGTCTTGGCCTCCAGCAGTGCTGCTGACAGTTGACGGGCGGTTTTTTGGTCGGGCGCGGTCACGAGGACCACCAGGTGTGTTTTGGTTTTTTTCATGGGAGGGATATCCGAATTGCTATTTTCCGCCGTTGACGAGGGCGTTGATCTGACTGGCGGCATAGCCGGCGCCAAACCCGTTGTCGATGTTCACCACGGTCACCCCGCTGGCACAGCTATTCAGCATGGCCAGCAGCGTGGTGAGGCCGCCCAGATTCGCCCCGTAACCAACGCTGGTGGGCACGGCGATCAGCGGACGGGAGACGAGCCCCGCCACCACACTGGGAAGGGCGCCCTCCATGCCGGCCACGGCGATGATGACGTTGCAGGCCTGGATTGTCTCCAGCTTTTGCAGCAGCCGGTGCATGCCCGCCACCCCGATATCGTAAATCCGCTCCACCTGGTTGCCCATGATGTCGGCGGTCACCGCCGCCTCCTCAGCCACCGGCACATCGCTGGTGCCCGCGCAGAGCACGGCGATGCGGCCCGGGCGCTTGGGCAGGGGCTTTTTTTCCAGGGTGATGCACCGGGCCTCGACATGATGCACGGCCTGCCGAAATTTGCGGCGCACCACCCGGACCTGCTCCTCGTTGACCCGGGTGACCAGCACGTTCTGACCGTGCTCCACCAGCTTGCCAACAATGGCCCGGATCTGGGCGGGCGACTTGCCCGCGCCGTAAATCACCTCGGGAAAGCCCTTGCGCAGCGCCCGATGGGTGTCCACCTGGGCAAAGCCCAAATCCGCCACCGGGGCGCGTTGAAAGGCGTGCAGCACGGAATCGCGTTGGACCCGGCCGGCTTGAAAATCATCCAGCAGTTTGATGGCTTGTGCGCTTGTCACAGCGGCAAGGTATCCTGAATTGACCCAAAGAAAAAGCGGGAACTTACGGACCGTCCGTCGGCGGCGCGGGCAACTCCTCCTTGGCCGGGCCAAAATGGTGCCGGAAGAGCCGTTTGCGGTTGACCACCAGGTACAAAAAGATGAACACGTTCAACACCAGCAGCGCCAGCACCCCGTTGGAGAGGGTGTGCGCATACTCCGTGACTTCCAACGGGATGAAAATCGCCGATTCCGCGATCGCCAGCCAGCAGGCCCAGGAGAGGTGCATCATCAACCCCACCCCCTCCACTATGGCCAGCAGGCTGTAAAGCAGGCCGCCCCCGGCCACCATCAGCATGTTGGATTGCGTCACCTGCTCCAGTGCCTTGACCACGCTGACGAAAAAACGGCGCTCCGGGTCCAGCTTGAACCAGGCCACCAGCGACTTGAACTCAGCCGGCAGGTCATTGTCCGAAAGGCTGTAAACCCCCAGTGCCAGCAGCAGGAACACCAGCCCCTTGCCCAGCTTGAACAGCGCGATGCCAACCAGCGCGGGCGCACGCTGGTTGGCGGTGGAATCAGGTGGCGGCGATGAATTCACAACGGAATAATCCGCGCCACCGACCGCCCAACCTGGCCTGTCGGTGTCGCGCCTGGACGCGGGTTGATCAACGCACTTTCTCCAGCAACAGCGGCAGCAGTTCGCTGATGTGCACCCGTGTTTGCTGGCACGTGTCGCGATCCCGTAACGTGACGGTGTCCTTGGCTTCCGGCTTCTCGCCCAGGGTGTCGAAGTCGATGGTGACGCCGAACGGGGTGCCCGCCTCATCCTGGCGGCGGTAGCGGCGGCCAATGGCGCCCGATTCGTCGTAAAAGACGGACATGTGGGGCCGGAGCAGGTCGCGCACTTCCTTGGCCTTCTGCACCAGCTCCGGGCGGTTCTTCAACAGCGGGAAAACACCCACCTTGATGGGGGCCACGCGGGGATGGAAGCGCATGACGATGCGCGTTTCCATCTTGCCCTTGTCATCCGGCACCTGGTCTTCCGTGTAGGCGCTGCAGATCAGGGCCAGCACCAGGCGGTCAACGCCCGCGCTGGGTTCGATCACGTGCGGCACGTACTTGGCCTTGGCCTCCTCGTCAAAATACTCCATTGATTTGCCGCTGAACTTTTGGTGTTGCGACAGGTCGAAATCGCCCCGGGCCGCGATGCCTTCCAGCTCCTGGGTGCCGAACGGAAACTGGTACAGAATATCCACGCAGGCCTTGGCGTAGTGCGCCAGTTCCTCTTTCTTCTGCCAGTGGAAATCCAGCGTGTTCCGGCTGAGGCCGATGCTCTCGTACCACTTCACCCGCTCAGCCACCCAATGACGGTGCCACACCTCCCAGCCCCAGTCATTCTGCGGGGTGCTCAGGTCCATGCCTTCCACGAACGGAGCCACCTTCCCCCCCAGCTTCTCCGCCACCTCGTCGGGCCGGATGAAGAACTCCACCTCCATCTGCTCGAATTCGCGCGAGCGGAAGGTGAAGTTGCGCGGGTTGATCTCGTTGCGGAAGGCCTTGCCGATCTGGCAAATGCCAAACGGAACCTTCTGCCGGGACACATCCAGGACATTCTTGAACTGGACAAAGATCGCCTGGGCCGTCTCCGGGCGCAGGTAGGCCACGTTGTCCTCGCTTTCCACCGGACCCACGTAGGTCTTGAACATCAGGTTGAAGGCGCGCGCCTCGGTCTTCTCCCCGTCGCATTCGCACACCATCTTGCTCGGCTTCATCGGGCAGGGCGTGGAATCCAACTGATCCGCCCGGAACCGGCTCTTGCACTTCTTGCAGTCCACCATGGGATCCGAAAAGGTATCGACATGGCCGGAAGCCTTCCAGATGGTGGGGTGCATGATGATGGTGGCATCCAACCCGGCGACATCCTCGCGCCGCTGGGTCATGTACCGCCACCACTGGTCCTTGACATTGCGCTTCAACTCCGCGCCCAATGGGCCGTAATCCCAAAACCCGTTGATCCCGCCATAAATCTCGGAGGACTGAAAAACAAAACCGCGTCGCTTGCAAAGCGACACTATTCTTTCCATCAACTCGTTGCTTTTTGCTTCGGCCATAGGGGAGCGAATCTGGGCAAACTGCCGGTTAATGTCAAGACGACGCATGTTCAAATTCGGGCACGCGGTGGTGCCTGCCTCAGCGGCGGGGGCGCAGGAACACTCCGGTGCGGGCCAGGTCGGACACCAGTTCTCCGGCGAGGATCGGGAGGCGTTGACGCAGGGGCGGGGTCAACTCGCTGCCGGGCTCGAAGGAGGCGGGAATCACGCCCCACAGCTCGATATCCTGCGGGCAGCATCCGCGCATTTCACTCACCTGGAGCATCTCCTGCACGCCCACCTGATGGGGGGAGAGCTTCACCGGGATGTGGTCCAGCATGAGTTCCTCCTTGCGGTAGCGCAGGCATTGCCCGGGCTCCCCGTCGGCAAAGATCACATCCACAATGTAAACGCGCTCCGCCTCCTCCAGCTTGTGGGTGGCCATGATGCCCAGGGTGCCGGCATCGTACAGTTCCACCTCGGAAGGCAGCTCGTAGTGCTGCTCCAGGAAGCGGATGAAATGCACGCCGAACCCCTCATCCGAAAGGAGGAGGTTGCCCGCGCCAAAGATCAGGACCTTCATCCGACCTGCACCCGGGTGATTTCCCGGCCGGCCGGGTCCACGGCATGGACCGCGCAGGCGATGCAGGGATCGAAGGAATGGATGGTGCGCAGGACTTCCAGCGGTTTTTCCGGCACGGCCACCGGGTTGCCCACCAGGGAGGCCTCGTAAGGCCCGGGCACGTTGCGCTCGTCGCGCGGGGAGGAGTTCCAGGTGGTGGGCACCACCGCCTGGTAATTGGCAATCTTTTTGTCTTTGACGACCATCCAATGGGAAAGCGTGCCGCGGGGCGCCTCATGGAAGCCGACCCCCTGGAATTCACCGGCGGGAATCTCGGTGTGGTTCGCGTAGGTGCTGTCGCCTGCGGCCAGATTGGCCATCAGCTTGTCGAGTTGCTCCAGGGCGATGTCCGCCATGACACAGGCGCGGACGCCCCGTGCCAGCATGCGGCCCATGGTGGAATGCAGATCGTTGATACCCACGCCCAGTTTGGCCAGGGCGGCATCCACCAGCGGGCGGACACGGACGTTGCCCGCCGCGTAATTGGCCAGCACCTGCGCCAGCGGCCCCACCTGCATGGGCTGTCCGTCCAGACGTGGCGCTTTGCACCAGGTGTACTTGGCATCCGGCTGGAAATCGGTGTACTGCGGCTTGGTTTCCCCCTGCCAGGGGTGGCGGGATTCCGCCCCCTCATACCAGGCCCGGGCCACGGATTCCTGTGTTTTGCCGATCAGGAATTCATCGCGGTGATCCTTGATGGGCCGGAAGGATTTCAAGTCGCCCCCCAGAATCATGCCGCCCGCCAGGCTGAACCGGCTGGTCTGGACA
The DNA here is from genome assembly GCA_903930345.1 of uncultured Verrucomicrobiota bacterium. GTDB lineage: Bacteria > Verrucomicrobiota > Verrucomicrobiia > Limisphaerales > CAIYYI01 > CAIYYI01. Next base: position 15,218 of record CAIYYI010000619.1, read on the forward strand.
TCCTCCGGAAACTCGGGCACCGCCAGGTAGTTGGTCACCCCGGCCCCGTGACGGAACCAATCCTTGTATTGGCCCGCAATGGCCAGCAGGTCGGGATAATAGACCTGCTTGACGAAATCACGCGTCTCCTCCATCAGGGTGCGCAGCAGAGTCAGCCGCTCCAGGTTGAGCGTGGCCATATTATCCAGATTGATGGCCGTGGCCACCCCGCCCACCACCAGGTTCTGGATGTGGGGGTTTTTGCCCCCCAGTATCGCCACCGCCTGCGCCCCCTTGCGCTGATAGTCAAAGGCCTTCAGATAGTGGGCCACCGCCATCAGGTTGGCCTCCGGCGGCAACTGCATGGCCGGATGCCCCCAGTAGCCGGACGCAAAAATGCCGAGTTTTCCGCCGCTGGCAAACTTCTGGATGCGCTGCTGCACCGCGCGAAACTCCGTGACGCTGTTGCCCGGCCAATCGGACAGGCTCTGGGCCAGTTGCGCTGTTTTCACCGGATCCGCCTGCAGGGCCGAGAGGATGTCCACCCAGTCCAGCGCGGAAAGGTGGTAGAAATGCACCAAGTGATCCTGCACCGAGTGCTGGGCGATCATGATGTTGCGAATGTGGTGGGCGTTGATGGGCAGCGCCACCTTCAGGGCATGCTCCACCGCCCGGATGGAGCTGATGGCATGCACCGTGGTGCAGACCCCGCAAAAGCGCTGCGCAAAGGTCCACGCATCCTGCGGTTCGCGGCCTTTGAGGATGACCTCGATGCCGCGCCACATCTGGGCGGATGCCCAGGCGTTGCTCACCTTGCCCTCGTTTACTTCCACGTCCACACGAAGATGCCCTTCGATGCGGGTCACCGGATCCAGAGTGATTGTTTGCTTTGCCATTACAATGATTCTCCCATTTCAGAAATTGGTTGCGGCTGGTGGCGGGTATCAGGCGGATTTCCAGGCCGAAGCCGGGCCGGCGGGCGGAAGTCCCGTTCCCCGCGGTTCGCGATGGCCGGGCAGCGGTTTGCCGCTGGCGGCGGGAATATTGATCTTGGGCAGGACGGGGCAGAATTTCACCAGCAATTGGTAGCCCAGCAGTTCGATGGCCACGATGCCCACCGTGATCAGCAGCTCCGCCAGCGAGGGGAAATAGAGCCACCCCTGCCCCGGGTTGAAGCCGATCAGATAGACATTGAACCGGTACAACGCCCCCCCCAGCACAATCAGCAGGGCCGAAACAAACAGCCACCGGGGCGAGGTGCGGCGCCGGGCGTTGAACAGGATGAATGATCCCGTCCCCAGCAGGCCCACCTCGGCAAGGAAAAAGCAGGAGTAAAAATCGAAACGAAAAGCGGCCGTCACCTGGCCGCGGTACACCAGGTCGCCTGCAACCACGGTCATCCAAATCACCGCCAGCCACGGCATGATGGAGGCCAAGCCGCTGAGTTCCTTCACCTCGAACGGCCGTTTGAAGCCATGGGAGGAGATGATGGATTCCAGGATCGCAATGGCATAGCCGATGTAGATGCAGTTGATGAGGAACAGCAGCGGCAGAAAGGCGGTGTGCCAGAGCGGATGCAATTTGGTGGCGGCAATCAACAGCATGGAGCCCAAGCTGGATTGGTGCATGGTGGGGAGCGTGATGCCCAGGACAATGAAGAAAATGAGCGCCTTGTCCAACCGGGGCCGCAGCCAGCCCGCCCAGGCGCGCACGTGCTGGATCCGGTGTCTGAGCTTGGCCGGATCGTGCCTGCCCACTTTGCGCGCGTTGAGCCAGTCGGTGACGGCGCGCAAACGTTTCCACTCCGAGGTTTCCAGACTCACCAGGATGGCGGGCAGGAACTCAATGATCAGCACCGTGGAGTAGGCCATGACGCAGAGCGCCACCTCAAACATCACGGAGTTGACCTGCCACTTGGACGGGAGGAAGAAATTGTAGGAGTTCCAGGGTCGTCCGAGATCCACCATCACCGAGAAGCCCGCCAGTCCGTAGCCGAACATGCTGGTCAGCACGCAACTGCGGATCAACGGGTGGTAATGCATGTTGTGCCGGATATAGACCAGGATGGCCACCGCGTAGCCCCCGCAGGCGATCGCGGTGCCGGTGGCGACATCATAGGTGATCCAGATGCCCCAGGGGTAGCCATCACTCATGTTGGAAACGGCCCCGAGCCCCATGAAGAAGCGCACCCCGATCAGCGCCAGGCCGATGACACTGAACGTCAGCAGCACAAAAAAGGAGGGGGTGAAAATCCTGCCTGACTGCTTTTGGAATTCGTTGTGCGGCATTTATTCCTTTCCGCCCGCGGATTTGGCGGGCGCGGGGCTGTGGTGCGGTTCGCCGTGCGATCCGGGCTTTTTCTGGTGGCGGAGGGCCACGAAACAGAGGGTGGCGTAGAGAGCCACCGGGGCGATGAACCCTTTGTAGATGGTATGCTGCACCTTTTCGGAAAATGAAGCCGGGGCGTCCGAGGGCAACTCGGGCAGGCCAAGGGATGAGAATGGGACACCAGCCAGGTAAAGGTGGTTGGTTCCGCCCACCTCCTTCTCACCGTAAATGTGAGGGTAATACCGCGCGGGCTGCGTCTGGATGCGCCGCCAGGCCTCGGCCAGCAAATCCTTGCGGTGGCCATACAGGATGGCCTCGGCGGGACAAGCCTCCGCGCACCCGGGAATGCCCTTCTCCTTCAGATTGGTGTTGCGGCAGAGGTCGCACTTCACAATCTGGGGAATGGAGCGGTCCCACTGGAACTTGGGGATGTTGAAGGCGCAGGCCACCTGGCAATACCGGCACCCGATGCAGGTTTGCTTGTCGTAGTCCACAATGCCCGTCACCGGATCCTTGGTCATGGCCCGCACCGGACAAACCGAGACACAGGATGGTTTCTGGCAGTGCATGCAGGAGTATTTGACATACGAGAAGCGGCCTTTGTCCTGGTAGAGCTTGATGAGCGTGCGGGTGTTGCCCGACAAATCCTGGGGTGCGTCCCAGATGGAATCCGGGTCGAATTTGGCCTGCTCAAAGGTCAGACTTCCATAATCACCGTTGATGCGTTTGCAGGCAGCCATGCAGGCCTTGCAACCCACACACCGGGTGGCGTCATACAGCATGCCCATTTCGCTGTCCTGGGCCGGGACCGGATCGGACGAGGCGGCGGCGGGCAAAACCGCCGCCAAACCGCCACCCGCCAGGCCGGCCGCCTTGAAGAAATTACGCCGACTTTGCTTTTTCATCTTTCGGCTTCCTGGTTTTATGCGGCTCCCCCTGGGCGTCGGGCAGGTTCTTTGCAAGCATGACGCCCGCGCCCAGCGCGGCCCCGGCCGCCAACCCCAACAGGCCGGTCGTCAGCGGGTCAGCCCCCTTCCCTTTCACCTTCAGGTCCACGGGGGCGTAACTGTCAAACGGCGTCGGCTCGTGGATTTGCACCTTCGCGGCGATGGGCAACTGGAAGAGAATGCCCGGCTCCGTGCATCCGATGCACGGATGACCGATGGACACCGGCCAGACCCCCACATCGTTGAAGCGCTGCACGCTGCAGTTGGCGTAGGTGGCTGGCCCTTTGCATCCAAGTTTGTAGAGGCAATACCCCTGCGCGTGTCCCGCATCCCCGTAGGCCTGGGCGAAACGTCCAGCATCAAAATGCGGACGCCGCTCGCAGTGCTCATGGATCCGTCGCCCGTAGGCAAACTTGGGCCGGCCCAGCGTGTCCAATTCCGGGAGACGTTTCAGGGTCAGATAGTACAGGACCGTGGAAAGAAAATTATGGGGACTGGGCGGACAACCCGGCAGGTTGATGATGGGCTTGTTTTTCACCAGGTCACGCACCCCGACCGCCCCGGTGGGATTCGGGCTGACGGCCTGGATGCCGCCGTAGCTGGCGCAGGAGCCGATGGCGATGATCAATGCCGCCCCCGCCGCCGCCTCCGCCAGCGATTCCATGGCGGTTTTGCCGCCCACCTTGCAGTAGATGCCCTTGGCGGCCGTCGGAATGGCCCCCTCCACCACCAAGATATATTTCCCGTGGTTCGCCGCCATCGAATGGCGCAGGGACTCCTCGGCTTGCGCCCCTGACCCGGCCATCAGCGTTTCATGATAGTCGAGCGAAATGATGTCGAGAATCAGGGTGGAAATGGTGGGATGACCGGACCTCAACAGCGACTCCGAACAGCCGGTGCACTCCTGAAAATGCAGCCAGATGACCGTGGGATTGTTGTTTGCCGTGGCTGCCTCCATCACCTTGCTGTGCATGCTGAAGGGCAGCCCCATCATCGCGGTAGCCGTCAAACACGCCTTGACGAATTCCCTCCGCGAATGGCCGACAGTTATTCCGTTATGTCGCATATCGCCTGTGTAAAGCGCCAAGACTCTAAAACAGAAACAACAGCCGGCACAAAGGAAGATGTCACACATTTCTTGTCATTTACAGAACAATAATTGCATTTGAATATCCTGTTATGACTGTACTTAGGATATGCATATCATTACCAATTGTGTTTCGACCGAAACTGGCGAATCCTCAAAAAATATAGGCGGGGTGGCGGCTGCTCGCATATATCTGATTCTTACTTAAGTCTAGCTGATCCATGTTGATTGATTGCCATTTGATCGGATGTGGATCAGCACATGATCAATATGCATGAATCAGATAAATATCGCTATCATATGGGGTGGTATGGTTCTGAATATTATTAGACATATTAAATCATTTTGGTTAATACGCCATTTA
>CAIYYI010000620.1 GCA_903930345.1 uncultured Verrucomicrobiota bacterium
TGCTGGCCGTGAGCGACACCGGGCACGGCATGGATGCGGATACGCGCGCCCATCTCTTTGAACCGTTCTTCACCACCAAAGGCGTGGGCAAAGGGACGGGCCTGGGCCTGGCCATGGTGTTTGGGATCGTGAAACAGAACCACGGACTGATTAATGTCTATAGCGAGCCTGGCCGGGGCACAACCTTCAAAATCTACCTGCCCCGGGCCGAGGCGGAGACGGTTGCGGCTGCGGAGGAGGTCCAACCGCGAGCCCTGCACGGCAGCGAAACCGTGCTGCTGGTGGAGGACGAGGGGCAAATCCTGCACCTGGGCCAGCGCATCCTCCAGCGGCAAGGCTACACCGTGCTGGCCGCGCCGACTCCGGAAGCGGCCCTGGCCCTGGCGGCACAGCAGGCCGGGCCGATCCACCTGCTGGTCACCGACGTGGTGATGCCGGGGATGAACGGGAAAGAACTGGCCGAGCGGCTGCGGGCAAGCCAATCGGACCTGAAATGCCTCTTCATGTCCGGCTACACCGCCGATGTGATCGCGCAGCACGGCGTCCTGGACGCGGGGGTAGCCTTCCTGCAGAAGCCCTTCACCATCCAGACCCTGGCGGAGAAGGTCCGCGAGGTGTTGGAAGCACCTCCTAAAGGGGTCCATATGGATGGACATTGATACCCTTGGAAACCACTTCGTCCGCGATCAATGTCTCGCGACGGGCGAACTATGGGTTTACTTGTCCGGCATTATTTGACCGTTCCTTGGCTTCATGTTCCTTCAGCAAGCGGACCATGTCGGGCAGCTTCAGTTCCTCGGCCAATTGCAGCGGAGTGCGGCCTTTGGAATCCCGGGCGCCTAATTTGGGGTGGGCCGCCAAGAGGACTTTCGCGGCTTCGACCTGGTTCACCTGGATAGCGGAATGAAGCGGTGGCCGGCGCGCGTTGATATTTGCCTGATGGTTTAACAGCACCTGAATGACCGCCATATTGCCCGCGCCAGCCGCATGATTCAGCGGGGTGAAATCCTGAGCGTCCAAGGCCTCAATCGGTGCACCGGCCAGCAAGAGCTTTTCGACAATGGGCGCGGTGGCAAATGCGGCGGCAACGTGGATCGGTTGCTGGCCCAGGTGATTTGTGGCGTCCACCTTCGCGTGATGAGCCAGGAGAACCTCAACGCCTGCGAGATGCTTGCACATCACAGCCGCATGCAGTGCATCATTGGTGCTCACATTGGCGCCCTTACCGATGAGAAGTTCGAGCACCTGGCGGTAATCCTCATCTGTGCCGTAAGGATTGCGGTGAGCTATGCGGGCCAGGATTTGTTCCAAGACCTTGGGATTCGTGACCGTCCTTGACATCACGAGGCTTATATATTCTGGTCCGGCAGCGGCGTAAAACAATGGCGTCAACTTGGCGTTGTTGAGCGCATTCACTGGCAGACCACGAGCCAGCAGGAGTTCAACGATCTTTGGATGTCCAAACTGGGCCGCGCTGTGCAGTAACGTTTGACCCGATGATCCCTCCGGATAGCTCTTGGCATTGCCAGCCAGCAAGGTGGTTACGGTTTGCTGGTTGCCGTTCTCACAAGCCTTGCTAAGCGCAGTGTCTCCATTTTTTGTCTGATGTTTCACATTGGCGCCGCATTGCAGTAATAATCCCAATACGTCTGATTTCCCTCTTTCGGCGGCATTGAGCAAGGGGGTGAACCCCTCATCATCCGATGCTTCCAAATCGGCCTTCCGATCAACCAACACTTTTACCACAGCAAGACGACCCTCGGATGCTGCAAGGTGAAGCGGGGTTGCCCCTTCGTTATTGCGCGAGTGGATGAACGCGCCTTGATCCAGCAGGAACGCAACCACCGCCTCATGACCCGAAAAAGCGGCGGCATGAAGCGGCTCGGTCCCATCGTTGGCCATAGCCAAAAGCGACCCCTTATGCTCGCTCAAGGTTTGCACCACCTCAAGTCGTCCCATACGAGCCGCAACATAGAGCGGCGTGACCCCCCAAGTGGTGCGGCTGTGGACTGAAGCCTTGTGGTCAATCAGCAGACGAACCGCAGCTACGTTTCCACAAGCCGCCGCCGAATGCAACGGGGTCATCCCATGGTATCCCAAGTCTGTGCGGGCACCAGCTTCAAGGAGTGCCTGAACTGGTGCGACATCACGTAATGCCACCGCAGAATGAAGGGCGGTAAAACCCACTTGGTTGGTTGCATTTGGCAATGCCCCCGCCGCCAGGAGGAGGCGCATAATGGCAAGTTTGGCTCTTGCATGCGCCGGGGAGATGGGTAACGGGCCTCCGTCAGGAGAAAGTAGGGCGCTGAGAGGCGTCATGGCGGTCTTGGGAGTCGCTAGTTTCTGCACGTCCTCAAAAGCGGACCGAAGGTTTTCACCATCCCCAAACGAATTGGCCAAAATGCGGATCCGGTTGGTTTCGGCACTCCAATCCCTGGCCATTGCCTCGGCCACCAGATCGGATGACACTGCGACTCGCATCAACAAGTTGGCCCCCAGCGGGTCTGGCTGATTTGCCACCTCCGCCTTATGCGCCAGCAATTCCTTTACGATCTCCACATGCCCGCCGACCGCTGCCAGATCAAGGGCGGTTCTCCCATCAGCATTGGTTTGGTTGACCAGTTCGGGTTGTTGGCTCAACAAACGGGTTACCTCGGCCAGGTCACCTTTCGCCGACGCCTCGATTAATGGGCCGGCCTGCACCGCCAGCACTCCCATCAACAACCCTGCGGCAGCCAGAATTGGGAATATGGTTTGTGAATTTAATGCCGGCGATGAGGTTTTCATGCGGTTATTGCGGTTTTCTTGTTTTAGTCTCCCTCCTTCTCTGGGTTGGGGATGGTTTCTCCGGTCCTCAAATCCACGGAAAGCTCATTGTCCGCGGGCGGAAGGTCATGCTGCCAACCGTCCACCAACTTCTTTTTTAAGGATATGATGAGGCGACCCCAGAGGCTGACCCCTTTCGTGTTGATGCCCTTGGCTGGGGCCACCTCATCCCCCGCCAGGTGCGCGACGTAGGCTTCAGCGACCTGCGGGGCCACCAGCGCGCAGTCCTTCACTGATAACCCATATTTCTTGAGCGCCACGGTGGCCAGGTGAACGGAGGAACTCAGCAAAAACTGGCGGGCGTAGTTCGTAAAGCCGATGGAATGCGAGGGGATGGACTTGATCCTTTCGCTATGAACGGTCAGCACCTGATGGGAAATGGTGATGACCCGGAATGGGCAGGGATACGTTGCCAGCGAACCGGTTTCGATATCGTAAAGCCATGGCTTCTTTTGGTCCGAAGCGGTGATGTCTTGGGCATGGTAATGGCCGCTCAACACCAGGCGCATGCCGTGGGCCGAAAACATCCGGGAAACGGACTCATGGTCCTTGACGAGATAGGCGCCATAATATTTGCGGTTGCCCTGATAATGTTCCAAGACTCCATGATGCATCATGCCGATGACCGCTTTGCCCTGCGACCATGCTTTATCGAGGTTCTGCTGGATCCATTTCAGGGTTTCCGGGGAGAAACGTCCGGCGGTTTCAGGTTCCTTGGCGGCTTGGTTTTCCCGATGCCGGCAGGAGTCCAATGCCATGATCCAGAGGCCTTTTACCGGTTCCACGACGTAGCTCAACGAGTGCGTGTCCCGTGCCAGCGCCGCCCCGTAACCATGGTCCTGATAATGGGTGGCAAATTCGGACGGCGTGACACTGGGAACGGGATGTGCCCCGGTTTCCGAAAAACGCTGCGCACGGCCGTTCTGCAGATCGTGGTTTCCATTGATGATGAAAACCGGCTTGCCGTTTTGCGCCAACGCTTTGAGTTTGTTTGCGACATCTTGATGATTCGAAGCCTCGCCGTCTTTCGTCAAATCACCTGGTATCAAAACGAAATCCACGGGTAGGGCGTTGATTCTCTCAATGGCCGCATCCAGGAGTTCTGGGGTCTCCAGCAGAAGCTTGCGTCCATTCGTGGCGCAATTCAGGAAGGCTGCGCCGTTGGTCCCAAGCGCCGCAGAGTGATAATGCAGGTCCGACATGACCGCGAAGCGGACATCGGGGTAAGGGGGCGCAGCCATGAAAACCTGCTTTCCCGGGAGGGACGAGCAGGACAAACAGAGGAATCCGACTCCCAGGAAGACCAGGATGGCGAGCCCTCGCTTTATCACATTCATGGGGGTGGTTTTATGCCCCATCAACACCAGCTCCAGGCCCAGCCAGGTAAGCCCTTTGAGGGGTGGGGCTGGCATGACTATTTCCCCCCATCCGCTGCCTGCATCTGCCCGATGGCCCCCGTGCGCACCCCGCCCTTTTCGCGCACACACACCACCTGGTCGGTGCTCCGCCAGCCAAACGCCCGCCACTCCGCCCCGGTCGGCGGGGCCACCACCACCCGGGTCACGCTGCCGTCCTGCTGCTCCACCACCAGCGCCGCCACCTGGGGATCGCCCGACTCCTCCCAACGCACGGACCGCACCGGATTCCCCCAGCCCGCCAGTGTTGTCACCGCCCCGAACCGCGCCCGCGCCCCCTGCTGCCGCACGATCACCAGTGCGTCCCCGTCCGGCCCGGTCGCGGTGATCGCCTGCTGGCCCTTCTCCCCCGCCAGTTCCACCCGCAGCAGTCCCACGCTCGTCTGCCACCCCGCGCCCCACTGCTGCCCGGCGGCCTCCCGGCCCTGCACTTTCACCTGCTGGTACCCATCCCGCTGCCCCAGCGCCGCCCCGGCTGCCCCCGGCGCTGCCCCGGCCCGCGTCCCCTGGTGACGGAACGTCCGGTCCCAGGTCCGCTCAAAGGCGCTTTGCCCCAGGTAAATGTCCACCACCGCGTCCTCCAGCACGATCACGGTCCGGTCCAGCAGCGCCCCCGGGGCCGCCACCGCCTCCGCCCGCATGACCTTGATCTGCGGGGTCTCCGTGAACACCCGCAGCTTGCCGGTGCAATCCAGTTGGGAGGTCTCATCCACCGTCATGGTGTTGTGGGCCACCGTGGCCATGGTCCACTGCCCGTGCAGCGGATCCTCGTACCGGTGGAATTTGGGTTCCCCGCCCAACTCGTCCGCCTTGCCACCCTCGCCGGTGCCAAACAGGATCAGGTTCAGCTTGTCCGGATGACCGTGTACCCCGCCGTGCGGTCCGTAATCCATCAGCGCATACACCTTCGGTGTCCGCAGCACCGCATACCCCAGGTTGCCAAACACCGTGCTCCCCACCGGCGCGGCCTTCACCGCCGGCAATTCCTCATACACCCGGGTGGGGAAATACACCGCCTGGCTCATGTGCAGTTGCCGGGGCGATTGGTTCACCAGCACCGCGTGTCCCGGATCCCCATACCGCAGCCACGCGTAATCATAGACCATGGTGGACCAGTTCCCCAACTGCGCCCGTCCGGAATCGTTGATCCCCGGCGCGGTCCCATCCGGATACGCGTACCGCAGCGGCGAGTCAAAAAGCTGTTTCACGCGGCCTCGGTCGAAACCCCACAGATCGATTCCCTGGCGCGCCGCCGCCTCGAACCCGGGCACCATGGCCGTGAGCGCGAACATCTGGTAGCCGATGGCCCCCTCGCCCCACATGCCATCCGCCCCGATCCCCTGCGCCAGCAGGGTCCGGAAATTCGCCGCCGCCACGTCCAGCAGGTTGGTGTCCCCCAGCACGGCCCCCGCCATGAGGGTGGCGGTGTTGTAAAAGTTCAGCCAGTTCCCCACCGGCTTGCCGTTGCCCGGCGCGGGCTGCGCGGTCCGCCAGCCCGGCGTGCGGCGATCCCGCTCCGCCGCCTCCGCCGCCGCCTCTTTGCGCCACAGGAAGGTGACCCCGGCCCGGATGAGCTGCTCCTCGACCTGCTTCCGCTCCGCCTCCGTGTAAAGCCCGGTGCCCAGCGTGTGGTCGTAGCTCTCGATCAGCGGGATCAGCCACATCGCCTCGGACAGCCGCTGTCCCATCACCTTGCCGGTGTCGCTCTTGTTCACCCCCTTGTGCTCCGCGTAATCCCCGTACCGGGCCGCGTACCCTTTCACGATCGCCGCCGCGCGCTGCGCGTATTTCCGCTAGCCGGTCAGCGCGTAAGCCACGCCCAGTGTGCCGCACTGTTCAGAGAGCTTGCTGTGCTGCCGCGCCACCGCGTCGCCCCGGTCCTTGAGCTGCCCCGGCGGCCCCTTGGGATCGGGAAATTCCGGCTCGCCCTCCAGCGCCGCATCGGCCAGGCGGATCAGCGCCGCCAGCGCCTCCTTGCCCCGCGCCGATTGGCCCAGCGTTCGGCGCAGCTCCGTCACCTCCGCCGGCGTCATCAGCAGACACGGGTGCTCTCCCGGTTTCGCCCGGGCGGGCAGGCGCACGGTTGGCGTCGGCCCGCTGGTCACCGGCGGCACGTTCACCACCACCCCGGTCCGGCCGGCCAGCCCAGGAATGGCAAACCGCTCCGCCAGCCCCTCCTTCGTCCAGGCCGCCACCTCCGCCCATCCGCCCCAATTCACCTTTTCGCTCACCACGTGGTTGGACAGCACGGTGACCTGCACCTTCCGCACCGTCCGACCCACCGCCACCTCCTGCCACACCGGCTTGCGCTTCACCGGCCGCTGGCAGGTCACCGTCACTTTCTGCGCCGCGCCGTCATCCAGGCGGATCTCCATCTCCTTCGGTGCCACCTCCGTTTCGTAATCTGAATTGGCGAACGCCAGCCGTTCCACCATTTGCGGGAAGGGCAGTTCCAGGGTGATGGTGTAGGGCGCACCGGAGATCACCATGCGCGAATGGCAGTTGCCATCCAGCAGCGCTTCCGGCTGCGTCTGCGGGTCCAGCCGCGCGCCAGTCCCGGCCGTCACGTGGATGCGCGCCCCATACTGGCGCTGCGCCGCGTTGTTCAGCTTCGGCTCCGCCCCCAGACAGGCCACCCCCATGACCCCCAATATTCCGATCAGTCCGGTTTTTTTCATGATTCCTGCCCACTTTATGCCACCCCGGCCACCCACTCACCCCCCCGCCGGAACAGTTCGCTGGCCGGTGAGCCGGTGATCGCCGGCACGTTGTGGCCCAACAGAATGTGAAACACCCGCCCCTTCTCATATTGCAGCGTGAACGCCATCGGATAATCCTTCCCGTCCACCTTGGATTTCGCCTTCGCCACCACGTGGATCGGCGTCTCCCCTTGCAGGCAGGTGTACAGCTCGTCCTCTGTCTCAAACGGTTTCAACCCCTTCGTCACCGGGTGCTCCGGGTCCGCTATCTCCACCTGGAATTTGCCGAACGGATCGTGCTGGCGACCGCCCTTGGTCCCAAACCAGACCCGGCCCGCCAGCTTTTCAAACTCCGGCCATTCCCCAAACCAGGCCCCGCACGCAAAATGGGTGAGCACCAGCCCGGTGCCGCCCGCCACCGCCCGCCGCAGATTCTCCCGGGCCGCCGCCCCCGGTCCCGGCACCTCCCAATTTTGGAAGTGCAGCACCACGGCATCCCACTCCTTCAGGCTCGGGTGCGCCAGCAGCTCCGGATCCTCGACGATGCGCACCCGCAGCCGCCCGCCCTTCTCCAGCGCCTCCTTCAGGGCCGGGGCCGTTTTCCGCCACAGATGACCGGGATAATCCACCCCCGTCACCAGCAGCACCCGCTTGGGGCCGCCGGTCCGGGGGGGCGTCATGTCCGGTGCCTCCGCCGCCCTCAGGATGCCCGCGCAACCCGCCACCGCCACTCCCGCCGTCGCCAGAAACTGGCGACGCTGCATTGGGTTCTTCATGGTTTTATCGCTTTCACAGCAGCCGCGTCTGCCCCGGCAGATAGACCGGATAGCTGCCATCCGCACCGGGTTTCACCGGCGGCTCCATCCCGTCCCGGCACTCTTCCGGCTTCGGTCCGTACGAAAAATTGGATCCGTTGATCTGCTCCCACGTGACTTCCTTGCCCGTGTAGCAGGAGATCTGGCCCATGATGCCGAACAGGGTGCTCCGCACCATGTAATCCCCGTTGTTGATCGGCTTCCCCGCCCGGATCGCCGCGAACAGCCGGGTGTGCTCCACCTGGTACGGGTCGCACTTGCCCGTCCACCGCCAGTTCTTCTTGCCGGTGATCCGGCACGCCTTCACATTCGCGATTCCCTTGGTGCCAAACACCAGGCTCGAATCCTCGTCGTAACACCCGGTCGTCGTCCGGCACAGGGCGTACACCCGCACCCCTTTCGGCATCTCATAGACCACCGAGTGGTGATCGAACACGTTGCCGTACTTCTGGTCCGTCATCGTCGAGCGCCCGCCCAGCCCATGGCATTTCACCGGGGCCGCCTCCCCCAGCGCCCAGCTCGCCCGGTCCAGGTTGTGCACCAGCGATTGCACCACATCATCCCCCGAGAGCCAGTTGAAATGGTACTGCGTGCTGCACTGCCACTCCAGCTCGCTGTGCGCCGGGTTCCGCTCCGTGATCCCGTACGGCGCGCGCAGGAAGTTCTCCTCGATGCTCACCACCTCGCCGATCTGCCCGTCCAGGATCCGGAAAATCGTCTCCGCGTAACCGGTGTGGTAGCGGCTGTGCAGCCCGCTCACCACGCACAGCTTCTTCTGCTTCGCCAGGTCGCACGCCTCCCGCAGCATCCGGATCCCGTACGGATCAATCCCGTGCGGCTTCTCCACGAACACGTGCTTGCCCGCCATGATCGCCGCCTTCGCGTGCAGCGGATGAAACTTCGCCGCGTTCGCGATGCACACCATATCCACATTCTCAATCACGCGCTTATACCCGTCGAAACCCGTGAAGATGCGCTCGTTCGGCACGTCCACCTGCGTCGGGCACTGCTTGGTGATGTTGTCCCGCGCCGATTTCACCCGGCTGTCAAAAATGTCGCACATCGCCACCAGCCGCGCCCCCGGATCCGCCCGCAGCGCCTGCGCCCCTGCCCCGCTGTTGCGCCCCCCACAGCCGATCATCCCCACCCGGATGATGTCGCTCCCCTGGGCGTGCGCAAACCGGGCCGGGTCCAATGCCCCCAGCGCCACCGCCGCCACCGCCGTGGTCGAGGTCCTCAAAAAACTGCGCCGGGTCGTCGCTTGATCTTTTTCCATGGTTCATTTCTCCTTGGTTGGTTATATTTCGTCAATTCCCAATTCCTTCAGCGTTCCCCGCAGCCACTTCAGGGATTCCTCAATCATCGGCCCGCCCTGCCCCTCGCATTCGATGCTCAGCACCCCGCCGTAACCCTGGTCCCGCAGCAGCGCCAGGCACTTGCGGATGTTCTCCCCGTTCACCCCGCCCCCCAGCGCGCATTGGCTCACGGCGATGCCGGTGTCCTGCCCGCGCAGCTTTTGCGCCAGCGATTCCGACACGTCCTTCACATGCACATGGCTCACCCGCCGCCGGAACTTCCGCAAAAACTTCACCGGATCCCGTCCCGCGATGAACGTGTTTCCCGTGTCCATGTTCATCCGCAGATACGGGCTCTTGGAAAACGCCAGCATCTCCGCCATCGCGTCCGGGTTGGTGGTGAACCACCCGTGCGGCTCGATGTTCACGATGATCCCGTGCGCCTCCGCCACCTCCAATATCTGCCGGTAGCTCTGCTTCATCATCGCCATCGCCTCCGCGTGATTCATCCCGGCCGGCTCGTGCAGCCCATCCGTCGTATCGACACACGGGCTCCCCGCCTGCGCCGCCCATGCGATCGACTTCATCACATACGGCACCCCCCGCAACGGCCCATCCGCCTGCGAGAGCGGATACGCCGCGTCCACCTGGGAGAACCGCACCCCGTACCGCTCCATCTTGTGCCGCAGCAGCACCGGATCCTCATACAGCGCCACATGCGGCTGATAGCCCAGCCCGTGGATCCAGCTCACCCCGTCAATGAGCCCGCACTCGATGTGATGCACCCCGTTTTTCTGCGCCCATTCCAGGCACTTTTCAAAAGACCAATACGCCGAGTTGAATGCATCTGTGTGGAATCCGATCTTCATGTCTGTCTTCCTTTCCCGGGCGCTGGGCCCGTGGTTGAGTTGTTCTTTGTGGCCGGGTTCATTCGGGTTGTCCAGTGGGTGTCACCCGTTTTGTGAACCACTCCGGCGGCCGCACCGGCTTGCCCGCCCGGTCCAGAAACACATGCACCGTGTACCCGCGCACCACCGGCTTGCCCGTCTGGGCATTGATGATCTCCACCTCCATCCGCGCGCGCGCCCGGCCACTCATCCGCAGCCGGGTCGTCAGTTGCAGCGGATCGTCGTACCGCGCCCGCCCCAGGTATTCCACGTGTGACTCCACTAGCGGCAGAAAAATCCCGCGCGCCTCAATTTCCGTGTACGGCAGTCCCATGGCCCGCAGCAGCTCGGTGCGCCCGCACTCAAACCATTCGAGCGCCCGCGAGTTGTAAAACGTCCCCATCTGGTCCGTCTCGCTATAGCGCACCCGCAGGGTGCTCTCGTGCTCCCAGACGATCGGTGCCGCGTCTGTCATGCCATCAGCCATGGCGTCCATTCTCCGTCTCCTCCGCCCGGCGCGCAATATTAATGGCATCAGGCCAGCCGGGTTTTCCTTTCCAATCTTTTAGTAAGAGAAGTGAATGAAGACAATCAATGGTTATCATATGTAAATAGTAGGAACCGACCCCGGGGGTCGGTTCTTACTATTGACATATCATCATTCCACA
>CAIYYI010000621.1 GCA_903930345.1 uncultured Verrucomicrobiota bacterium
CTCGACGGGAATGTGAAGGTCCTGGAGCCGACCTATCTGCTGGGCGACATCGGCAAGGCGAAGAAGGAGGGCGTGCTCGGCGGCTATACAACCCTGCTGGAGGAGACCCGGCGGGCCCTGGGGCCGGACAAGCTCATGCTCGCGAACGTGCTGCGGGCGCGCTTCCCGGATGCGGGGATGAGCCGCCTGCGGGTGTTTGACGGCTCTTACATCGAGGCGTTTGAGACGACGGTGGGCAGTGTACCGGTGAGGGACTATGTGGCCAAGGGCATCGCGGCCTTCCAGGAGGCTGCGCGCCAGGGGTACGTCGTCGCTTTCACCGCCGGACTGGGCGAAGAGAGCGGCGATGCGGGGAAGGCGAACGAGGCGCGCACGGATGAGATCCGCACGGCGCTGAAGAAGGTGGACGCCTCTGATCGCCGGTTCCAGTATCTGCTTGCGCTCTTTCTCATCTGCGCCGAAAAGCACAGTTATTTCTGCGCGCATGACGGCTATGACGTGAAGAACAGCACGCTGTGGCGATTGCCGCATCCGGAGTTTGAGCGCCCCTTGGGCGCGCCAAAAGGCCCCGCCGTCCGTGCGGGTTACGCGTATACGCGCGAGTTCGAGCATGCGTCCGTGTTTGTAGATCTTGAACAGAAAAACGCCCATATCAACTGGAGGTAAACCGAAATGAAACACACCCTCACACTCATCACCGCCCTGCTGCTCGCGCCGCTGGGCGAGCTGCAGGCTGCCAACCTGACAGACCTGCGCTGCGAATACCGTGAGAATCCCCTCGGCATCGATGTGGCAAAGCCGCAGTTGGGGTGGAGGATAGAGGATGGAGGTCAGAAGTCAGAAGCCGGAAGTCAGACGGTGCGGGGGCTGAGACAGACGGCGTATCAGGTGCTGGTCGCGTCAACACCGGCGTTGCTGGCCCAGGATCAGGGCGATCTTTGGGACAGCGGCATGGAGGTCTCGGACCGGAGCGTCCACATCGTTTATGCGGG
This sequence comes from uncultured Verrucomicrobiota bacterium, assembly GCA_903930345.1. Classification (GTDB taxonomy): domain Bacteria; phylum Verrucomicrobiota; class Verrucomicrobiia; order Limisphaerales; family CAIYYI01; genus CAIYYI01. The sequence goes on from CAIYYI010000621.1 coordinate 993, forward strand.
CAAACCGCTGATGCCGCGCCAGCAGGCGCATTGGAAGGTGCGCGTCAAGGACCAGGACGGAAAACTCTCCGGAGGGAGCCATCCGGCGACCTGGGTTATGGGCGTGATGCGCGAGTGGAAAAGCCCGTGGATCGCGGCCCGCGATGCGCCGATGAACCGCCCGAGAGGGCAGCGCTACATTCCGGTGCCGGAGCAGAAAGGAAGCTTCTTGGACAAGAAGCTGGGGCTCGGCTATCACGCGGTGATCGCCACGAACGCCAACACGGTGAAATGGGTGCAGGTGGATCTCGGCCGGTCCATGCCGATTCAGCGCATCCGGATTGAGACGCTGGACCACGACGGAGCCAAGGGTTTCGGCTTTCCGCTCCGCTACCGTCTCGAGGCCAGTGATGATGCCGGGTTTTCCCAGCCGCGACTGTTGGAGGACCGCACCGGTGCGGATGTGCCGAATCCCGGCGCGACATGGCTGACTGTGGAGGCTCAGGGGGTGCGCGGACGGTATGTGCGCATGACCGCGACCAAGCTCTTTGCGCGTCCCAAGAATCCGGCGGAGTTCTGTTTCGGCCTGCGGGCGCTTGAGGTGATTTCCGGGGACAAAAACGTCGCGCTCAAGGCCCCTGTGCAAGCCTTGGATTCCGTGGAGGCGCATGGCTGGGGAAAGCGCCTGTTGTCTGAGCCGTTAGAAAGCAAACCGTTGGAGCTGCGTCGGGAAGCGGTGTTGTTTCGTCGTGATATAAAACTGGACGCCAAACCGGTGCGGGCCTTGGCGCGGGTGAGCGCGCTGGGGTTTGCCGATTTCAGCGTCAACGGGAAGAAAGCGGGACTCGATGTCACGGCGCCTGCGGTATCGGACTATACCCGCCGCGTGTTCTATCATGTTCATGATGTGACCGGTCATTTCCACGCGGGCACCAACACCCTTGGTGCGGTGCTGGGCAACGGGTTCTTCGGCGCGCCGAGCCGCGGCTGGGCGAACTGGGTCGGGGTCGGCAACGAACCGGTCTTTTCCGTCGAGGTGGAACTCACCATGGCCGACGGAACGAAGCGCTTCCTCACCGCCGACAGCTCTTGGAAATGGTCCACGGCGGAGATCACTTTCAATGATTTCTTTGCGGGTGAGCGTCAGGACCTGCGGCTGGCCCAGCCGGGATGGGATGCTCCCGGATTCGATGCAAGCAAGTGGCAACCGGTCGTGCAAGTGGCTGCACCTCCCGGCGAGATGCAGGCGAATCCCGGAACCCCGGTGCGGGTGGCGAAAGTGGTGAAACCCGTCCGCGTCCAGGGCAATCGATATATCTTCGAGAATATGCAGACCGGCTGGCCGGTCGTCAGGGCCCGCGGCTCTGCCGGACAGGAAGTCAGGGTGGGGGATCATAGTGTGCCGCGTGCCTCCAAGAACAAAGCCGATGGAAACCCGGCGGATTTCCGTTATATCCTCAAAGGCGTGGGCGAGGAAACGCTGGAGCCTCGCTTCATGGTGCATTCCATCGGCCCGGTGCTCAGCGTGGACGGCATTGAGCCGCCACCATTGGAGGCGGTCACCATCAAGTCCGCCCACGCCGATCTGCGTCACACCGGCAGGTTTTCCTGTTCGAATCCGTTCCTCAACCATGTGCATGACGCCACCCTGCGCACCCACCTGAACTACACGCTCGATTTCCCGATGGATCCCACCCGCGAGAAGGCGGGTTGGACCCAGGACGTGCAGACGATGATCGATTCGACGGTCTATCTCACCGACATGGCCGCGCTCTACCGCCGCTGGTGGACGGACATGCATGAATCACAACTGCCCGACGGCTCAGTCGGTTCCGTTGCTCCGATGATCTGGGGTGGCCAGGAAAATATCTGGAACGACCCATGGTGGGGCGGAATGATCATCTACCTGCCCTACAAACACTATCTCTACTACGGCAACAAGGAGATCCTGGAAACCGCCTACGAGTCGATGGCGGACTATCTCAAATGGCTCGCTGGCAAGGTCGATCCAAAGGACGACCTGCTGCGCTGGGCCGGCGCATCCGACTGGATCGAAGTCGGAATCAACGGTTGGGGGCCGCCGAAACGCACGCCAACTTATCTGGTCTCCACCTGCGCGCTTTATCGTTTCACCGGCATGATGAGCGAGATTTCGCGCACTCTGGGAAAGGCGGCGGAGGCTGATGCCTATGCGGCGAGAGCGGTGAAGATCAAAGACAATTTCAACGCACGCCTGCTCGACCCCGCGACGGGTCTCTACGCCGGCGCCACCGACAGCCAGACCTCCCTCATCCTGCCGCTGGCATTTGGAATGGTGCCGGAGGAAAAAAGGCCGCTCGTGATCGAGCGGCTCGTGGAGAACATCCATCAGCGCGGCGATCATCTTTCGACCGGATTCGTCGGCACGCCCTATCTGATCGCGACGATGACCGACCTCGGCTTGGGCAATCTGTTATACAAGATCATCACCCAGCAGGATCACCCCGGCTGGAACACGCTCATTGCCGATGGCGTGATGAAGGAAACCTGGAAAGGCGGCCTCGTGCAAATGCCCAGCCTTGGCGGTTCAATCGGGCAGTGGTTCTACAAGATCGCCGGCGGAATCCGTCCCGATCCCGCCGCCCCCGGGTTCAAGAAGATCATCATCCGCCCCGCCATGGTCGGCGACCTCACTTGGGTGAAATGCGAGTATGATTCCAACTACGGCCGGATCGTCAGCAACTGGACGCGCGCGGGGGACAAGGTTTCGATGGAGGTCACGATCCCGCCGAACACCACGGCGATCGTGTTAGTGCCTGCGCGGGACGAGTCGGGCGTGACTGAGTCCGGGAAAACCGCTGCCAAGATGGAAGGCATTCAATTCCTGCGGATGGAAAACGGTGCGGCTGTGTATGAGATCGTCTCCGGAACCTACTGTTTCGAGTCCTCCGTGCCGCCATTACATCAGGGAAACAACCCATGAAGCTCACCCTCCTCACCGCCCTGCTGCTCGCGCCGCTGGCTTGTCTGTCGCAAGAACAGGCGTCCAGCCAGGTGACGGTTTCGGAATTGAGATGCGAGTATCTCAAAGACCCTTGGGGAATTGATGTGGCGCATCCGCGATTAAGCTGGCAACTCGCGTCTGGCAGCCAGACGGCCTACCAAGTCGTCGTTGACGGGATGTGGGACTCCGACCGGGTGCTTTCCGACCAGTCGCTTGACATTCAGTATGCCGGCAAACCGTTGGAGTCCCGGCAGCGCTGCGAGTGGAAGGTGCGGGTGTGGGACAAGGACGGCAAGGTGTCGCCATGGAGCGCGCCGGCACGCTGGACGATGGGACTGCTTACAGCCGAAGACTGGAAGGGCAAATGGATCACAGCGGGAACCGGCTCTGGCAAGATGATGGTCCATCTCTGGCTGCGCCAGACTTTCGAACTGAAATCGGATGTCAACAGCGCCACAGTGTTCGTGAACACCCCCGCGCTCTACGAGCTGTTCATCAATGGGAAGCGAGTAGGTGACGATGTGCTGATGCCTGCCTATTGCCAGTTCAAGAGACGCATGTTCTACAACGTCCATGATGTGTCGTCGCTGCTTCAAAAGGGCACGAACTGCATCGCCCTGTGGATGGGACCCGGTTGGTATCAGACGCATTATGGGAATCCTTTCAAGGCGCCAATCGTGCGGGCCCAACTCGAGATGGAAAGCCCCGGGGGCCGCGCGGTGATCGGAACCGATGGTCAATGGCGCACTGCCGATAGCTGTATCAGTCAAGTGGGCGGCTGGGCTTGGAACAACTTTGGTGGCGAGAGGTACGATGACGGCAAATACATCGCGGGCTGGAATCTGGCAACGTACGATGACCGTGCGTGGGCGAAAGCCACGGAAATTGCCGCCCCGAACGTTACGGCAAGTTGGCAGGCCCTACCCGGTAGCCGCACAGGCCCGCCGATCCAAGCGCGCACGATCGTTCCTCACAAGGGCAAGTGGATCGTTGATTTCGGAACGACCCTCACCGGTTGGATTCGTCTGCGTCTTGAGGGGCTGACGCCTGGTCAGGAGGTCGTCATTGATTATGCCGACATGCTCGACCCTCAGTTGATGTTCATGCACAACGAGGATGGCTTCCAGACTTTCAAGCAGCGTGATGTCTATGTCGCCGGGAACTCACCCACCGCTGTCTTTCAAAGCAAGTTCAACCAACATGGATTCCGTTATGCGATCATCGGTGGATTGGCCAAGGCTCCCCGGTTGGCCGATGTCGAGGCGATGCTGGTGCAGACCGATTTGGAGAAGGCTGGCGAGTTCCGTTGCTCCAATGAGCTGTTCAACCGGATTCACGAGACCACGGTTTACACGTTCCGCACGCAAATCCCCTGCGGTGTGCTGGGCGGTGGCGAACCGCGCGAGAAGGAAGGCTATGGCGATGGCGGCTCCTTTTTGAGTGGGATGCTCTACAACTTCCGCAGCGACGCCTTCTTCTTGAAGTGGCTCCAAGACTGGCGCGACAACCAGCGGGCCGACGGCCATTTTGGAAACACCGCACCCGCGCAGCGGCCGCACGGCGGCGGCCCGTCATGGGGCGGCCAGGCGAGCGAACTGGTGCGACGGCTGCACCTGTATTATGGGAACAAAGCGATTGTCGCGGAGGCGTACCCCGCCTTGAAGAAGTACGTTGACTATCTCGAATCGCACACGGAAAACGACATCCTGCGCTACTTCAATCCGTTTGAATCGAAGGATCCAAAGAAGTTCGTGCAATGGCAATTCCTGGGCGATTGGACGCCGCCAACGGAGTCTGCGGATAAACACAAGTTCGAGTTCGAGACGATGGATCAGCGGGAGTTTTTCAACAACTGCTACCGCATCCTGCTTTGGCAAGACTTGGCGGATTTCGCCAACGTACTGGGCGACACCGCGGAGCAGGAGCGTTGCGCGGCGCGTTTGGCCGTCCTGCGTCCTCTCATCCACAAGACCTACTTCGATGCCGGCAAGAACAGCTACCGGGTTGCGCGGCAGGCCTACCTTGTGATCGCCCTGCGGGCAAGGATCATGCCCGACGAGTTGCGGCCTGTGATCTTGCGGCAGTTAGAGAATGACATTGTCGTGACGCACAAAGGGCATCTGGGTGTCGGATTGCAGGGGAGTTTCATGTTGCTGGACCTGCTGATCAAAGAGGATCGTCCTGATCTTGCCGCGCTGATCGTGGGGCAGGAGACGTATCCCGGCTGGGGATATCTGCTCAAAGAACGCAAAGTGACAACATGGCCGGAGACGTGGTCAGGATGGGGAAGCCAGATCATCCTGGTCGTCGGAACACCCGGCGCATGGTTTTACGAAGGGTTGGCTGGCATCCGTCCTGATCCATCGGCTCCCGGCTTCAAGAAGATCATCATTCGGCCTGCTATCGTCGGCGGGCTGACGTGGGTGAAAGCGCACTACGACTCGCCCTACGGTCGCATCGTCAGCAACTGGAAACGTGACGGCAAGAGCTTGACGCTGGACGTGAAGATTCCAGCCAACACGACCGCGACGGTCTTTGTGCCGGGCGAATCGCCGCGCGAAG
>CAIYYI010000622.1 GCA_903930345.1 uncultured Verrucomicrobiota bacterium
CGGGAGCGATTGAAAGTATGATGGGATGAGATTGAGGTGCTTATGGCCCGTTAGGAGGCACGCCTTGTTCTGCTAGTTATGGTTTATAGCGGGAGACGACCCGACACGGAATTCCAGGGAATTGATGTTTTAAATCATTGCGCAGCTCTTCCATAGGCGGACAGGAAGACCCAATATATGAAACGATATCAATGCGTTGCATCGACTCGCCATCGTGGTAGGCAATCACGGTGATGTTGGTGCCATTCGCATCGTAGAGGTAGTGAACTCTAGCCAGTTTCAAATCCGGCTTGCGAAAGTCTTCGATAGTGCGCTCGACGACATTTCCATTAGTGGACCTACTTGGAGCAAATGACTGCTCCCGCGCCAACCTCCAACCCTTGGCTGTGGGAACCTCCTGAAGATATTTAGTTACCTCAGGAAATGAAGACTTTGGGGAGTCATTCAAACCCATGGCTGTGGGAACTTTTTGAAGGTATTTCGCTACTACCGGGAACTTTGATGACCCTCTTGGCGTCAGGACGAATAGGAGCGCTCCGGCTATTGCCGCAACTGCCAAAATCACATACAGTCTTTTGCGAGTCTTCATTCTACTTTTGAGCCCAACAGTGTAATTCGTTCAACGGAGAAAGTTGACCAAATCGGCCGATTCTGGCAAGCCGAAAATTTGAGCTGAGCGCAACAATCTAATAATCAATGCGTTGCGAGTTTTTTGATGATCTGGATTGGTTGCCCAAATCGGCAGCCGATCACGGGCTCCGGCGTTCCGAGTTCGTTCAATCAACCCACTGCGGGGGACGACCGATCACAAGATCGGCGTCTGGAGCTTGCGCAGTAGCCAGCCGGCACCGGTGCCGTGAAGGAATTCGGGAACGCTGTCGGCTTGGGCGGCCCGCCGTTTGGCGTCCGCGAGTGTGGCTTTGGTCTTGGTGTTCCGGGCGGCCAGATCCTGGGCACGGTTGGAATCCGCGACGGATTTGCCGGGTGCCGACAGCGACGCCCGTTCTTTCCACGCGGATGGCCTTGGATCCGCCGAGACCGGTCCCGGACTGCCCGCATTGCCCGCCGGTCCCGCCGCGGCTCTGACGGGAACCGGAGCGGGAGCCACAGCCGCGGACTTCTTGGCAACTGCCGGTGCGGCCTTGGCGGTGGTGGCCGTAAAGGTGGGTTGGTCCCGCCAGTTCGCCCCCTTGGCCGGGAAGGCTCCAATCACCGGCTTGGGCGTAAACCCGGCCCGCTGGCTCATGACGGCGCTTCCGGCCGGCACCGACGGTTGCTTGACTGCGGGAGCCACGGGCACCGGCGGCTTGGGCACGCTTGGCTTGGGCACGGCCGCGACCGCGGACTTGGGAGTCGCGACACCCCCACCTCCCACATAGCCAACCTGCATCGGCTTGCCGGTCAGGCGGCTGATTTTTGGTCCCGGTCCCGTCTGTTGATCGGGCGCGGCAATGCCGGGGATTTTGGCTCCTGACGGATTGACCAGCGTCTTGGGGCCAACCTTGGGGGCGGACTTCCATGCGGCGTTCATGCGGGCGGCATCCCGGTTCGCCTGTTGGTTGGCCATGGTGGAATCCATGCCCTTTTGGTAAAGTTCGGCCGCGCGGTCCTTTTGATAGCCCTGATCGGGCGGCGCTTGCCATGCCGGCGTAGGCGCGGCCGGAGCCGGCGGTTTAGCCGAGGGCCGGTAGCCCGGCTGCGCGGTGATCGGCGAGGTGGGCGGCTTGTTCGGCTGGTAGTCGGTCGCTTTCCATGACGCAGCCGCTGGCGCGGCGGTTGGCTTCGGTGCCTGGGTGAACGCAGCCGCAGGTAGCGGACTCAATGTCGGCGACCTGGCAGCGCCCTGGATGGGGCCGGAGCCTTGGAGTTGCGCGGCGGGTTGACGAACGGCACCCTGGACGGGAGCCGATCCTTGAAGTTTGGGATTGTTGGCCATGTCCGGATGATGCGCCTTCCCTGCGCTGCTGAAACGGGCGCAATTCAAACCGAAAATTGCGCCCCTTTGGGAAGACTTGCCAGCGGGTTATAAAATTTGAACCGGCAGACGCGCACCGCCACCGGCAACCCCGAACCACCATGAAACCACCGACGAAAGCCAAGCAGGCCCCAATGAAATCCCTCACCGTGAGACAAGCACGCTTCTGCGAGTTGATGGTGGAAGGCAAGGACGGCACCGCGGCCTATCTGGGGGCCGGGTGGACTTGCTCAAGAGAAGCGGCCAAGGTTTCCGCCAGCCGTTTGCTAACCTTGGATAACATCAAAGCGAAGATCGCCGAACTCAGGAAGCCGCAAACCGCCGAATCCCTGATCGGACAAGAAAGAGCACTCGACCAGCCTGCTGGACAAGCTCAAGGCCTACTCCACGAATGATGCCTATCCGTGGGAAATCACGGTGGTTTCCAACCCGGCGGCGTCAATCGAATGGAGCAACGGCACCAAGTGGACCATCGACACCGCGGAGAACAGCAACG
>CAIYYI010000623.1 GCA_903930345.1 uncultured Verrucomicrobiota bacterium
GGCTGACCGGGCATCGCTTGGATGGCACCAGCGGCACCATTTATCAGGAATGGCTGCCGCAGTGGGGGGTGACCAAGGCGGTCCCTTTGAATGACCACAGCATGTTCATGGCGGGCTATTATGGGATCTATCATGCAACGAGGGTACCGCCCCCTCAAAAGAGTAACCTGAACGACCGGCTGGACAACCTATTGACCGTTTCCTACACCCACGGTTTCGGATCGCATCTCGTGGTGCAACCGTATTACCGGTTCATGGCCATCTCGTACACCCAATGGCTTGCTCCACGAACCGACCTGCTGCATACCGCAGGCGGGATTGTGGGGTGGTTTTTCACTCCGAACATCAGCGCGCGGCTAAACCTGAGCTACGATGTCAAGGAGTCAGACAACCCGGTGATTGCCGATTATCGAAATTTCAACGGCGGCATGGGTCTGAGCCTTAACTATCGGTTTTGATCATTTGCCCATCATCACGTGAACCCCGTTCCATTCAGGGCCCGGGGGATTCTCGAGGTAAAACTGGCAGCGCTGCCGGTACATCTGGTTCAGGTAATCATCAGGGGCCTCACCCAGGCACCCCTCAAACTCCTCCTGGGCCCGGGCAAAAGCACGCTGGCGGTAGTGGCCTATGGCTGTGACATACCGTGCCAGCCAAACCGGTGCTGCGTTGGCCTCGTTGCCGGCTCCCAGCACGGCGAACACCTCCACGGGCCTGGTTTTCCCTTTGACCTGGATGAGATCCACGGGCCGCAGGACATAGTGTCCCTGAACCAAGTGGGCCACCGACTCCCCAATCACCAGGTCGAGATGATATTCCTTGGTGACCCCCTCGAGGCGGGAGGCCAGGTTGACCGGGTCACCGATGACGGACACCTCCATTTTCTGGCTGGAACCAAGGTTGCCGATAATCACCTCGCCATGGTTGATGCCAATGCCAAACGCCAGTTGCAGCATGCCCCGCGCTGCCCAATCCGCATTTAGATTTTTCAGGCTTTCTCTCATCTCCAATCCCGTGGCCACCGCCCGGACGGCATCATCCGCAGGCCCGGCGGACAAGATGCTCCCCCAGTCGGCCATCACCGCGTCCCCGATGAATTTATCCAGGCGCCCCTGGTGTTTGAACACGATTCGCACCATCTCCTCAAAATACTCATTGAGCTGCGCCACCAATTGCTCGGCGTTGGCCCCCTCTGTCAGCGTGGTAAATCCGCGCACATCGGAAAACAGGATCGTGACTGGTTTACGCACCCCACCGAGTGAGTTTAAAAAGCTTTGCGGATTATCCAGCAACTCGCGCACCACATCGCGGGAGACGTAACGTTCGAGGGTGCGGCGCAAACGTACCCGTTCCCGGCGCTCCAGAACAAAATCATATGCGAGCGCCATCAGGCTGGCCAACACCAGAGTCAGCATGGGCGTGGCGACCGGAATCGCCAGCCCGACCTGGTCGAAGGCTGCCTGACTGGCGTAAAGGTAGAATCCGCCCAGGATCAGGACGGTCAAAAGACGCCGCCAAACCCGGCTGGCGGGCAGATTGACCAGCCATGATAACAACCCCAAACCGAGGATCAAACCGATTTCGCAAGGGAGCGGCACAGATCGCCAAAAAGCCCCCTGCAAGGCAGCCCCAATGATGTTGAGATGGATTTCCGGACCCAGCATCGCTTTGGTGGCGTGTTCATCCCCTTCAAAGGGGGTGCTGTGAAGATCTTGAAAAACGTTGGCCGCCGGCCCGATCAAAACCACTTTGTCCCTGAAAAAACGCCCCGATTGAAAGCGCGTGGTCCATATTTTATCGATGAACGGGTAATAGACTGGAATCGCGGGATAGCCATACCCAGAGGCACGGCAATACTTGAAGCCGACTGCGCCGGCATCCGCTGGGATGGCGTCCCGGCGGCCCATTTTTTCCAAAACCCGGGCCGCCAGGGTGGTCAGGACTGCGCCACCTTCGATATCTTGAAACCGGAAGCGGGCCCGGCGCACCACATCATCCCCATCCGGCCAGACGTTGATGAACCCCACCCGGTCATCCCGGGTCTGGGCGGTTTCGGACTCGGCCATGGTTGGCAACACGGTCGCGGTGGGGAAGTTGCGCACCAAGGACTCACCAAAGGAATGTTGCTCCATGGTTTTGCCACCGGTCAGGTTGGCAGCAATAACCACTCGCCCACGGTGTTTCTCCAGCGCGTTGCGCAAGGCTTCGTCCCCGGGACCCGGCGTGGCAAATAACAAATCAACTGCAATCACTTTGGCCCCGGCCTCCGCAAGTCGGTCAATCAGTGCGGCCCAAACCTCCCTCGGCCAGGGAAATTGCCCAGCCATTTTCTCCAGGACCGGTTCAGCGGCTTTTTCCTCGGCGCTCAGATTGTCTCCATAGCCGGGCTCCGTGATCCCCAGAAATACCAACTGTGAGAGGACCTCAGGCTTGCGGCCATGCTGAAGACGCCAGTCCAAGGAAAACCGCTCCAGCTTGGCCAGAAATACAAAATCAGCCAGGTGCAACAGGAGCAGGGCAACCGTGCATATGAGGCAGGGCAATCCCAGTGTCCATGCGCGTTTCCAGATTTTCCCCATGGCATATATCAAGGTTTAAGCAGCGAATCGACTCTGGCCTGCCCAGTGTCCCAGTCCAAGGTCACCAAGCGCTGGCCCACCCGGAATTGCCCAGTGGCGTCCGGGGATGCCAGGGACACCGTCGGCAGGGGTTGCCCCCTGCCCGCCCAGGAGAAAGCCAACACGCTGCGCCAGGCGGCAGCCTGCTTGGCCATGCGAACGGTGAACATTTTCACATTCTGCTCCCCATGGCGCCCCTCAATGGCAATGTCATCAGCGAAAAACTCCACCCCGTTGGTTCCCACCAGCGGCTCCAGGCGCAAGCTGGCCTGTGTCCCATGCAGAAGACTGGCCGCCCCCGAACGCGACAGAGCGCGACTTTCAGGGTGAAAACGAAGTTCCAGCGCCCGCGGTCGGTCGGTGACGATATCATCGCACACCAGCAGGACATCCGGCTTCAGAAACAACACGTGCCGCTGGTAGCGCCGCAGCCCCAGGCTGGCTGGATACGCATCCCCCGCATCCCCGGACATCTGGTCAAGCTCCGGAGTGGAGGCGCAGCGGAGAATGCGGGGAAAGGCCTTGATGGCCTGCTTTGCCTGAAACCATTGGGCGCCCTCGCCCAACTGGCCCTGGCCATCCACCAGCAAAGTGTTGTGCTGGCCGCTCCATTTGGCGCGATAGCCATCGTCGCGCAGCAGCCACTCGCCCGCCCCGAACAGCACCAGATGATTGGCATCCGGATGCACATGCCCGCCACCAGCGTCGTATGTGAAATTGCTCACCGCCTGATGCCCAAGATAGGGGCCGCACTTGAACACCAGCAGCGACTCCCGGCCGGACCAATCGGATCGGGCGGCCACAATGCCCATGTCATCAAAATGACGCAGCGTGGGCAAATCGCCGGGGGGCTGCGGTTTTACACGGGGATCATACCAGAGCAGATTCAGCCAGGGGGCCCCCGGTGCGGCAACCCGGGCCTCCTGCACCTGCTGGGCCAGCCATTGCGCATGCCCATCCCGATACTCATGGGCCAGCCCGCGCAGGAGGTAGTCTGGCCCATACCAGTGGCCGCGCGGACAATCGGCGATATCAACCACTGAAAGGTTGCGGGTCCAGGCCTGGCGCGGCAGGGCCAGATACTGGGCGTAGAGGGCGGTGTTGCGCCACCAGGCGGAGCCGTAAAAATCGTGGCCGAGCTGGCTCCGCGCCAGACTCATGTACTTGAGCAGGTACTCCACCCCGTATTCCCAGTACCCCACCCCCTCGTGGCTCGCCCCATCCGAACCGAGCGCAGCCATGGTGAGCTGGAACTTTTCCTGCGCCAAGCCCACCCACAATGGGGCATCCGGAACCTCATCCGCCAGCGCCATGCCGGAGACGGCCAGCCCGCAGACATTGACCCACAGGTGATTTTGCAGGTAGGACTGCCGCCACCAGGCCTTACCGGTCGCGGCCGCCTCAAACATCGCCGTCGAACGCCTGACGAGCATTTCGCGAATCGTCCGCCGGGTGGCCTCATCCAGATCGGCGTGGCACCAATCATAAACCAACCCCAGCCCATAGAGCTGGTGGCCCGTGGCCAGGTCCATGCCGTCGATGCGCCCCAGTCCCCAGGTCGGGTAACGGCAGGATGCCAGCGACCATCGGCGCGCAGACTCCAGGTACCGCTGATCCCGGGTCAGGAGCCAGGCCAGCGCCAGACTTGGCAGGGCATTGCCCACCTCCCGCTGCCACAACTGCTCATCCCCGCTGGAGTTGTCACGCTCACGATAGGCCGGCGGTCCCTGGGAAACCGCCCGGTCCGCCAAGACCTTGAAGTCCAGCCAAAGATTGGAATGCGTGGTACCGAGGTTGCGCCGCAATTCCCCGACCTGCCCGGCATCCAGGTAAAGCCTCGGATGGACCCCGCGCTGTTTGGCGAGCGCCTGCGCGATGCCCGGCACGCGGTATTTCTCCCAGGCGTCCGCCGCCGAACAAACCGCAACCACCCACAGACTGAGCAGCGCGACCCCCAGGGAGCCCCTCGAAAAACCAGGCTGACATGGTGTCAAAGGCATACGCGAGAATAAGCCTCCAGAGCGGACACGTCAGCAAATAATGAGCGCCAAACGGGCTGACCGGTCAACCGGGTGGAGAGCTGGTCGCTGAGGGGCATGGCATGGCCGGTCTGCAAATCGGCGGCATTCCGAGGTTTCCTGAGATTGAGCCATCTTATTTATTTGCATCCAAGGGCCGGTCAGGTGTTTCATCCTAGACGAACATGGCTATGGCTAAAGGCAAGAAAAGTCGCTTCCGCTGGTGGTTGCTCCTCCTGCTGCTGACCGCAGTTGGCGGACTCGGGGCGTGGTTTGGATATTTCAAGCGGCAAGTCAAACCCATCCTGGTGCAAACCGAGAAGGTCACCCGCCGCAACCTCACAGAGGTGGTGGTGGCCAACGGCAAGGTGCAGCCCGTGCTGCAAGTGGTCATCAATCCCGAGGTCAGCGGCGAAATCGTCGATTTGCCGGTGAAGGAGGGCCAGACGGTCGCCAAAGGCGAGGTGCTGGTGCGGATCAAACCGGACAACTACCTGGCCAGCCGTCGCTCGGCGGAGGCCATCTATCAATCCGGGCTGGCCGGGCAGACCCTGGCCCAGGCCAATCTGCACAAGGCCGAACTGGAGTTCCGCCGCATGGATGAATTGCAGAAAAACGGGCTCGTGTCCGATTCCCAGTATGTCGAGGTGCAAACGGCCCTGGAAGTCGCCAAGGCCAGCTACCAGAACAGCCTGCATCAGACTGAGCAGACCAAAGCGGCCCTGGCCCGGGTGGAGGATGACCTGGCCAAAACCACCATCGTGGCCCCGATTGATGGCACCATCACCCGGCTCAAATCCCAAAAGGGGGAACGTGTGGTCGGCACCGCGCTCATGGCCGGTACGGAGATCATGACGGTTTCCAAACTGGATGAGATGGAGGCCCGGGTTGATATCGGGGAGGTGGACGTGATCCTGATTGCCGTCGGCCAGAAAGCGCGCCTGGAGGTGGACGCCTTTGGCGAGCGCAAATTCAGCGGTTTGGTCACCGAGATCGCCAATGCCGCCAAAACGGCGGGGGCGGCAAACTCCGGGTCGCAGGAGGCCACGAAATTCGAGGTTAAAATCCGGCTCCAGGAAAAAGCGACCTTCCGCCCCGGCATGTCCGTCACCGCCGAGATCGAAACGCGGTACCGCACCAATGTGCTGACCGTGCCGATCCAAAGTGTCACCACGCGGGTGCCCCCGGCCAGCGCATCGGCTGAGGCAGGCCCTGACACCCGGGGTGATAACAAGAAATCCGGCAGCATTGCCAAGCCGGTGGAGCTGGTCTTCGCCGCCCAGGGTGGCACGGTGAAAACGAAGCCCGTCAAACGGGGCATCAGCGACGATAACCATGTGGAAATCCTCGAAGGCCTGAGCGAGGGGGAGGCGATCGTCTCCGGGGGCTACAAAGCCATCAACCGGGAGTTGGAGGACGGCAAGACCATCGAGGTGGGAGCCGCTGAGAAAACCACGGAGCCGGCCGGCAAATAAACCCGCAAAGGGACCACGTGAGCCTCATACGCCTGGAGAACATCAGCCGACTTTACCCCATGGGGGAGGAGATCGTGCATGCCCTGCGGGAGGTCTCGCTCAGCATTGGCCGCGGGGAATACGTGGCCATCATGGGCCCCAGCGGTTCGGGCAAATCCACCCTGATGAACCTGATCGGGTGCCTGGACACCCCCACGGGCGGCCGCTATGAACTCAACGGGGTGAGCGTGGGGGAGATGGACGACAATGAGCTGGCGGAGGTGCGCAACCGGGAGATCGGATTTGTTTTCCAAACCTTCAATCTGCTGGCCCGCTCGACGGCATTGCACAATGTCGAACTGCCGCTGATCTACTCCGGCATGCCGGCCGCCGAACGCCGGGAGGCGGCCATCCAGGCCCTGACCAGCGTGGGCCTGGCGGACCGCATGCAGCACCAGCCCAACGAACTCTCCGGCGGCCAGCGGCAGCGGGTCGCCGTCGCCCGGGCGCTGGTCAACCGCCCGTCCATCCTGCTGGCGGACGAACCGACCGGCAACCTGGATTCGAAGACCGGGGTGGAAATCATGGCCCTGTTTTCGGCCCTGTCCCAGCGGGGCAACACCATTGTGCTGGTGACCCACGAGGAGGATATCGCCCGCCACGCCGGACGCATCATCCGGCTGCGTGACGGGCTGATTGCCAGCGACGAGGCGCAGCCGAAACCGGTGGCCTGACGCCATGAAAATCCTCAACGAATTGCGCGAGGGGCTGGCCATTTCGTGGGCGGCCATCTGGGCCAATCGCCTGCGGTCCATGCTGGCCACGTTGGGGATTGTCATCGGCATCCTCACCGTCTCGCTGATGGCCACCGCCATTGCGGGGTTGCGGGAATCCTTTTTGCGCAGCATTGCCGGTTTGGGGGCGGATGTGCTTTTCATCGAGAAAAATCCGTGGGACTCCCCCAACGCATGGTGGAAAATGCGGCGGCGGCGCGATTTGGAGATTTCCCAGGCCCGGGCCATCATCCGCGAGTCGCAAACCGCTCTGGCGGTGTCGATCGAAGCCTCGGGCAGTTGGCCGGTGCGGTACCAGAACCGGACCGCCTCCAGCGTCTGGATTGCCGGGAACAACGAGCAGAGCGCGCTGGTGCGGCAATTGACCGTCAAGGAGGGCCGGTTCCTCAGCGAATCCGAAGTGCAGGGTGCCCGCCCAGTGTGCGTGCTCGGTGCGGACGTGGCCGTGCGTCTGTTTCCCCATGAATCGCCACTGGGGAAGAAAATCAAGGTGGATGAGCGGACGTACGAGGTGGTCGGCGTGCTGGATCGCTTTGGCCAGTTTCTTTTCGCCAACATGGACTTCCAGATCATCATCCCCATCACCCGGTTCACGGCGGATTTCATCCGCCGCCCGTACCTGATGTTCATGGTGAAGGTGCGCGACCCCAAGCTGTTGGAGGAGGCCCGCGAGGAGATTCGCGGCATCCTGCGCAAAGTGCGGGATGTGGCGCCGGGGGCGGAGGATGATTTCGCGATCAACCAGCAGGAGATCGTGGTCAACCAATTCAACCGGATTGGCGGGATCATCGCGGCGGTGGGCCTGTTCATCACCAGTCTCTCGCTGTTTGTGGGCGGCATCGGCATCATGAACATCATGTTCGTTTCCGTGACGGAGCGCACCCGGGAAATCGGCATCCGGAAAGCCATCGGCGCCAAGCGGCGGGCGATTCTGGTCCAGTTTCTGCTGGAGGCCGCGATCATCTGCCTGTTTGGCGGGCTGGTGGGCCTGGGTCTGGGGTATGGGGTCAGCCTGGTCCTCAACCAATATCTGCCGGCCACCCTGCCTCTGGGTGTGGCGTTGCTCGCGGTGATGGTTTCCCTGGTGACCGGCGTGATTGCCGGTTTCATGCCGGCCTGGCGGGCCGCCCGACTGAATCCGGTGGATGCCCTGCGGGCCGAATAACCCATGCCACCCCTGCCCTCCACATCACGCCGCCGCCGGGGTTGGACGCTTTTGAAAGCGGAAATCCATGAGAGCCTGCTGATGGCCATGGGGGCGTTGGCGGCGCACAAACTGCGCACCGCCCTGACTCTGGTGGGGGTGGCGGTGGGGGTGTTCTCGATCATTGTGGTCGTCACAGCCATGCGGGTCATGCAATCCAACATTGAGCAGGAACTCAGCCAGTTGGGCACCCACACGATCAGCATCCAGCGGCATCCGGTCATCCACGTCATGGGCCGGGAAAACTGGGAGAAAATCTGGCGGCGCAAACCGCTCTACTACCCCCAATACCAGCAGCTCAAAGACCGGCTGACCCTGGCCAGCGCGGTGGGGGTGGAAACCCGTTTTGCCCGCGACGCGGCCTTTTCGCGCCTGGCGGAAACCCAGGCCGAGATTCCCCTGTACGGAGTCTCCCCGGAAGTTTTCGCCGCCCGGAACTGGATCGTGGAAGCCGGGCGCGGCCTGTTGGGGGTGGACGCGGGGCGCAACGTCTGCGTGCTGGGCAATTCGCTGGCGCGCAAACTGTTTTCCTCCGGCAGCGGAGTGGGCGAGAAAGTCCGGTATGGCGGCATCCACTACACCGTGGTGGGAGTGCTGGAAAGCCGTGGGCGCTCCCTCGGAGGTGATCAGGACAGTTTTCTGGCCATCCCCATGCAAACCGGGCTGAACCGCTATGGTGCCCAGTATCGCAGCCTGACCATCCTGGTCCAGGCCCCCAACGCCACCACCTTCGATGACACGATCGAACAGGCGCGGGGGGCACTGCGGGCCATCCGCAAGGTGGCCCCCGCCGAGGAGGATGACTTTGAGCTGTTCACCAATGATTCGCTGGTGAACCAATTCCGCTCCATCACCCTGGCTGTGCGCATCGGCGCCTCGGTCATCAGCTCCATCGCTCTGGTGGCCGCCGGGATTGGCATCATGAACATCATGCTGGTGTCCGTGACGGAGCGCACCCGGGAAATCGGGATTCGGCGCGCCATCGGGGCGCGCAAACGGAACATTCTGACGCAGTTCATTCTGGAAGCCATGGTGATTTGCCAGATTGGCGGCGTGGTGGGCATCATCCTGGGCATTCTCGGTGGTAACCTGGCGGCGATGGCGCTGGGCGTTACCCCCGTCATTCCGGTGGATTGGGTGGTTTTCGGTCTCCTGATTTGCTCCGCTGTGGGCGTGGTGTTTGGCACCTACCCCGCCATCAAGGCGGCCAACCTGGATCCGATCGAGGCGTTGCGGTACGAGTGACCCGGACCCGTTTCACGGCGAACGGGTCCGGTGCAGTTCCAGCGGTGTCGCATTGGTGAGGGAATCGGTCTCCAGATAATACAGCACCCCGGAGCCGTCGGATATTTCCATCGTTGGACCAGCGGTCCAGGAGCCGGTCAGATGCGGGGCATAATCCAGCGTGAAGCTCTGGTCCACCTTGCCGCCGAAGAGGTAAACATGATAGACGTTGGTGCTGTTGAAGGTGCGCTGGTACCCGAGGAAATTCACCGGTGTTACGAACGGTTCCGCCTGACTGCGCAGGATGATCCCCTCAATGCCGACCACCACCAGTTGTCCATCCTTCAGGGCGGCTCCGTACAGGGATTTGGCGGTCATGATGCTGACGGAAGACCAATTCACCAGATTGGTGCTCGTCAACACGACCCCCAGCGTGCCCACCGCGTACCAGGCATTGCCAGCGCCGGCAATGTCGGTCAGCCAGGCAGTGGTGCCACTGTTGCGGCTGGTCCAGGCAACCCCGTTGGTGCTGGTCATGAGCAGACCATTCTGCCCCACTGCGACCAGCACGCCGTTGACGTGGCGCACCCGGTAAATCCAGTTGGTAGTCGCCTGCGTGCGCGCCGTCCAAGTCATCCCATCCGGGCTGGTCAGAATCGTGCCTTTGGAACCCGTGGCGACAAACCCGCCTGGAAATGCTGCGGCACCGGTCAGGTCGTTGAGCGTGGCGGATGGGCGCACCGCCCAGCGCAGGCCATTGGTGCTGGTCACAATCGTGCCATTGTCCCCCACCGCAATGGTGATGGAAGCGCCCTTGGCCACCCCCTGCAAGACATTGGTTGTGGGTCGGGCGGCAACCGCCGTCCAAATGACACCGAGTTGGTTGATGATGTTTGTGGTGGGCGGTTGATTGGTGGAAACCACCGTCAGCACCGTGTTCGTGCTGTGCAAAATGATGCCCTTTTCTCCCACCACAATCAACTGGTTGGTATCCCCGCCAACCCCGAGCAGGATATTGGTGGAGACGTCGGTGGGGACACCCTCCTGCGACCAATCAACCCCATTGGCACTGGTGAGGATCGTTCCATAATCTCCCACCGTGACGTACAAGCCATCCACCGCCCGCACATCCCACAACCAATTGCGGACGGATTTATACTGTTCCGTCCAGTAGTAGTTGGCATTGGTGCGATAGGCCTCGACCAACATGCCGGAGCGCCCAGCCAGCAAGGCATAACCGGTTTGTGTGATCGCGGAGGTGTAGGTCCAACTGGGGGGGCGGCTGACCCGGGTGGTATCCAAGAAATTGTACCAGGTCAATTGCTCGTAGCCCCGCACCTCCTCCACCCCGCCCACGAGGCGGGAGCCGTTGACGGGCATGACTTCGAAATACAGCGCATTCGCAGCCCCGGAACTCTCCACCTGCCAGGTGTTGCCGCCGGTCATGCTGATGAGGGCGGCGCCATTCTCGCCGCAGGCGAAGAAATTGCCGTTGAGCATCGTCACCCGGTTAAGGTGTTGCGAGGTGCTGCTGGTGGCCCGGGTCCAGGAAATGCCATCGGTGCTGACCAGAATGGTGCCATTCTCCCCGACCGCAACGATGACGGATTGGCCCATGCGCAGGCCGAAGGTGACACTGCGCAACCACTGGGTGGTGCCGGAATTGCGTTTGATCCAATTGGTGCCCGTGGCGCTGGTGTAAATGGCGCCGTTATCCCCCACGGCCACGTAGAGGGGGTTTCCCTGCACCACCCCGGCATCCACGCCTTCAAACCAGTCGGTGGTGTCCGTGTCCAAGGTGGCGGTGTGAAAGGTGCCAGGCCAGTCCACCCACAAAAGCTTCCCGTTCTCACACCCCACCACCACCCGACTGCCGTAGGCGGCGACACTGCGCAAGGCGTTGGTCACGCCACTGGTGATGGTTGACCAGTTGTAGTTGTCGTAGCTGTAGTAAGCCTGGCCGAACTCGCAAACCTGAAGGGTGACGCCGTTGGTGGGCAGATAAACCAGGTCTTGAATGTTGTTGCCATGCGGGGCCGGATTGGACCACCGCCAATTCAGGTTGGTGCCGCCAGCACCAGACCAGGCCGAGCAAAACCAAAGCATGACCGCAACCAGCCCGCTGGCGAGCGATAACGCCCCCACCTGCCGGTGGTTCGAACGACTGACAGCCAGAAGTTTGTTCATGCGTTGTTTGTGTGTCCACACTACGCTTGAGCCGCCGCCTCTGGCAAGACTCCAGGCAACTGAGTTTGGACCGGATAAAACGGCTTTGCATCCGGACTGATTCCACGCCATAGTGGCCCGACACTGACTATGATTGTCGAACTTGCCTATGGCCAGGGGCGTTTGCCCATCGAACTTCCGGACGGGCTCACCACGGTGGTTTCCCCCCGGCACACCGCCGCCCTGCCGGATGAGCGCGCCGCCTTGTGGCAGGCGTTGGATCAGCCGGTGGACGCGTTGCCACTGCGCGCCTGGGTGAAACCTGATTCCCGCATCTGCATCACCTTCACCGACATCACCCGGGCGACCCCCAACGAGCGGCTGATCCCCTGGCTGCTGGAGTATCTGGGCCAGCCTGATCCGGAACGGGTCACCCTCTTGAATTCACTGGGCACCCATCGGCCCAACACCCCGGCCGAATTGGAGCGCATGCTGGGCCGGGCCACGGTGAGCCGGTATCGTGTGGTGGATAACGAACCGCACAATCCGGAGGCCCACGTTCAGGTCGGAACCTTGCGGGATGGCACCCCGGCCCTTGTCTCCCGCCATTTCATGGCGGCGGAGGTGCGGATTGTCACCGGCTTC
The DNA here is from genome assembly GCA_903930345.1 of uncultured Verrucomicrobiota bacterium. Taxonomy (GTDB): domain Bacteria; phylum Verrucomicrobiota; class Verrucomicrobiia; order Limisphaerales; family CAIYYI01; genus CAIYYI01. The sequence goes on from CAIYYI010000623.1 coordinate 12,124, forward strand.
ATCGAACCGCATTTTTTTGCCGGGTTCAGCGGCGGGCCCAAAGGGATCATGCCGGGCATTTCCTGCCTGCCAACCGTGATGAGCAATCACGGGGCGCACAACATCCGCCATCCGCAGGCGTCATTTGGCGCCACCGTGGGCAATCCGCTTTGGGAGGAGATGCGGGGCGTGGCACGGGCGGCGGGCCCCTGTTTCCTGGTGAATGTCACCCTGAACCAGGAACGCCGGATCACCGGGGTTTTCGCCGGCGACCTGGAGGCGGCGCACCGGTTGGGGACGGAGTTTGTGCGTGAGACCGCCATGCACCCGGTGCCGGAGCTTTACGATGTGGTCATCACCACCAACAGCGGCTATCCCCTGGACCAAAACCTGTATCAGGGCGTGAAAGGCATGGCGGCCGCCGCCCGGATCGTCAAGCCGGGCGGAACCATCATTCTGGCCTGCGAAGCCCGGGAAGGGACGCCGCCGGGCAGCCCCTATGATCGGTTGCTGCGTTCCGTCACGACCCCGGAGGAGATCATCCAACGGGTGGCCACGCCCGGCTTTTGTGTGTCGGAACAGTGGCAGGCCCAGATCCAGGCCCACATCCAGCAGAAAGCCCGCGTGCTGGTGCACAGCTCCATGGCGGACGCTGACATCCGGGCGGCATTGATGGAGCCGTGCGCCGACATTGCCGGTGAAGTGCGACGGCTGCTGGCGCAAGCCGGCCCGCAGGCCCGCGTGGCGGTGCTTCCGGAGGGGCCGCTCAGCATCCCCTACCTGGCCACGGCTTAAACCCCGCTGCGGTTGGGATATTTCGGCTTGCGCACCTCGGTCGGCGGACTTTTTCTGAGCAGCTTTTGCACCTCGGCGATGGCCCGTTCGAGCTGGGGATCCACCCCTTGGGCCAGCCGTCCGGGGTCATCCACCACCTCAATGTCCGGGTCCACGCCGTAACCTTCGATGATCCATTCGCCCTTGGTGTTGTAGATGCCAAAGGTCGGCACGGTCACCGCGCCGTTGTCAATCAGACCGGGCACCCCGGTGATGCCAATGAGCCCACCCCAGGTTCGCATGCCGATCAGCGGTCCCAGCCCGGCTTTTTTGAAGTAGTACGGGAAACAATCGCCGCCCGAACCACTCCAGCCATTGATGAGCATGACCTTGGGGCCGGCGTGGGCGGTGGCGGGCCACTGCCAATCCTGGCCATCCCGCACACCCCAGTAATTCTCCACCTTGCGGCTGAGCAGTTCGATGAAACGGTCCGGGATCTGGCCGCCGCTGTTGAAGCGCTCGTCGATGATCAGGCCCGCCTTGGCGAACTGGCCGCTGTATTGGCGATAGAGTTCGGTCTGGCCGCCCCGGCCGGTGTCCGGCACGTAGATGTAGCCGACTTTCCCGCCGGTGGCGGTTTCCACGCGTCGGCGGTTGGCGTCGATCCAGGCCAGGTGACGCAGGCGGGCTTCGCTGGCCATGGTCTGCACCAGCACCTCGCGGGCACCTGCCAACTTCGGCGCGCCATTGACGGTCAGGAGCACGGTTTTATCCGCCAACCCTTGAAACGCCGCCCACGGATCACGGCTGACATCCACGGTTTGCCCATTCACCGCCAGCACATAATCACCCTCCTGCACCTTGAGGCCGGGGCGTTGCAACGGCGAACGCACCTCGGTGTCCCAAGGGGCGCCGGTGATGATTTTTTTGATGCGATAAGCCCCGTTTTCCAAAGTGAAATCGCAGCCCAGGTAGCCGACCCCGACGGCGGGCGCGCTCTCCACGTCGCCCCCGGAACGGTAGGTGTGCGAGGCGTTCAGCTCGGAGATCAGCTCCCCGATCACCTGGTTGACGTCCCAGCGGGTGACGGCATCCTCCAGCAGTTTCTGGTAGCGCTCACGCATGACGTTCCA
>CAIYYI010000624.1 GCA_903930345.1 uncultured Verrucomicrobiota bacterium
GCATGGTCGATCTGGGCTTCGTCGCCTTTCCCGTGCGCCATCCCTCTCTGGAAATCCGGGTGTGGCGCAAGGATGCCATGGTCCTCATCTGCCCCCCGCAACACCCCCTGCTCAAGCAGCGGTCCGTCCGGTTGCGGGATCTGGTCGGCCAGAAATTCATCGCCTTCACCCCCGACATCCCCACCCGTCTGGCCACCGACACGCTCCTGAAAAAACAGGGGGTCGATATCTCCATCGTGATGGAACTCGACAACATTGAGACCGTCAAACGCGCCGTGGAAATCGGGGCCGGCATCGCCATCGTCCCCCGGAGCACAGTCCTCCAGGAAGTGGACCAGCAGACCCTGGCCGAGATCGAGCTGTCGGACGTCGAGTTTATCCGGCCCGTGGCCGTCATCTACAAGCGGAACAAAGTGCTCTCCCCGGTCCTGAAACTCTTCCTAGCCATGCTCGGCTGAGTGTCCCCCTCACCGGGCCGCCCCGGATTCGCGCCAGCGTCTTGGAGTGCGTGCGGCTTGCCGCCGCTTTGTGGGACGTCCAAAGGCCTGCGGCTTTGAACTGGATTGGTTAACCGCAAATGCAGAACCGTTTAACCACCTTCATCCCCGGTTTTTATTCGCGTCCATTGGCGTCCATTGGCGGTTGATAATCAGTCTGTTTTGGTCGTGGTGGCCAGGCGGAATTTCCGGCGCATGATCAGGGGGCGCGTGAGTGCGTAGGCGATGTTGCCCGTGGCGGCGAAGGCGTCGAGGAGTTGGATGAAGCGTCTCCTAAGCTTTGTTCTTTAACCGCGAATGGACGTGTAGCCGCACGGTCAGCGCTCAGAAACCGGTGGCGGCATACTGCCTGGCACCATCCACTTCCGCCGGTTGCGGTACGGTCGGTTGGGCGGCTTCCGTTCGCCAAACGGTGTGCGCCAGTCGCATCAATGCCTTGCCGGACACTCGGCAGCGAAAAACTCCCCGCAGCAGGCCCTGGGGCCGGTGATCGTGGCGGAACAAATCATATTCCCTGCGTAGTTCCCTGGCCTCATCCGTACGTCCGACCATATCGATCAGGTCATAGTCCAAAGTCGTAGAGGAGCGAAAAAGACGCTTGATCAGCCCCAGAAAAGGGCGGGCATGGCGGTGGTAGCAATGGGCCAGCACCCGGTCCCGGAACTCCTCTGGCGGGCATTGCCAATGGGCGCACACCGCCTTCTGAAAGGTATCTCTTCGCGCTGTCATATTCATGTCTTGTCCACGCGCCTGCGATCATGATTGGCCACTTATCCTCAGCCCACCTCTTCACGCTGCGGCTCGTTTCGTCTGGGTTCTTGAATCTTTCGCACCCTAAATGGAGCGGAGCGAATGGCAAGCAACAAGTCATCGAACGCATCCATATTTGTTCTGAACGTCACCAATGCTCCGGTTTCCTTCGCCCACCGCTTTCCGCGCTCCGAACCTCAGGCCGGCACCGGGTCCGCCCGCAGGATGGAAAACCAAAACCCGGTGGGGCGAGCCTCCTGGCGAGCCGTTCCGCGTTCCGCGTTCAACTTCCGCGTTCCCCGTCCCCTCGTTCGGAATCCGCAATCCACAATCCGCATTCCGCAATCAAAAGGGGCCGTCCCCTCCGCAACTTCCGCGTTCCGCGTTCCGATTTCCGCGTTCAAATAAGCCATCTTCCATGCAGGTAGCGGATGCCCTCGCCGCCGGTTCCGAGCAAACCTCAGCCGCCGCTGGCCAGGTCTCCTCCGCCAGCCAATCCC
>CAIYYI010000625.1 GCA_903930345.1 uncultured Verrucomicrobiota bacterium
ACCGGGGTGCAGATCAGCATGGCGATGGGAATCACGGTGCGGCACTGCTCCATCTACGAGGCGTCCCGGGCGGGCATCAACATCAGCGAGGGCACCTTTGGCGGCCACGTGATCGAGTTCTGCGACGTGTTCGACACGGTGCGCGAGACCGGGGATCACGGCAGCTTCAACTCCTGGGGGCGCGACCGCTTCTGGGGCCTGAAGAACGCCCCGGCTCAGGAGCTGCCCCGCCTGGCGCTGCTGGATATGGTCCGGCCAAACATCCTCCGCAACAACCGCTGGCGCTGCGACCACGGGTGGGATGTGGATCTGGACGACGGCTCCTCCAACTACGAGATTTACAACAACCTCTTCCTCCAGGGCGGCCTGAAGCTGCGCGAGGGCTTCCACCGCCGGGTCTGGAACAACATCGCGATCAATAACAGCTTTCATCCGCACGTCTGGTATGAGAACAGCGGAGATGTGGTGACCAACAACCTCTGGATGGGGGCCTACCGCCCCGCCGCCATGAGCGGCAGCCTGGCCAAATGGGGGCAGGAAGTGGACCGCAACTGGTTCACCACCACCGAGGCTGACCGGACGAAATTCGCGGCCAAGGGCTGCGACGCCCATTCCCAGGTGGGCGATCCCCAGTTCGTGGATCCGGCCCGCGGAGACTTCCGCCTCCGGGAAGGCTCCCCCTTGCTGAAGATGGGTTTCCAGAACTTCCCCATGGACCAGTTCGGCGTGACCAAGCCCGCGCTCAAGGCCCGGGCCCGCACCCCGGAGATCCCCGCCCTGCGCGGACGCGCCGAAGCCACCCGCGAGACCGGGATCACCTGGCAGGGTGCCCAGTTGAAAAACCTCACCGGGGAGGATTATTCCGCCGTGGGGGTGGCGCGGGATGCCACCGGCGCCTGGCTGGTCGAGGTGCCCCCCAACTCCGGGGCCGCCCGCCTCGGCCTGCGGAGTCTGGACCTGGTGCAATCCGTCACCGGCCAGCCCGTGCGCAACACCGGGGAGTTCCTCCGGGCCATGGCGGCGGTGCGCCCGGAGCAGCCCCAGCACCTGGAGGTGGTGCGCCAGCAGAAGACCGTGACCGTGACCATTCCCGCCGGTAGCCTGAAAAATCCGGCCCGGTGAGGCCGTGGGGATTCGTTCGCCTGGGTGAACACAAGTTGGAGTGGCAAAGTGGCGGCGCATTGCTATAGTAGGGGAAGTTGAGTGATGCACCATGAGCACAGTTGACCCAGCGGTCATCCGCGTGACAGACCTGGTGGTGGAATACCCGGCCCGCGAGCGCCGGGGCGCGCCCGTGCGGGCGGTGGATGGTCTGAGCCTGCACGTCAATCCCGGCGAGGTTTTCGGCTTCCTGGGGCCCAATGGCGCGGGCAAAACCACCACCATGCAGGTGCTCCTGGGTTTCATCCCATTCTCCGGGGGCTGCGCCACGCTCTTCGGGGAGGATGTCCGCCGCCCCATCGCCCGCCAGCGGCTGGGCTACCTGCCGGAGCTCACCTACTACTACCGCTTCCTCACCCCGGAGGAACTGCTGCGGTTCTATGCGCAACTGTTCGGCCTGGGCCGGTCGGAGGCCGACCGTCGCATTGACCAGCTGCTCAGGCTGGTGGAGCTGGAGCCGCACCGCGCCCGCCTGATCCGCACCTTCTCCAAAGGGATGCAGCAGCGGGTGGGCCTGGCGCAGGCGCTGATCAACAACCCCGACCTGCTGATCCTGGATGAGCCCACGAGCGGGCTGGATCCCTTGGGCCGCATGAAGGTGCGCAACATCATTCAGCGGCTCAAGGATGAGGGCAAGACCGTGCTGTTCTCCTCGCATGAGCTGGGCGAGGTGGAGCTGGTGTGCGACCGCGTGGCGATCCTGCACCAGGGCCGGCTGCGCGCCTGCGGCCGGGTGACGGATTTGCAGGCCGAACACCAGGCCGGCCTGGAGCACATTTTTCTGAAGCTCATCGGCTACGGGGAGGTCCCATGCGCGTGATCCTCGCCATCGCCACCGTCGTCATCCGGGAGCTCATCCGGCGCAAGGACTTCTACGTGCTGTTCACCCTCGCGGCGCTGGTGACGCTGCTGGCCGGGTCGGTCAACTTCTTCAACGACCAGCAGGTGGCGCGCTACGTGGTGGAGCTGAATTACCTGCTGGTCATGCTCTCCTCGCTGGTCATCGCGGTGACCACCGCCGCCCGGCAGTTGCCCGCGGAGTTTGAGAGCCGCACCATCCTCTCCCTGCTGGCCAAGCCGGTGACGCGGTGGCAGGTGGTGGCGGGCAAATTCCTGGGCACCTGGCTGGCGGGTGGTCTCTGCCTGGTGGTGTTCTATCTTTTCCTTGGCCTCATGGCCTTTTCCAAACACCACCACGCCTCGCTGGCCGTGTATGTGCAGGCCGCGTGGCTGCATTGGATCCTGCTGGGCGTGGTCTCCAGCATGGCCTTGGCGGGGTCCCTGGTCTTCGCCGCGCCCTCCTCCAACGCCACCATCTGCCTGGTCGCCACGCTGGCGCTGCTCGGGCTGGCCCGCCATCTGGACCAGGTGGCCCTGGCGAACCCGGAGCCGGCGCAGACCCTCCTGCTGACGCTCTATTACGCGGTGCCGCATCTGGAGTTCTTTGATCTGCGGCAGATGCTCATCCACCAGTGGCCGCGCGCGCCGTGGTCAGCCTGCCTGCTGGCCACCCTGTACGGCGGCGCCTATGTCACGCTCTTTCTCAGCCTCGCCGCCCTGCGGTTCCAGCGCAAATCCACCAGCTCACCATGAGGACCGGCGCTCTCTGGCTGGCCGTGCCCCTGGCCCTGGCCTTCACTCTCGGCCTCCGCTTGCAGCAGGTCGCCTGGCCCGCCGCCATCGGCAGCCAGAGCGGCGGAAGCCTCACCACGGTGTTCCTGGGGGATTCCCGCAAGCTGCTGGCCAACCACTTCTTCATCAAGGCCGACGCCTATTTTCACAGCGGCTATTACCCCTCCCTGTTTGATAACCAGGCCGCGCACCAGACCCCGCACATCGCCGAGGATGCCGGCCAGGCTCAGGGGAACAACGCCTGTGAGACCCTGAATTTTCTCGGCCCGCCCCGCAACTGGATCGATCGCTTTGGCCGGCAGTTTTATCCCTCCACCCACACCCATTTGGGCGAGGGCCGGGCGGACCAGGACGCGGCGGGCCAGGAGCGGGAGATTCTGCCCTGGATCCGCCTGGCCACGGAGCTGGATCCCCAAAACCCGCTCACCTACACCGTGGGCGCCTACTGGCTGCGCACCCTCAAGCAGGACCGTGAGGCGGAGCAATTCCTCCGGGAGGGGCTGCGCGCCATCCCGAACAACCCGCAGATCCTCCACGAGCTGGGGCGCATTTACCGGGAGAACCGCCACGACCCCAACCAGGCGCGCAACCTGTGGGAGCTGGCCCTGCGCCGCTGGGATGAGCAGGAGTCCGGACTGCCCGAGCCGAACATTTTCGTGCGGGTGCAAATCCTCGGCCAACTCGCCCGCGTGGAGGAGGAGGCGGGGCGCCGCGCCCAGGCGCTCCACTACCTTGAATTGGTCAAGCCCCTCACCAGCTACCCGGACGCCATCCAGAAATGGATCGACCGGGTGAAATGACGGGACGCCTGCGGTTTGACCGTTCCCGGACGGATCGGGTTGCCCTTGGTTTGCGCTTTTCAAAACGCCCGGCCCGGCGCAGGCTGGGGACATGATTCAGCATCGCGAGGAAACCATATGAGCAACGATGACGCCGGGATTTTGGCGGCTGGCAAGGCGCTCGTGAGGCGCATATCCAAGGCGATCTGTAACGAGCGAGCAACGCCGCCCGCCGCCCAAAGAACCAGTCAGAGTGCGCAGGTTGTTTTTTCGCGATGCCTTACTCCCTGGTGCCGTCTGGTTTTGGTCCTGGCGGGTTGCACCCTTTTGATACAGGCGGCGGACTGGCCGCGCCTGGGCGGACCGGAGGGCGACGGCATTTCCCCCGAGACCGGGCTGCTGCGCACCTGGCCTCCAGCCGGCCCCCGGGAGCTGTGGAAACTCAGCCTCGGCGAGGGCTTTGGCGGGGCGGCCATCCGGGATCGCCAAGTGTACCTGCTCGACCGCAATGGCAACCTTCAGGACATCCTGCGCTGCCTTGATCTGGAAACCGGCCGGGAGCTGTGGCAGCTGGCCTTTGACGCCCCCGGCAACCTGCCCTACCACGGCTCGCGCAACGTCCCCACCGTGGATGCCGACCTCCTCTTCGTGACCAGCCCGTTCGGCGGACTGCATTGCGTGGACCGCCGCACGCACCTCGCCGTGTGGAGCCACCATCTGGTCAATGATTTTAAGGATCCCGCCATCGACCGCGCCGAGCCGCCGGCGGGGCGCCCCGATAAACTGAAACGCGCGCAGTTGCCCACCTGGGGCCTGACCCAGGCCCCCCTGCTCTTCGGGGACACCGTCATCGTCGCCCCCCAGACCCAGGGCACCGGGCTGGTCGCCTATGAGAAGCGCTCCGGTAAAATCCGGTGGACCACCGGCTACCTCGGCCGCAACTGGTACAGCCACGTCAGCCCGGCCTTGATGACCTTGGGCGGTGTTCCTCAGGTTGTGATGCTGGCGCAGCCGAGCGACCCGGAAAAATCCCCGGCCAAGGCCCCGCCCGCCCTCATCACCGGAGTGGATGCCCGCACCGGCGCCATCCTCTGGCGCACCAACACCCCGGTGCCGTACAAGATC
>CAIYYI010000626.1 GCA_903930345.1 uncultured Verrucomicrobiota bacterium
CGCGCCTGTCGCGCCTAGGTTGTAGTTTTTTCCTTTCATGCTTTATCAGAATGGGCCGCTTTCCTCGCTGTTGTCCGGCTCCGTGGTGTCTTCACCCAGCACCACTCCGGTCCACCCGCGCGCATTTTTCGCACCGTCGCCGTCTAGGTTTTTCGCCCGATGTGCGCGAAACTCCGCCACCATGATATCCTCTGACCGGAGCGAAAACGCCCGTTGCCCGAGCGCCGTCCAGTTCTGCGCCTCGCACGTCATCAGGTACGCCCGGTAAAGCGCCTCGCTCGTGATGTTGTCCGTCGGGAAGCACGACCGGCGCACCCGGCGCAACAGGAACTCCCGCACGCTGTCAGACTCCGCAATGAGCCCCTGCACGCGATCCCGCTGCCGCTGCGTCTGCGGGAATGGCAGATGCGCCCTGGCCCGCTCCAGCAGGGCCACGGCACCGGCCAGCATCCAGTTGAAAATCCCCGGCCCCTCCGTCTGAAACAGCAGCCGGTCAAAATTCGGCACCGGCTTCTCCGGCCTCGGCTTCTCAAATGGCAGCCACAGCAGCCGCCGCGCCCAGGCAGCGGCGTCCCCCTTCAGCTTGAACATCAGGCGGCTATTGCAAGTGATCAGCACGTTCCAATACCCCACCAGCGAATGCGCATCCATCGACCCCTTGACCTCCCCAGAGACGGAATCCCCGCCCGTCAGCGCCTTCAGCCGGTGCGCCCCATCCGTGCTCAGAAAGTCCGGTTCCACGTCCGACCCCATCAGCAGCGTGCGGCCGTTGTAGAAGCCGATCTCGAACCGCCCATCCAGGTGCCGGGTGCGCAATTCATAGCAATTGCGGTCCCCGATCATCATCTTGATCAGCCGTGTCAGCGTCCCCTTGCCGCCCCCGGCGGTGCCGGTCAGCACCAGGAACACCTGAAACAGATTGTGGTGCAGCAGTGCCTGGCCGCACCAGAGCTGCAGCAATCGCTGGTCGTCCGCATCCAGTTGCGGCCCCAGCAGCTCATTCAGAAACCGCGGGCACCCCGCCGCCGGGTCAAACTTCACCGGAATCTGATTCCGGCTGTAAAACGCCCGGTCGAATGGCTTCAGCGCCCACGGCTGCTCCGTCAAATCAATCATCCCGTTCAGCGTGTGGATGATCCCCGCCGGTTTGTTGAACCGGTCCCGCTCCAGCGCCTGCCCCTTCAACTGCTTCACCACCCCCAGTTGCCACAGCGCATGATTCAGAAAGTGCGCCTTGCGCAACGCTGGCCCGCCATCGGCGCCAGCCGCCGCCGCCGTCTGGTTCACCAGCTCCCGCACCGCCGAGGCCACCCGCTCGCAGATTTCCTCATCCGACCGGTAGCACCAAAGCCCCGTGGCCCCCTCGTACCCGTAGAACCGCCCCTGGCCCGGATCCCACATGATTTCATTCTCCGCGCGAAACCGCGCCGCAAAGAACCCCTGGTTCAGCTTCACCGGCACCCCGTGCTTGTTGAAATCCATCGGTGCCCCGAGTTCCGCCTCCAGCGCCGATTCCTTCTCCGTATCCCCGGGCACCATCCACCCCTCGGGCCAATTGATTTCCCGAAACTCGACCTCCACCGGCACAGCCGTCACCAGCAACCGGTACTCCACCCCGGACGGATGCAAGCCGCTCAGCGTGCTGAGCCGCTTGTCCGCCCGCCATTCAAAGTGGCCGGGGCTGATGCTCTCCGGAATCTTGCCCCGGATCCGCACCCACACCTGGCACCCCCGCGCCCCCATACTCCGCAGCGTCCCCGCCAGCTTGGGGTTCACCGCATCCCAGGCCGCCACATCCGCTTCGTCGTCAAAATCGATCGCGCAAAGCCCGGCGCTGGCCGCGCCCAGGTACACGGCAAGGTTGCATTCCTCCAGCAGGGCACGATACGCCGCGCTGCGCGTATCCTCCAGCGGACGCCAGACATAAGTGCAGGCCGCCACCTTCGTCCCTGGCCGCTGGGGCACCCAGTACGTGTCCGGCCCCGTCAGCCGCTCCAGCACAGCCACCCGGCTCACCGTCGGCGGCCCCGTCAACTCCTGCTCCGTTGTCATGTTCGTCATACCTCAAAACAAATCCTTCTGCCCCGCGTTCGGTTTGCCCGTCAAAGTGCCAGCGGCCTCCCGCCGCTGGTTCTCCGTCTCCCCATTCCCGTTGCCGGTGACAAACCGTGTCACTTCACTTTTCCCATTCCCGTTGCTGGTGGGGCGAGGCTCCTGCCGAGCCGTCCCCGTTTTCGAATCCGCATTCCGCATTCCACGATCCGCATTTGTGTGGGCCGTCCCCATCGCCCTGCCGGTGGGTTTGAATCCGCGCCCATCGGGCAGCATCTCCGCACTCGCCCG
>CAIYYI010000627.1 GCA_903930345.1 uncultured Verrucomicrobiota bacterium
ATTCCCGCAACCGTTTTTCGCCCGTGCGCTTTCGCCCCAAAACCTGTGCTACGGTCAGTGGTGGAAAGATATGAAACTGGAAAGGCAGCTTATGAATGAACCGCCCCTGACCATGAACCCGCCAGTCACTGCGCCGTCCGCTGCCCCGGAACCGTCCGGGGTGTGTAGGCCGGGTGGCCCCACCCGGCGTCCCCGTGTCACAGCACCGCCCGGCCACCCTGGTCCCGATGCCATCGCCCATCTCCAATCTGAAATCGCAAATGGCCTGCCCCTTCCTCGTGACTTCGTGCGAAACCGGGTTTCAGCATCTGCCTCCGTTGTCTCGTTGCCGGTGACAAGCTGTCTATCGTAGCATAAAACAATACTACAATATTAAAACTTGCAAGGCACTCACCTCCATGCTATCGTAGTTGTATGCATACTAAAACATTCGTAAGCACGCAAATAGAACCTGCGATCAACGCGGCAACCCGGACAGGCTGTCAAACTAAAGGCATCCAACGCGCCGGCCACCGGCCCGCCCTTAACCGCTTTTTCACCAAACTTCAAATTCCGGTCATCGGGAGTCATCCGGAGTCATCGGGAGTCATCTTTGACCCTGCGAAATCGCTGCCAGTTCCTGCCGGAGGGCGGCGTCCTTCGCTTTGGCAGCCTATTCCGTGTCACGTTGATTTAAAGCATACCCCTCTGCGCGCTTCCAGAGTTTGGCCTATAAAAAAGTCTAATCCGCCACCCCAACGCACCCGCCATGCCATCCTTTGACATGGTTCCTGGTGCGTAATGCACCGGAGATCTGGGAGATGGTTTCCCCCAGCGGTATGGAAAACCAAAACCTGGTGGGGCGACACCTGCCGAGCCGTTTCCGGCGTTCCCAATTTCTACTTTCCCCTCGTGTTTCCATGCGCCGCCGCGAAACAGGGTGCCAAAAGGTGACAGAAAGTGCCAAAAAGTGCCAGAAAGTGCCAAACAAGCGGCAATCCAAACCACCCGGCCGTTCTTTGACATGGTTCCTGGTGGGTACTGCCCCGAAGATCCGCGAGGTTTCCAGCTCCACCAGAATGGCAAACCAAAACCAGATGCGGAGCGCGGATTTTTAATCCGCTTTGCCCCAAAATTCAGCAAATAACCGCATCCCGTCGTCGTCAGCACCCATCCACGCAAACCACAAACCGCTGTCGTATAGCCAGTTGCCCTCATAGTCGCGAAGCGTCTTGGAGTGCGGCGGCTTGCCGCCGCTTTGTGGGACACCCGAACACAAAAAACCTCCCCCCTCTGCATTTTGACCAATCGAGCGTCCATCAAATAATCGCATCCCCTCAAAGGCGAACGCCTTCCCACCCTTCAAAACACCCGAAACGCATCCCACCCTCTCCAACCCAGTATCAAAGAAAACCCAAGGGAAAACCAAAAACACCTCCACGCAAACCGCAAGGTAAATCACCAGAGGACCACCGGGAAAACACGCAAAGAGCCTCCCCTCACACCAATGGGTCAAAATATTCTTTCGAAAGCATTGACTTTTGGCACACAATTGTTACAAGTAACGCAGAACCTGATCCTGCAATTGAATGAAATCAACTGACATATTGTCTGTTGGCGGCAGTTTGCTTCGTTGGCATTTACGTGCCGGATTGCGTTCTATTGTCGATATGAAACCCTCAACTACTCCCTCACACTTCGTGAAAAAAACTACCCAACTACTGCTGGCAGCAGGCTTGTTGGCCTTCGCGGCGGTCCCCGCGTTTGCCCAGACGCCTGTGGATATCACTTCCCCCTCCGACCGAGTCATGGGGGTGGTCGGCACCCAGCTCTCCGGCAACTACCCTTCTGCTGAAAGCCCGGAAAAGTTGTTCGACAATAACACGGGGTCGAAACTTTTGACCTTCGATAAACTCAACGCTGGTGCAATCGTGGTCCCTGCTTCAGGGCCTTCGATTGTGAGCGGGATGAATTTGACGTCCGCCAACGATGCTCCCGAGCGCGACCCGGTGACCTACAATTTGGAAGGTTCCTGGGACGGTGTGACGTGGACGCTGATCGCCAACGGCAACATCCCGGCCTTCACGGCCCGGGCTGAGTTGCAGGCCGTCAGCTTTGCCAACACCACGCCCTACTACATGTATCGGCTAATCTTCCCCACCATTGCCAACGCTGGTGCCGCCAACAGCATGCAGCTTGCCGAAGTGGAATTGATGGGGCAGTCCGTGACGGATGTCGTGCCGCCGCTGGTGGCGCGCATCTCCACCCCCAGCGCCACCGCGATGAGTGTGCAGTTCAATGAGCCGGTGAACATCGATGCCGCCAACGTCACCTTCGATAACGGGGTCACCATGACCGGGGCCTCCCTGAGTGGTGACTTCCGCACGGTGACCATCACCACCACGCCGCGCTCCGTGGGCACCAAGTACACCATCTCCGTCAGCGGGTTGGCGGACCGTGCCCCGACGCCCAACGTGTTGCCGGCCAATTCGGCCGTTACCTTCGTGCAGGATATTCGCCCTCAGGTCGGCGTCAATTTCGCGGGCCGCGGCGACCCGGTGAATTTGGGTGCATCTGAAGTCGTGGGCCTGGTCCCCCAGCAGAATTTCAACAACGTGGAGGTCAATCCTGATAATGGCACCGCCAGCGGTAATGTCGGTCCGTTCATGAACGCCAATGGTGAAGCGACCCCCGTCCGCCTCAATTACGCCGGCAATGACAGTTGGAACAGTGACGGCCCCACCACCACCGCCAATGACCGATTCTTCCGTGGCATTCACAAACGCGCCAGTTGGAGTGGTTTCGGTCCGAACAGCTACACCTTCGAAAACGTCCCGGCCGGTTATTATGACGTTTACACCTACATGACGATGAATGGTGACAATGTGCAGCTCAATGTGGCTGCCGGCGATGTCACTTATTATGTGGTGCAAAAACATCAGTGGGGTGGCAGTTTCGTTCGCGCCTCCAACAGCAGTTCCACCGGAACGCGTGATGTGGGTAACTATGTCCTGCACACCAACCTGGCCCCCAATACCGCCGGCAAACTTTCCGTCACTGCCGGATGGGTGGCGAACTCGGATGGTTTGGGCATTGCCGGATTCCAGCTCGTGCCGGCACCGCTGCGTTTCGTCACCGCCAGTTCCCGTGGTAATCCCGATGGTTTCTTTGTCTCCTTCGCCGCGCCGGTGGATCCGGTGACGGGTTTGGACACGGCGAATTACACCATTGATGGCGGGGTCACGATGAGTGGTGCCAGTTTCTACGATGCCTTCACGGTTCTGGTGCATACCAGCCCGCTGGTGGAAGGTCAGACTTACAACATCACGGCGGCCGCTGCGGTCAAGTCCGCCGCGGGAGTTGCCTTGGGTACCCAGGGTGCCGCCACGTTTGTGCATGGTAAGGGCTACCAAAGTGCCCGCATTCACTATAAGCGTTGGGCGAAGATCGCTGGTGGCAGCATGAGCGACCTGTTCAACAATGCGGATTTCCCGGACAAACCCTCCACGACCGCGTCATTGACTCTTTTCGAGGATCCCTCTCCCGATGAGGACTCAGCGGTCAATAACACCTTTGGTAGTCAGATGTACGGCCTGTATCAGGCTCCTTCGACCGGCAATTACACCTTTGCCGTCGCGTCGGATGATAACAGCATCCTCTATCTCAGTTCGGATGAGCAGCCGGCCAACAAGATGGCGATTGCTTCTGAACCGCAGTGGGGTTCCGGAAAACGCAATTACATTACTGCTGCCACGGGTGGTGATAACAATGGCGGGGCAGGCATCTCTTCCGCCAAGGCGCTGGTGGCCGGTAGGGTCTATTACATGGAGGGTGACTTTGCCGAAGGCGGCGGTGGCAACTACTTTGCGGCCGCTGCGCAGGAGCCGGGTGGTCCTGCAATCGCGGATGGCACGATGCCGATCTCGGACTCGCGCTTCATTCCCAGCCGTTTTTTCAATGGTCAGCCCTTCTTCACGATGGGTCCGGTCTCGATGGCCAAATCTCCGGTGAACACCACCAACATGGAGGGTACGAGGGTAACCTTTAACTGCCAGGTGGGCGATGGGACTCCGCCGTACTTCTATCAATGGTATTCCAACGGAGTTGCCGTGGCCGGGGCCAATGCCGCGAAGTATTCCTTCCGTACCTTCCTGGACGCTGAAGGCGCGCAAATCTCGGTTTCAGTCAGCAACGAGTTCAGCGGCGTGGTGACGGCCCCCGCGACCCTGACGGTGACGCCGGACCTGGTGCCGCCCTCGGTGGTTTCCGTGGCTTGGATCGGCGGAACCAAGGTCAAAGTTGTATTCTCCGAGGATATGGAGTTCACGAGTGCCACCGACACGGGTATCTATCTCGCTGACGACGGTGTTGGGAGCGTCAACCCCACCGGCGTTGAGTTGAATGGCAATGTGGCCACGTTGACCTTTGCCAGTCTCCCTTCCCCCAATTACAACATTTCAGTCGGCATTGATGTGGGTGTGACGGTGTTGGATTTGGCGTATAACGAGCTGAATCCGGCCGTCGTCACCCGCCTGATCAGTACGTTGCAACTGCGGGAAACCGTGGTCCGCCGCGTTTGGAATGGGGTGACGGGCACAACGGTCAATGACTTGCTGAACAACGTTAATTTCCCGAATAACCCCTCCATAACCGAGCTGATCAATATCTTTGAGGTGCCACGGGATTATGGCAATGACTACGGGGCTCAGCTTTTCGGCTTCTTCACGGCTCCGGCGGACGGCCAATACACCTTTGGTATCGCCAACGATGACGACGGTCGTCTCTACATCAGCACCAATGG
This sequence comes from uncultured Verrucomicrobiota bacterium, assembly GCA_903930345.1. Lineage (GTDB taxonomy): Bacteria > Verrucomicrobiota > Verrucomicrobiia > Limisphaerales > CAIYYI01 > CAIYYI01. The sequence continues at coordinate 4,781 of CAIYYI010000627.1, forward strand.
CATTCCGTCCGAAAAACGCACGCTCCTGAATGTCGGTTGCTGTGTGCCGTGGCGCACCTATAGCGGTGGTGGCCACTCCACGTTGGTACCTTTGGAATTGGCTGCCGGTCAGTCCGTCTATTTGGAAGGTATCGTCAAGGAAGGTGGCGGCGGTGATTACCTGAACATCGCGGTTGCCCAAGGCTCATCTTTGGCGGATGGCACCCCGGGTATCTCTGGTGCGAACATCAACCCGTCCATCACCGCCGGCCCGGTGTTTGTGCGCCGCGGATTCGCCAGTGCCATGACGGTGAATGAGTCCGACACGGTTACCTTCCCGCGCGTGATTGTCGATGGCGACAGTCCGTACACCTATGAGTGGCGCACCAACGGTGTGGTTGTCGCTGGCAGCCAGGGGACCAATTGGTTCCCGGAAGTGCCCGGTGTGACCTTCCAAGCCTATACGAACGATGTGCTTGTGGAAATGGTCGTCTTTAACCAGAACGGCCTGAGTTCCGTCACGAACTCCGCCTTGGTCCATGTGGTGATCGATACCATTCCTCCCTATGTGGTTCGCGCTCTCCCGGGCGTGCTCTCCAACACCTTGCTCGTGGTCTTCTCTGAACCCATGGCCGGCAACGACATGGCGAATGATGACTTCCCGACCTCGGCGGAAGATGCGTTCTATTACACCATCACCTCGTCGGATCCGTCCGCCCCGAATCCCGCTTCGGCCCGGTTGCTCTCGGATAAACGCACGGTGTTGCTCACCCTCAATGGTCCGCTCACCCGGGTATGGATTACACCGTGGCCGTCAGCGAACTGACGGATCGCGCTGCCTTCCGCAATTGGGTGTCCGGTAACTTGGAGGCCACGACCCGCGCGCTGGCTGTCCGTCCGAATGTCATCCGCCGTCAGATCTTCGACGGTGCGAATCCAACGGCACCCAACAACTTCGGTGCCTTGACCAATAATCCGACCTATCCGAATAATCCGTCGATTGTCGATTTCCTGACCATGCTGGAATCGCCTACACGGGACATACCCGGCACCGATGTCCGCTATTACGGTATCAAGCTGAACGGCTACATTGTGCCGACGGTGACCGGTAACTACCGTTTCCGCGCTGACAGCGATGATTCGGGTGCGTTCCTGATGAGCTTTGATGGTTCCACCACCAATCTCGTTCCCCTATACTTCCGCGAGTATGGTTGCTGTAGCACAGTGGAGTATCCCAATACCGTTACCTTGGATGCCGGCAAGGCCTATTACTTCGAGGGATTCATGCAGGAAGGCAACGGCGGTGATTACCTCAAAGTCGAATGGTCAGTGGCTGGCTCCGGTGCTTGGGCCGTGATCCCGGGTTCTGAACTCGCCTACGCGCTGGATCCGACCGATGTCGGCTTCACCACGCCGCTGGCTCAGTTGACCACGGTTCAGGATGGCGACTCCGCGACCCTCTCGGTGGCGGTCACGTCTGAAGGCAAACCGTACGCCTTCCAATGGCAGCGTTGGGATGGTGTCGCCTTTACGAACATCGTCGGGGCAACGTCCACCACCTACATCACGCCCGGCTTGGGTTGGGCTGACCAGGGCGCGATCTACCGTTGCGAGGCGACCTTTGCCGGTATCGTCACGAAGTCCACTCAGACAGCGGTTGCGTTGGTGCCGAACACCACTCCGCTGACGCTGACTGCCTTCACCAACAGCACCGACCTGATGACGCTGACGCTCAACTTCAATAAGCGCGTCTCGGCGGCCACCGCTGCCAACACTGCCAACTATGAGGTGACGGGAAGTGGTTCCGTCTCCATTCTGCTGGCAACCCTGTCTGCCGATGGCAAAACCATCACCCTGCTGACCACGCCGCAAAGCAGCGGCAGCCCATACCACATGATCGTTCGTGACTTGGTGGACAACTCCACCAACGCCAACTCCTTGAATCCGAACCCGCTGATGCTCATGTTTGACACGCTGGCGGTGGCGAATCCCGGGGTGGCGGGTAATGCCCGGGTCTGGCTCGATCGCTACGACAATATCGGTGGCGGCACCGCTGTCGCTGACCTGACCAGCAATCCGGTCTATCCGAACTCCCCGTCCGTTGTCCTTGGGTTGACGGATATGTACTACGGGCCGAACTTGGATAATTACGGTGCCCGGATGCGCGCCTTCTTTGTGGCTCCGAACAGCGCCAATTACACGTTCTGGACCATGAGCGATGACGGATCAGAAGTGTATATCAGCACCAATGGCATTCCGGCCAACAAGTTCCTGGGCGCGTTCTCACTCCCCGCCGGGACCGTCTATGTCACCAGCACCAACCTGTCATTCTCCTTGGAGGCTGGCCAGGTGGTCTATATTGAGGGCTTGGTGAAAGAAGGCGGCGGCGGCGATTACTTGGATATTGGTTTCTCCACCAATGGCTCCGCGCCGACCCGCATTACGGGTGCCAACCTGCTCCCGCTGGTGAACCCGGTTGGTGCCGGTGGCTCCGTTTCCATCACCGAATCCCCGACCAACGTCACGGTGTCAGCGGGTCAGACGGCCACCTTCCACGTGACGGCTGAGACCTTCAGCGGTATCGTCGGTTACCAATGGAAGGTCAACGGGACCAACATCGCGGGTGCCAACAAGGCGTCCCTCGTAACCGGTACCCTGTTCCCAAGCGCCAATGGCAGTGTCTATAGCTGCCAGGTGGTTGATGCGTTGGGTGCGGTTGCCGCTTCTGGCTCAGCCACCCTCACGGTGCTGACCGAAACGGTCGCTCCGCAGCTCGTCGCAGTCGGCAGCCTGGATGGCCTGAGCATCGGGGTGCGGCTCTCGGAATCGGTCGATCCCAGCACAGTCACCAATCTGGCCAACTACACCGTTGATGGCGGCATGATTGCGGTCACCAGTGTTCAGTTGCGCGCCGATGGCTCCTCCTTGCGGCTCTTCGTTCAGCAACCGATCACCAACGGCACCTTCACCGTCGCCATCCAAAACGTGATGGATTACAGCGGTAATGTCATTGGCACCACCCCGGTCGTGGGTCGGATGCTGGGCTTCTCCTCCATGGATGTGGGCGCGACGGGCAACCCCAGTCCGGCGGGCGATGTCTTCACCACCAGCCAGGATCTGACCACGGTCACCGTGGGTGGCACGGACATCTGGGATTCGGCGGATGGATTTAACTTCATCTATCGCCATGTGGCCGGTGACTTCGATGTGCGCGTGCGTGTCGGTCGTCTGGACTACATCGGGTCGCCTTGGTCCAAGTCCGGTCTGATGGTGCGTGAGTTCCTCACCCCGGGCAGTCGCAACATGTCAGCTGTCGTCACCCCGAACAACCCGGGTGTGGATACCTTCGAGCCCAATTGGCGTGAGACGGCCGATGGTGCCACTGGCAGTTGGCCGGGTTACGGTAACGTCACCGGGGTTGCCCCGAACGTGACCTATCCGAACGCCTGGATCCGGTTGACCCGTGCTGGTAATACCTTCACGGCCTACCGCAGCACCAATGGTACGGATTGGGTTGTGTTTGGTATCAATACCCCGGCGGTGGTTTATCCTGAGACCGTCCTCCTCGGTATGGCCACCACCTCGCATCAGCAGGGCACGGCCACGGTTGCCGAGTTCCGCGAAATCATCGGCTTCGGCCTCCATGCCGCTCCGACGATTGTGCAGCAGCCTTACGCCGCATTGCTGACGCCTGGCGGTCACACGGTTCTGGGGATCACAGTGGATTCACCAGTCTCGGTCACCTACCAATGGCGTTTGAATGGAACCAACATCGCGGGTGCAACCACCTCTGCCCTGGATATTCCAATGTTCGGGGTTGATCAGCAGGGCAGCTATGACTGCGTGGTCACCGGTGATCGGTCCATCACCAGCGAGGCCTTGGTTCTCACTCTGCCGACGGTTGTGCCTCCGCAGTTGCCGGTTGCGACTCTGGTTGGTGGCAACATTGAGTTCACCATTCAGACACTGGTGGGCAGGATGTACTCCATTGAGTACACCGAGTCGATCACGCCGCCCGACTGGAAACTGCTGGGCGCGCCGGTGTTGGGCACGGGCACGAACGTCATCTCCGACGTGGCCCCGACCAATCAGCACAAGTTCTATCGGATGCTAGTCCGTTAATAGAAGCTTGGTCATAAGCTTACGCGACCGCCGCTTGGGCAACCAGGCGGCGGTTTTTAATTTATCAGCACCCTGGCTTGGATTGTGCTCGTAAATTGGCCGGGGCTTTGTTACGCCACTCTGACGAATGACTGAACTGACTCGCACCTTGGTTCGGGAGGCTGTGCAAGGCTTGGGCCGCATCGCGTTGCTGGCGGTTGAGGTGGTGCGGTCGTTGAACTTGTCCCGTCCCCCCGTCCGGGAGGTGAGCTACCACCTCTTTTTCATCGGCGTGAAGTCCCTTTCGGTGGTGCTGATCACGGGGGCTTTCACGGGCATGGTGCTCTGCGCCCAGACCTATTTCCAATTCCACAAGGTGCGTATGGACACCGCCACGCTGGCGGTGGTGAGTGTTTCGCTGTGCGCGGAGTTGGGCCCGGTGCTCAGTGGCCTGATGGTGGCGGGAAGGGTGGGGGCCTCCATGGCGGCGGAATTGGGGACCATGAAAGTGACGGAGCAACTGGACGCGCTGCGCGCCCTCGCCACGCATCCGGTCGATTATCTGGTGGTGCCCCGGATGCTGGCCACCGTGCTGGCGATGCCGTTGCTGACGGCCCTTTCCATCGCGCTGGGCATTGCGGCGGCTTATGCGGTGGGGGTGTGGTTGCTCGGCCTCGATCCGGTCTATTCCTGGCACAACATGCTGCGCTACACCTCCCCGGGTCATGTGCTCCAGGGCCTGCTCAAGTCCGTGGTGTTTGGTTTTCTGGTGGCTCTGATCGGCTGTTATAAAGGCATGTACTGCCGCGAGGGGGCTGAAGGGGTGGGGCGGGCCACCACCGAAGCGGTGGTGTACTCCTCCATCGCCATCCTGATCGCCAATTTCTTCCTCACGATGATGCTCTCCACCCTGCTGGGATAGGCATGATTGAAGTCCGCCAATTGCATAAAAGCTTCGGTGCCCAGGAGGTGCTGGCGGGGGTGGATTTGTCGGTGGCCACCGGCGAGGCTGCCATCATCATCGGGCGCAGCGGCTGCGGCAAAAGCATCCTGCTCAAACATTTGATCGGCCTGCTTCAGCCTGATCGCGGGGATGTGCTGGTGGATGGCCGGTCCATCGCCCGGTTGAATGAGCGCGCGCTGCTCCAGGTTCGGCGCAAGTTCGGCATGCTCTTCCAGGGGGCGGCGCTCTTCGATTCCCTGACGGTCTATGAAAACATCGCCTTCCCGCTGCGCCGGCATGGCCGGTGGACCGAGGTGGAGATTCGGGAGAAGGTGGAGGACGCCTTGGAGATGGTGGCGCTGGCCGGGGCCGGACCGAAAAAGCCCTCCGAGCTGTCCGGCGGCATGCGCAAGCGGGTGGGATTGGCCCGCGCGATTGTTTACCGTCCGCAATTTGTCCTTTATGATGAGCCGACCACCGGCCTGGACCCGGTGGTCTCGGATAGCATCGACCATCTGATTGTCCGTGTCTGTGAGCGTTTGAAGGTGACCACGGTGGTGGTGACCCATGACATGCGCAGCGTGCGGACCATCGGCCAGAAGGTCTTCATGCTGCATGAGGGCCGCATTTATGCCACCGGCACCCCGCAGGATTTCTTTCAATCCCGTGATCCGGTGGTGTATCGTTTCGTCAACGGGATTTCTGATCCCAAAGATTTGGCCCTGTGAATAACTGATTATGAGCGAATCACGACAGACCACCATTGTGGGCGTGGTTGTGTTTGCCGGTTTGCTGCTGATGGCGCTGCTCCTGCTGAACTTCAGCAAGGGGGTCTCCCTGTTCAAGCCGACCTACCAGCTCAACATGGTGACCGTCAACGTCGGCAGCATGAAGCCGGGGGCGGGGGTGTTGATGGCCGGGGTGCAGATTGGCACGGTGCTCAACACCCGGTTGCAGGAGTCCAACGTCCTGGTGCGGCTGCGCATCGAGCAGGCTTACCGCATCCGCACCAATTGCACGTTCACCATTGAGCAGGCCGGGTTTCTGGGTGACCAGTTTGTTTCGGTGAACCCGCCGCCCCTGCCAGTGGAGGTCTATTGGCAGAATGGCGACACGGTTTTCAGCGAGGAGCCGTTCAACCTGCAGGAGACGGCCCGTAGTGTTTCCGCCTTCCTGCGCGACTTGCAGCGTGTGACGGGCACCGTCTCCTCCAACCTGCTCACGGCGGCCAACCTGGCCTCCCTCTCCAATGACATCCGCTTCACCCTCAACCATGTCACGAACTTTGCCGCCGGGCTCACCGAGACGCGCTCGTTTATTGAGAGCCAGACCCAGGAGGTGGCCCGGGCACTGGCCGAATTGCGCGCCACGGGCACCAATATCAGCGAGTTTTCCGGCGGTCTGAAGAGCCTTTACACCATGACCAATGCGCTCAACATCGTGGTGGCGGATGTGACGAACATCCTGGCCCGGGTGGATCGTTTGGTGTCGGCCAACGAGCAGTCGCTGGGCCAGGCCATCTCCAACCTGGCCATTGTTTCGGCCCAGGCGACCAACCTGACCGGGGATCTGCAGCGCAAGCTTGACTCCCAGGCGGGCACGGTGGGCGCTCTCCTGGCTGATCCTTTGATGGTGGCGCAGTTGCGGGTGACGATGTCCAATGCCACGCTCATCTCCACCAACCTGGAGGTGTTGACCGACCGCCTGCAGCGCGATGGTTTGTGGCGGTTCCTCTGGCGTCCCCCGCTGCCCGCCACCAATCCTCCGGCCCGGCCGTTGCCGACCGTGGTCAAACCCCCAAAACAACGTTGATTTTGCCTCATGTCACTCTGGGTCATACGCATTTTTTTCCTCACCCTGTGCTGCGGGGCCGGCGTGGCCGTCAGCCAGATGCAACCGGAGCTGATTGCCAGTTGGCCGCTGGGCCTGGTGATCGGCTTCGGCTTCGGCGGTTTGCTGGTGGCCGTTGATGAGATGCTCAAGGGCTTCTCCCTGCGCGCCTTTTCCTCCGCCACCTTCGGGCTTTTTCTCGGCACGGTCATCGCGTGGATGGTGGACCGTTCCCAGCTCTTTGTGTACGCGGATGAAATGCCGGTCCGCTGGCTGATCCGGCTCGCGCTCTTCATCGGCTTCAGCTATATCGGCATGGTGCTGGCCATGCGCAGCAACAAGGAGGATTTCTCGCTCATCATCCCCTACGTGCGCTTTGCCTCCCAGACCCGGCCGGACAACCTGATCCTGCTGGATACCAGCGTCATCATTGATGGGCGCATCGCCGACCTGATTGATGCCAATTTCATTGAGGGCATCATTGTGGTGCCGCGGTTTGTCCTCAAGGAGCTGCAGGTGGTGGCGGATTCCTCGGATCCCATAAAACGCGCGCGGGGCCGGCGCGGTCTGGAGATGCTCAACCGCATCCGGCGCAACCCGCGCTATGAGGTGAAGATCCACGAGGGGGATTTTGCGGAGGAGAAGGAGGTCGATGCCAAGCTGGTTCGCCTGGCCCGCAGTCTGAAGGCGCGTCTCTACACAAACGACTTCAACTTGGGCAAGATCGCCGAGCTGCAATCGGTCAGCCATGTGAACCTGAACGAGCTGGCCAATTCGCTGAAACCCGTGATCCTGCCGGGGGAAATCTTTAATCTCCGGATTGCGCGGGAAGGGAAAGACAAAGGGCAGGGAGTGGGTTACCTTAATGACGGCACGATGGTGGTGGTCAATCACGCGCAGGCGTTTGTTGGCCAACCGGTCCAGGTGGAGGTGCAAACCCTCCTGCAGACCGGGGCCGGTGTGATCGTCTTTGCGGACGTGAAAACCCCGCCACCCGCCGCCTGAACATTATGGATACTGTGACTGTGTACAATACGCTCAATGTGGCTGACGCGGAAGTGGTGGCCTCCCGCCTGGAGGCGGCCGGTTTCACGGTTGCCATTGATCCCGAACTGGACGCTTTTGCCAGTTGCGGGTTGCTGGCGGATGGCATCCGCATCCGCGTTCCCGCCGACCAGGCCAAGGAAGTCTCCGAGTTCCTGGCGGCCCCTGAGACAGAAGCTCCGCCGATCACTTAAATGGTTTCACGCAAGTCCCTATTGGCCCGCCTCCAGCGCATGCTGCCAGCGGGTGAACTGTTGGCCACCCCGGAAATCCGCGCGCAGTACGCGGGCGACAAGTGGTTTGCCTCCGCGCAACCCGAGGCGGTCGCCTTGCCCGCCAGCGTCGCCTCCGTGTCCAAAATCCTGGCCTTTGCCTCCCGCCACCAAATCCCGGTGACGCCGCGCGGGGCCGGCCATGGTTACGTGGGTGGCTGCGTGCCGTTGCAGGGCGGCGTGGCCCTCTCGGTGGAGCGGCTCTCCGCCATCAAGGAGATCAACCCGGCCGATTTCGTGGTGGTGGTGGAGCCGGGCGTCCGCACGCAGACCCTGCAGGACGCCGTGGAGGCGCAGGGGCTGTTTTACCCTCCGGACCCCGCCAGCCGGGCGGATTGCAGCATCGGGGGCAACATCGCCACCAATGCCGGCGGGCCGCGCTGTCTCAAATACGGGGTGACCCGCGATTACGTGCTCGGGCTGGAGGTGGTGCTGGCCGATGGCTCCATCAACCGCCTGGGCAGCCGCACGCACAAGAACAAAACCGGGTTTGATCTGCACCGCCTGTTCGTCGGTTCGGAAGGCCTGCTGGGGGTCATCACCGAGGCCACGCTCAAGCTTTTGCCGCGTCCGCCCTTCCGCTCCCTGGTGGTGGCCGGCTTTGCCTCCACCGCCCAGTCCGCCCGCACGCTGACCGAGATTTTCCGGGCCGGTTTTCTCCCCTGCGCCCTGGAGATCGCGGATGAATTCACCCTGGCCGCCGCCCGCAAGCGCACCGGCAGTCGGCGTCTGGATGGCTGCCGCTCCCTGATCTTTGTGGAGCTGGATGGCCAGCCCGCCTCCGTCCGGCAGGAGTTGCGCCAGCTCGAGCGGGTCATCCGCACGCAGGAGCCGCTTTTCATCAACCGCGCCCACGGGGCGGCGGAGTGCGAGAAGCTGTGGCAGTTGCGCCGCGAATTCTCCTATGCCCTGCGCGACACGGGCCTCACCAAGCTCAATGAGGATATCGTGGTGCCGCGCGGCCGCCTGGAGGAGCTGTTCGCCTTCACCGCCCGGCTTCAGGAAAAGCACGGGTTGGCGGTGGCCTGCTTCGGCCATGCCGGGGATGGCAACATCCACGTCAACATCATGGTGGATTACCAGCAGCCCGGCGCGCGGGAGCGGAGCGAGGCGGCCCTCGATGAACTCTTCGGCCAGGTGATCGCCTGGCAGGGCTCCATCACCGGCGAGCACGGCGTGGGCATCGCCAAAAAGCGCTGGTGGCCCCAGGCCATTCCTGCCCCGGTGCGGGAGATGCACCGCCGGATCAAACAGGCTCTGGATCCCCAGGGGATTCTGAATCCGGGCAAGTTTGTGTGACCTCCGGTTCCTCCTCGCGCGGCTCCGGCTCGGTGGCGGGTGCCACCAGCACCACGAATTCCCCCTTGGGTGGCTTCTGCGCCAGGCGTTCGCGCAGCTCGGCCGGTTTTCCCGCCAGGTATTCCTCGTGGCGTTTGGTCAGCTCCCGGGCCAGCACCACTTGGCGGTTGGGCATGATGTCCGCCAGCTCCTCCACCAGGCGTTGAATGCGGTAGGGGGACTCATACAGCACCAGCGTGCCGGCGCAGCCGCGCAGCCGCTCCAGCTCCTTGCGGCGGCGACCGGACTTGTGCGGCAGGAAGCCGATGAAATGAAACTCCTCCGTCGGCAGGCCGCTGGCAGTCAGGCCCGCCACCAGGGCGCAGGCCCCGGGCACGGATTCCACGCGCAGGCCCGCTGCCCGCACCGCCCGCACCACGCGTTCGCCCGGGTCGCTGATGCCCGGGCTGCCGGCGTCCGTCACCAGCGCCACCTTCGCCCCCTGCTGGAGCCGTTCCAGAATCTGGCTGCTGCGCCGCGCCTCGTTGAACTGGTGGTAGCTCACCATCGGCTTGCTGATGCCCAGATGCTTCAGCAGGGAGCCGGTGTGGCGCGTGTCTTCCGCCGCCACCAGATCGCACTCCGTGAGGGTGCGGACGGCGCGCAGGGTGATGTCCTCCAGGTTGCCAATGGGGGTGGCCACCAGGTAAAGGGTGCCCGGGGTCAGGGGTGGACGGGTCGGTTCCATGCCCGCGATTCTCCCGCATCGGCCCGCTTCCCGCAACCGTGAAAGACACCGTGAAAGACGCGCGCTAGACAAACGGGTGGATTCTTGGGAGGATCGCCCCCGTGAAACAGTCGCTTGTGACCTTGGATATGGAAGGCGTGCTAACGCCGGAGATCTGGATTGCCGTGGCGGACAAAACCGGGATTCCGGAGCTGCGCCGCACCACCCGTGATGAGCCGGATTACGACAAGCTCATGCGCTACCGCATCGATATCCTGGACCGCGAGGGGCTTCGTCTTTCGGACATCCAGTCGGTGATCGGGTTATTGCTGCCCCTGCCCGGCGCACTGGAATTCCTCAACGACCTGCGCGCGATGGTGCCGGTCATCATCCTGTCCGACACGTTTGAGCAGTTTGCCCAGCCCCTGCTGCGCCAGCTCAACTGGCCGATCCTTTTTTGCAACCGGCTGCTGGTGGAGAACGACCGCATTGTCGGGTACGAGCTGCGGCAGACCAACCAGAAGCAAAAATCGGTGGCGGCCCTCAAGGGCCTGAACTACCGGGTGATCGCCGCCGGCGATTCCTTCAACGACACCGCCATGCTGACGGAGGCGGACGCCGGTTTCCTCTTCCACGCCCCGGAGAACATCAAGAGCCAGTTCCCGCAGTTCCCCGCGCTGGACGATTACCGTGAGCTGCTGCGCCGGTTCCGCATGGAGATCGGCCGGCCCTGAGCGCTGAGCCGCCGGGTGAGTTGACAGTTGTCAGCGGGGCGGTTCCGGTGGCACACTCTCGGCCCATGGGTATAGCGCATAACCAGGCAGGCGGTGGTCCGGTCCGGGTCGCGGTGCTGGGCACCGGTTCCCTGGGCAAGGAGCACGCGCGTGTTTATTCCGTGCTGGCCGCCGCCGGCCAGGTCGAGTTCGCCGGCGTCTATGACACCAGCGCCGAGGCGGCCCAGCGGGTGGCCGCGAAGTGCCAGGTGCGCCAGTTTGCCAGTGTGGCCGAGGCCATGGCCGCTGCGGATGCCTTCAGCGTGGTGACCCCCACCCACACCCACTTCGACCTCTCCCGCCAGTTGCTGGAGCAGGGCCGCCATGTGCTGGTGGAAAAGCCCATGACCAACACCGCCGCCCAGGCCGTGGAACTGGTGGAGATTGCCCGCGCCCGGCAGCTTGTCCTGCAGGTGGGCTTCATTGAGCGCTTCAATCCGGTTTTCCAATATTTGCAGTCCGCCGCCCGGCAGCCCCGTTTTATCGAGACCCACCGCCTCTCCCCTTACCCCGCCCGCAGCACGGACATCGGGGTGGTGCTGGACCTCATGATCCACGATCTGGACATCGTCCTCGCGTTTGTGAACTCGCCCGTGGTTTCGTGCGATGCCGTCGGCATCCCCGTGCTGAGCACCTCCGAGGATATCGCCAATGCGCGGCTGCGGTTTGCCAATGGCTGCGTGGCCAACCTCACCGCCAGCCGGGTCAGCCCGGAGCGGATGCGCAAAATCCGCGTGTTCAGCGGCGGGGAGGCGCCCAGCTACATCTCCCTGGACTACCGGGCCCAGGAGGGCTTCCTCTACCGGCTGGCGCGGGAGGACGAGCCGGAATCCTCGCTGTTCAAGAAGCTGCTGGCAGGCCGGGAGAGCGCCGTGGTGAGCGAGTTTGCGGGCAAGCGCATCGTGCGCGAGCCGGTGCCGATCGAGAAGGAGGAGCCGCTGAAGATGGAGCTGCAGGATTTTGTGGAGTGCGTGCGCGCCCGGCGCACGCCGAGGGTGAGCGGGGCCAATGCCCGGCTGGCCCTGGAGCTGGCGCTGGAGATCACCCGCCAGGTGGGCGCGGCCGCCGTCCAATAACCCGGCTTAACCAGCACCCTTGTATTTAGAATAGTTCTAATTTGACGGTGGGCGGAAATGGGGTAGATTGGCCGACGATGCAGACGAGCGGCGGCAAGGCCAACGGCAGCGAGCTGAACCAGAAACTGGGCAGCAGCGGCTTCCGTTTCACGCCGCAGCGCCAGCAGGTCTATAACGTGCTGCTGCAAAAGGCCGATCATCCCACGGCCGAGGCGGTGTTCATCCGCGCCAAACAGCGGATGCCTGACATCTCCATGGCCACGGTCTATAACTGCCTGGATGCGTTGGTGAAGTGCGGCCTGCTCAAACAGGTGAACCTGGACCGCACCGCCACGCGGTATTGTCCGAACATGACTGAACACGTCCATTTTTACTGCGAAGCCTGCGCCCGCGTCTATGACATCGAGGGCGGGCTGCCGGATTTGCAGAAGGCCGGCCTGCGGCTGCCACGCGGATTCAAGCCCGACCATCTGGACCTCTGCATCCGCGGCACCTGCCCGGCCTGCCCGGGCCAAAAAACCTGAATTTCAGCTCCCAATTCCCCCATGAGCACCGCCACCGAAACCATTGAAGGCCTGGTAAAACAGGATTACAAATACGGCTTCATCACCGATGTGGAGGCCGATGCCGCCCCGCCGGGGTTGAACGAGGACATCGTCCGCTTCATCTCCCACAAGAAGAACGAGCCGGACTGGCTTTTGGAGTGGCGCCTCAAGGCTTACCGCCACTGGACCACGATGGCCGTGCCCGAGTGGCCCAAGGTGAGCTATCCCCCGGTCGATTTCCAGGACATCATCTATTATTCCGCCCCGCGCCAGAAGAAGGATGGCCCCAAGAGCCTGGATGATGTGGATCCCAAGCTGCTGGAGATGTACGAGAAGCTGGGCATTCCGCTGCGCGAACGGGAAAGGCTGGCCGGAGTGGCGGTGGACGCGGTGTTTGACAGCGTCTCGGTGGCCACCACCTTCAAGGACAAGCTTGCGGAAAAGGGCGTGATCTTCTGCTCCTTCTCCGAGGCGGTGCATCAGCACCCGGACCTGGTCCGCAAGTACCTGGGTCTGGTGGTCCCGTACACCGACAACTTTTACGCCGCCCTGAATTCGGCGGTGTTCAGCGATGGCTCCTTCTGTTTCATTCCGAAGGGCGTGCGCTGCCCCATGGAGCTGTCCACCTACTTCCGCATCAACGCCGCCAAGACCGGGCAGTTCGAGCGGACCCTGATCGTGGCCGAGGACGGGGCCACCGTCAGTTATCTGGAGGGCTGCACCGCGCCGATGCGGGATGAGAACCAGCTCCATGCCGCCGTCGTGGAACTGGTGGCCATGGAAAACGCCCAGATCAAGTATTCCACCGTGCAGAACTGGTACCCGGGCGACGAGCGCGGGCGCGGCGGCATCTACAACTTTGTGACCAAGCGCGGCCTCTGCAAGGGGCGCCACTCCAAAATCTGCTGGACGCAGGTGGAGACCGGCTCCGCCATCACCTGGAAATATCCCAGTGTGATCCTGCAGGGCGACCATGCCGTCGGGGAATTCTATTCCGTGGCGGTGACCAATAATTACCAGCAGGCGGACACCGGCACCAAGATGATCCACATCGGGCGCAACACGCGCAGCACGATCATCTCCAAGGGCATCTCGGCCGGCCACGGCCAGAACAGTTACCGGGGGCTGGTGAAAATCCAGAAGAGCGCCACCGGCGCGCGCAACTTCTCGCAGTGCGACTCCCTGCTCATCGGCGACCAGTGCGGGGCCCACACCTTCCCGTACATCGAGGTGAAGAACACCACGGCGAGCGTGGAGCACGAGGCCACCACCTCCAAGATCGGCGAGGACCAGATCTTTTACTGCAACCAGCGCGGCATCTCCACCCAGGACGCCGTGAACATGATCGTCAACGGCTTCTGCAAGGAAGTGTTCAAGGAGCTGCCCATGGAGTTCGCGGTGGAGGCCCAGAAGCTCCTGGGCGTGAGCCTGGAGGGCAGCGTGGGCTGAGTGCCCCGGCGACAACCTTAGTTTTGTGAAACATGAAAAAGACCATTCTTGAAATCCGGAACCTGTGCGCGGGCGTGGAGGGGAAACCCATTCTGCGGGGCGTCAACCTGACCATCAACGAGGGCGAGGTCCATGCCATCATGGGGGCCCAACGGCAGCGGTAAAAGCACGCTCTCCGCCGTGCTGGCCGGCCGCGCGGAATATGAGGTCACCAGCGGCGAGGTCATCTACCTCGGCAAGAACCTGCTGGAGATGGACCCCGAGGAGCGCGCCCGCGAGGGTGTTTTCCTCGCCTTTCAATACCCGGTGGAGATACCCGGCGTCAACAGCACCTATTTCCTGAAGGCCGCCCTGAACGAGGTGCGCAAGCACCATGGCCTTTCGGAGCTGGACGCGATAGAGTTCCTCGCCTTGGTGAAGGAGAAGATGAAGATCCTGGAGCTGCGGGAGGACTTTCTCCGGCGTCCGGTCAACGAGGGTTTTTCGGGCGGCGAGAAAAAGCGCAACGAGATCTTCCAGATGGCCATCCTGGAGCCCCGCCTCGCGATCCTCGACGAGACGGATTCCGGTCTCGACATCGATGCCCTCAAGGTGGTCTCCGCCGGGGTGAACCGCCTGAAGCGCGAGGACAACGCCCAGTTGGTCATCACGCACTATCAGCGCCTGCTGAACTACATCGTGCCCGACTTTGTCCACGTGCTGGCCGCCGGGCAGGTGTTGCGCTCCGGGGGCAAGGAGCTGGCGTTGGAGCTGGAGGCCAGGGGTTACGACTGGCTGGTCAATCCCCAGTTGCAGCCGGCCTGAACGGTCAAACCGATCTCCCTGCGCGGACCATGAAAGACATCACCGATTACTGCGAGGCGTTTCAGAAGATGATCCAGCCGGCCGCCTCCCGCGAGCCCGCCTGGCTTTTCAACCTGCGCCGCGCCGGCCTGGAGCGGCTCACCGCCTCCGGTTTTCCCACCCTGCAGCACGAGGACTGGCGTTTCACCAACGTCGCGCCCATCGTCAAGCTCCCCTTCCGCCCGGTGCTCGCCGCCGCCGTGGGCGGCGTGAACCAGCAGACGCTGGACGCGCTCCCGTTTGGCGGTCTGAAGACACACCGGGTCGTGTTCATTAACGGGCATTGGGCCCCGAGTCTCACGACGGTGGGCCCGCTGCCTGAAGGCGTGCGGATCACCAGCCTGGCCGCCGCCCTGGCGGGGAACGCCCCGCTGGAGGCCGCCGGCCTCGGGTCTCTGGCCCGGATGCCCGACAATGGTTTCGAGGCCGTTAACACCGCCTTCTTCCAGGATGGCGCGCTGATCCAGGTGCCGGACGATGTCGTGATTGAGCAGCCCATCGAGCTGATCTTCCTCACCACGGCCCGCGAGAGCGGTGCCACCACGCACCCGCGCAATCTGGTGGTCTGCGGACAGCGTTCCCGCGCCACGATTCTGGAGTGTCACCACAGCCTCGTGGAGGGCGCTTATTTCACGAACGCCGTCACCGAGTTCATCATCGGCGATCACGCCGACGTGGAGCACATCAAGTATCAGGACGAGTCCACCCAGGCCTATCACATCGCCTCGCTCCACTCCCGCATTGGGCGCGCGGCCAGATTCATCTCCCACAGTTTCGCCCTCGGCGCCCGGCTCTCGCGCAACAACCTGCGGACCTGCCTGAATGGCGAGGGCCTGGAGGTGGTGCTCAACGGGCTTTACCTCACCCGGGGCGACCAGTTGGCGGACCATCACATGGTGGTGGAACACGCCCAGCCGCACTGTGCCAGCCACGAGTATTTCAACGGCATCCTGGACGACAAATCTCGCGGCGTGTTCCATGGCCGCATCCTGGTCCGCCGGATCGCCCAGAAAACGGACGCCAAGCAGACCAACAAGAACCTGCTGCTCTCCGATGACGCCACCGCCAACACCAAGCCGCAGTTGGAAATCTACGCGGATGACGTGAAGTGTACCCACGGCGCCACCGTGGGTCAGTTGAACGACGAGTCGATCTTTTACCTCCGTTCCCGGGGCATCGGCCTGGCCAATGCCCGCCGAATGCTCATCCACGCCTTTGCCGGCGAGATCATCGACCGGGTGAGGTGTGAGGCGGTGCGGGAGATCATTGACCGCCTGGTTTGGGACCGGTTGGAGCAGAAACTCCTCGTGACGGCCCCGGTCTGAACCGGTACCATTGGGGGCTGACGGGCGGCCGGATGGCCCGGGCACCCGCAGTTGCTTATGTTTGACGACTTAACCGACCTTTATCAGCAGGTCATCTTGGACCATTGCAAGCATCCGCGGAACTTCCGCGAGATGGGCAATGCCACGCACCGCGCCCAGGGCCTGAACCCGCTGTGCGGCGACCAGTTGATGCTCTTCCTCCGCGCCGAGGCGGGCGTGGTGCAGGAGATCAGCTTTGTGGGCTCTGGCTGCTGCATTTCCAAGGCCTCCGCCTCCCTGCTCACGGAGGCGGCCCGGGGCCGTACCCGGGATGAGATCAAAGTCCTGTTCGACCAGGTTCACGACATGATCACCACTGGCAAGATGGTGGATGGCGTGGGCAAGTTGGCCGTTTTTGCGGGGGTGCACAAATATCCGGCGCGCGTCAAGTGCGCCATCCTGGCCTGGCACGCCGTCCTGGCCGCGTTGGATGGCCAGCCCGAGCCGGTTTCGACTGAGAAAGAAGACACTTAAACCTGTTGTTTCCATGGCTAATCCTGAACACGTCAGTCTCACCCGCGATGTCGCGGCCGCCTTGGTCCCCTCCGGCGAAAAAGTCACCCTTGTCAAAGGCGAGGACGCCCACATCACCCAGGCGCTGGGCAGCAGTTACACGATTGTCGTCCGGGGCAACATGTTCCGGATTGATGGCCAGGATGCCGACGCCCTCGGCAAAACCGTGGCGAGCCCCTCCACCAGCGGGGCGGCGGACGTCCCCGCCTCCCCCGAGGCCGTTGAGCAGCAGATGTGGGACGTGCTGAAAACCTGCTACGATCCCGAGATTCCCGTGAACATTGTGGATCTGGGACTGGTGTACGACTGCCGGGTCACCCCGGTGGGCGGCGGCAGCTACCGCGCCGAGGTCAAGATGACGCTGACCTCCCCGGGCTGCGGCATGGGGCCGCTGCTGCAACAGGACGCCCAGCAGAAAATCATCTCCCTGGAGGGGGTGGCCGAGGCCAACGTGGAACTGGTGTGGGAACCCCCGTGGAACCAGGACATGATGACCGAGGCCGCCAAGCTGCAGTTGGGCCTGCTCTGAACTTTTGAGGGAAACCCCGCATCATGAGCCATCCCATTGACTGGTCCGGTCTGCGCGCCGACTTTCCCATCCTGCACCAGCAGATACACGGCAAGCCGCTGCTGTACCTCGACAACGCGGCCACCAGCCAGAAGCCCAAGGCCGTGCTCCAGGCGCTCCAGCATTACTACGAACATGATAACGCCAACGTCCACCGGGGCATTCACGAGCTGAGCAACCGGGCCACCACGGCCTTTGAGAACGCCCGCGCCCGGGCGGCCCGCTTCATCAACGCCCGGGTTGCCGAGGAGATCATTTTCACCCGGGGCACCACGGAGGGCATCAACCTGGTGGCGAACTCCTGGGGTTCCCAGAACCTCAGGGCGGGGGATAAAATCCTGCTGACCGAGATGGAGCATCACAGCAACATCGTGCCGTGGCAGCTTCTGGCCGCCCGCACGGGTGCCCGGGTGGTTTATCTGCCGGTGAACGGGGACGAGGGACTGCTCCAACTGGACCGGTTGGAAGCCCTGCTCACTCCCGAGGTGAGGATCCTTTCCCTGGTCCACATTTCCAATTCCATGGGCACCGTCAATCCGGTGGCGGAAATTTGCGCCCTGGCCCGCGCCCGGGGCATCACCACCCTGGTGGATGCCGCCCAGAGCGCCGGCCATTGCCCGGTGGATGTCCAGTCCATCGGCTGCGATTTCCTCGCCTTTTCCGGCCACAAGATCTGCGGCCCAACCGGCATCGGCATCCTCTATGGCCGCCAGCAGTTGCTGGACAAAATGCCCCCCTGGCAGGGTGGGGGAGAGATGATCCTGACGGTGGATTACGAGCAGAGCACCTTCAAGCCCGCGCCGCACCGTTTCGAGGCGGGCACCCCCGATATTTCCGGCCCGGTGGGCCTGCATGCCGCCATGGATTACCTTGACGCCATCGGGCGCGACCAAATCTGGCGGCATGACCAGGAATTGGCGGAGTATGCCTGGGAGGGACTCGCCCAGATCAAGGGTATCCGGATGTTCGGCCCGCGCAAGGGCCGGGCGGGCCTGGTGAGCTTCCTGTTGAAGGAGGCGCACGCCCATGATGTCGTGACGCTGGCCGACCACGCGGGCATCGCCCTGCGGGGCGGGCACCATTGCACCCAGCCGCTGATGAAAAAGCTGGGGGTGGAATCCACTGCCCGCGCGAGCTTCTATTTCTACAACACGCGCGAGGAAGTGGATCGTCTGGTGGAGACGGTGGAGCAGATCCGCCGGTACTTTGCCGACTGACGCCGTGAGGCAGGGATTATGACGATGAAGCAATCTTTGGGGATCGGGTTGGTGGCCGCGTTTTGGTGCTTGGCCGGGCTGCCCGTTGAGGCGGCGGTGGAGCTGCAATCGCCCGATGGCCTGGTCGCTGTGACGTTTGATTTGAAGCCGGTCAACGGCGGAGCTGCCACCCCGGTCTATCACGTCTCCCACCGGAACCGTCCAATTCTGGGCGAATCCCGGCTCGGGCTGGAACTGGACAGCGGCCCCTTGACGAACGGTTTTCGACTGGTCAGGGAAACCCGGACCCGTCACGACACGACGTGGAAACCCGTTTATGGCGAGCGGGAGAGCATTCGGGACCATTATCAGCAGGTGGTGTTGGAGTTGGCGGAACAGCGTCCGCCCCAGCGCGTGCTCCAGCTCACCTTCCGTGCTTACAACGAGGGCGTGGCGTTCTGCTACACTCTGCCGGAGCAACCGGCGCTCAAGGCGTTCACCCTCACCGCCGAGCACACCCGTTTTACCGTGACCAATGATCCGGTGGTCTGGGCGGTGTACAGTGCCCAGGGGTTGTATGACCGGGAAACCGCCCGCCTGAAAAACACCAATGCCGAGGTGGGCGAGGTGCGGTTCAGCAAGCTGGCCCCCGGAGTGGAACGGCCTTTGACGATGCGGTTGGCGGCGGATTCATACGCGGCGATCACCGAGGCCAAGCTCGTGGATTATGCCCGCATGAAGCTGCGCCCCGCCAAGGATCAGCCGGGCACTCTGGAGGCCTTCCTCGACGCCGAACGCGGGCGCTACGGCCAGGTGAAAGGCACCACCCCCTTCAGCACCCCCTGGCGGGTGATCCTGGTGGCGGACAGCCCCGGTCAACTGTTGGAGCGGAATGACCTTATCCTGAATCTCAACGATCCGTGTGCCTTGACCGATACTGCCTGGATCAAGCCCGGCAAAGTGCTCCGGGAAAGCACCCTGACCACCGCCGGGGGCCGGGCCTGTGTGGATTTTTGTGTGCGCCGGGGGCTGCAATACATCGAGTACGATGCCGGTTGGTACGGGTTTGAGTATGATCCCAAGTCCGACGCGCGCGACGTGCATTTGGATCCGAAACGCAATCCGGATCCCACCTCGCTCAATTTGCGGGAGGTGATTGACTACGCCAACTCCCGGGGCATCGGGGTGATCCTCTACGTCAACCATCTGGCGGCGGAGCGGCAGTTGGACGAGATTCTGCCGCTGTACCGGCAATGGGGTGTCAAAGGGGTGAAGTACGGGTTTGTCAACGTGGGCAGCCAGGAATGGACCCGGTGGCTGCATCACGCCATCCGCAAGGCGGCGGAAAACCAGTTGATGGTCGATATCCACGACGAATTTCGCAGCACCGGCTACCAGCGCACCTATCCGAACCTGATGACGGTGGAGGGCATCCTGGGCAACGAGGGTTTTCCCACCCCGGTGCATAACGCCACGCTGCCTTTCACCCGCTATCTGACCGGGCCGGGCGACTACACCTTCTGCTGGACCAGCGGGCGGCTGAAACCAACGCACGCGCATCAGTTGGCCATCTCCACCATTTATTACAGCCCCTGGCAATTCCTCTTCTGGTATGACCGGCCGTCACAGATCAGGGAGGAGCCCGCGCTGGATTACTGGCAACATCTGCCCACGAGCTGGGACGAAACCCGGGTGCTTCAGGGGGATATCGGCAAGCTTGTCACCCTGGCCCGCCGCAAGGGCCGGGAGTGGTATCTGGGCAGCATCCAGACCACCGGCCGCCGCCAGTATGAGATTCCACTGGGCTTTCTCACCCCCGGCCAAAAATACACCGCCACGGTTTATGCGGATGAATCGCCGGACCAGCCGGACGCCAAAGGCGTTCGGATCACGACGCTCACCGTCACCTCGGCCACGGTGCTCCCGGCGGATCTGCCCGCGAATGGCGGCCTGGCCGTGCGGATCGTTCCCCTTCCGTAGCGGCTCACGGCAGCTTGCGCAGAATCATGGAGTTGCCGTCAAACAGCACCTCGCCCTTTTTGGCCCGCAGTTCACACACCAGATCGATTCCTTCCCCGGCGCCTTCCACGGTGAAGGGATAGGAAAGCTGGGTCCATTCGGTGGTGCCGATCAGTTGGTTTTTTCGCGGTTCGTGACTGGCGGCGATGCGCAGGCCGGCACCGGTGCCCTTGTCATCGGTTTGCGGATCCAGGCGGATGGCTTTGGCCCGGGCCTCAAAAACATAGCGGCCGGCCGCCAGGGTGACGCTGCAACGCCAGGAGGCGACGCTGGGATGCATGGTTGCAATCCGCAACACCAGGCTGGTGGTTTTGGAGGTGCCCCGCTCCAGTTGGGCGCCATTGTTCTCATTCTCCTTGCGCCATTCGGTGAGTTTGGCGGTCTGGTTTTCGAAGCGCAGGAAGTGTTGCTCCACCGGGAACTGTTTGGCCAGGTAGTGCCAGCGGTCGTTGACCAGTTTGCGGATGCGCTGGGCCTGGCCCTGGTAATCCCGGGCCCAATTGGTTTTGATGGATTCCAGGCCATGGGTGACCGTGGTGGTCATTTGTTGCACCCGGTTGGTGATGGCTTCCAGTTTGAACAGGTTGGTGAAGATTTGCTCGTAACGGGTCCGGTAGGCCTGTCGCCCGGCGGGGATGTCTTGGATGGCGCGCGCCACGAGGCCGTTCATGCTGTCATTCCAGCCGCCTTGCGTCTCCCAGAACATCTGGTCCATGCCGTGGGGGATGAACACCATGCGCCCGGTGTCCAGATCGTGATACAGGCGGTAATTATTGGGCTTTTGCACGTAGCCGTCCCAATCCCACGTCAGGTTTTCCAGGACCATGAAGGAGAGGAAACGGTCCACGTCGAGCACCTCCTGCAGCCGTTCCCAGCGTTTGGCGGGCTCCGGGATGCGGCTGGCGTTGACCAGCGATTTCCGGTCGGAACCATCCTTCACGTCCTCATCGCCTCCGTCCCGTTCCAGCGGCTCGGTGATTTCCCGGAGAAAACCGCCGTCATACAGGTTGCCATTGCGGTTGGTGAAGTAGAGGCTGAGGAAATCCTTGGTGAAACCCTCCTTCAGGACGTAAAACTCGGGGCGCTTATCGTTGATGCGCACCGTCGCCCAGGTGGCGCGGGCGGCCGGCACCCCGGCGGCCCGGAACAATTCACCGCACAGGTTTTCCGTGATGTAGCTGGGATCCTGCACCGAGTTGTTCAGGTGAATGCGGCGCAGCCCGTGGAAGCGTTGGTCTGGCACGAAATAATTGAAAGTCACGGTCAGCGCCGGTTTGTCATCAAACCCGCGCACGCTGCCCGCCGAGCCCTTGATGTGGATGCCGACGTTGGGGATGACGTTGGTGCCTTGGATGAAGGTGGCCCGGGCCTGCTTTCTCCCATCCCGGCGCAGGGATTCCACGCTGGCCGGAGGGACTTCGAGTTTGACATCCCAGACCTGATCCCTGGCAAAAAGCTGGGCACCGGGGATGGTTTTGGCCGATTTGGACGGTTTGGCGGCGGCCCATGCGGACAAAAGGCACCAGGACGTCAGACAAAGGATGCCGAAGGGGAGCCATCGGCCCCGGCGGATTGCATGGAGCGGAAACACCATACATC
>CAIYYI010000628.1 GCA_903930345.1 uncultured Verrucomicrobiota bacterium
ACCGCCCGCATCCTGGAGGGACCGGTGCCCACCTGGAAGCTGTTCGGAGCCCGGGGCACGGGCAACGGCGCGAGCGGCTCCTCTTTTGGCCTGCCCCGTTTTCGCCAAGCGGTTTTCCAGGCCCGGTTCCCCTTCGCCACCGTCACCCTGACCGATCCCGACCTGCCCTTGGAGGTCACGCTCACGGCCTGGAGTCCCTTTGAGCCGGGCCAGGCGGATGATGCCAGCCTGCCAGTGGCTGCGGTGGAATACTCCTTCCGCAACCTGGGCTCGAAGCCCCTGGAGCTGGTGTTTTCGTATAGCGCCCGCAATTTCATGGCCGTGGGGCGCAACCCCCAGGGGATCAGGGCCACGGCGAATGGATTCACCCTTTGGGGAGGCGCGCCCAAGGACCGGGGCTGGGAGGAGGGGGCCTTCACCGCCACCTGTGCAGCGGATGCCATCAAGGTCAATCACGCCTGGTTCCGGGGCGGCTGGTTTGATGGCCTGACCATGGCCTGGAAGGAAATCCTGTCCGGCAATTGCCCGGAACGGCCGCCGATCACCGAAGGCGGCGCGTCGCCCGGGGCCACCCTTTACGCGCCCATCACGCTCCGCGGGCGCGAAACGCGCACCGTTTCTCTCCGGTTCTGCTGGCACGTCGGCCAGACCAACCTGCGCCTGGGCAAGGATCCCGAACCCAAGAGCGAGAGCGGGAGCGCCCCGGGGAACTATGTGCCATGGTATGCCGGCCATTTTCCCAACGTGGAAGCCGTGGCCCGCGATTTCACCGCCCGTTATGCCGACCTGCGCGCCGCCTCGGCCCGGTTCAGCGATTGTTTTCACCGCTCCACCCTGCCCCCGGATGTCCTGGATGCGGTGGCGGCCAACCTCACCATCCTGAAATCCCCCACGGTGCTGCGCCAGGCGGATGGCAACCTGTGGGCCTGGGAAGGCTGCAACGATGATTCCGGCTGCTGCCATGGCACCTGCACCCACGTTTGGAATTACGCGCAGGCCATCCCCCATTTGTTCCCGCGCCTGGAGCGCTCCCTGCGCGAGACGGAATTCGGCCCCTCCCAGGACACACGCGGCCACCAGGCGTTTCGCGCCAGCCTGCCGGTGCGCCCGCAGGTGCATGACTTCCACGCCGCTGCCGATGGGCAATTGGGCGGTATCATGAAGGTCTTCCGCGAATGGCGGATCAGCGGGGACACCGCCTGGATGCAGCGGCTCTGGCCCCAGGTCAAAGCCAGCCTCGACTATTGCATTGAGACCTGGGACCCCCGCCACCAAGGCTGGCTGGAGGAGCCCCATCACAACACTTATGACATTGAATTCTGGGGGCCGGATGGCATGTGTACCAGCTTTTACCTGGGCGCGTTGCGGGCCGCCATCCTGATGGGGCATGCTGTGTCAGCCGGGGTCGCACCCTACGAGACGATTTACCGGCAGGGAGTGGAGCGGATGGAGAAAGACCTGTACAACGGGGAATACTTCATCCAGAAGGTGCAGTGGAAAAACCTGCGCGCCCGCAATCCTCAGGAGGTGCAGACATTTGGTGGCGGGTATTCCCCGGAAGCCCTGGCGCTGCTGGAAAAGGAGGGACCCAAGTACCAGTACGGACCGGGTTGTCTTTCGGATGGCGTGCTCGGCGCCTGGCTGGCCCAGGTGTGCGGCGTGGGCAACCTTTTGGACGGAGCGAAAATTGCGAGCCACCTGCGGGCCATCCACCGGTACAATCTGCGCACCGACCTGACCGCGCATGTCAACCCACAGCGCCCCAGCTATGCCTGCGGCGCGGAAGGCGGTCTGCTGCTGTGTTCGTGGCCCAAGGGGGACGAACCCGGCCTGCCCTTCGTGTATTCCAACGAGGTCTGGACTGGCATCGAATACCAGGTGGCCGCGCACCTGATCATGACCGGCCAAACCCGGGCCGGCCTGGAAATCGTGCGGCTCTGCCGCGCCCGCTACGATGGCCGGGTGCGCAACCCCTTCAACGAGTATGAGTGCGGCCACTGGTACGCCCGCGCGATGTCGTCTTACGCCCTGCTCCAGGCGCTGAGCGGTGCCCGCTACGATGCCGTGGACAAGGTGCTGTTCCTGGAGCCGCGACTGGCGGGGGATTTCCAATGTTTCCTGGCGGTGGAGAGCGGGTACGGTCTGGTGGGAGTGCGCCGGGGCCAGCCGTTCCTGGAAGTGACGCACGGGCGCATTGAGGTGTCGGAAATCAAATACCTCCCGCTGAAGACACACGCCTGAGGCGGGCGAAGCCTATCGCAGGGGCCGCAAATGGCCGGCGGCAACCTCCCACCGGTGAAAACTCGCACCCAGTTCAGTGGGCCAGTTTTCCTCGGTGCAGGTCATGAACACCTGGCCGCGCCCCTCCTGTGCCCGCTCCAACAAGGGCAGGAAACCGCTGCGCCGACGGGCATCCAGCTCACCCATGACATCGTCAATGAGCAGGATGGGCGGAAAGCCGAGGAGCCCGGCCAGGTATTCCGCCTGGGCCATTTTCAACGCGATGGCCAGGGAGCGTTTCTGACCTTCGCTGCCAAACTGGGCCGCCGACCGGTCATCCAGCAGCAGCAGCAGGTCATCCCGGTGCGGCCCCACCAGCGTGACCCGCAACTGGCGCTCCCGGTCGCGCTGGCGGGCGAGCGCCAACGCAAAATCCCCCTTCACCGAAGACTGATACAGCAGGCGCAGGGATTCCACCCCGGCGGAAATCCGCTGGCCCGCCTGCTGCACGAGCGGTTCGAGCTGGGGAATGAGACTGGTGCGGCGGCGGATCAGTTCCTCCCCCACCTTCACCAGTTCGCGCGAGTAACTATCCACCGCGGCCTCATCCGGCACGCGCTGCTTGAGCAGGACGTTGCGAGAGCGGAGGGCATGGGTATAGCGCTGTAGGAGCGGCAGGTAGGCGCGGTCCGCCTGGGAAAGCAGCAAATCCAGAAAACGCCGCCGGGCCTGGGCGGGGCCTTTGACCAGCAACAGATCCTCCGTGCAGAACACCACCATGCGCACCACGCCCAGATACTCACTCAGCTTGCGCACCGGCTGACTGTCCAACTGCAATCGCCGTTCGGCCTGGGACCAGTAGATTCGGATCTCGTGGGAGTCTGTGCTCCGCACCTCGGCCCCGACAAAATAACCCTTCTGCCCATGCTGAACCATCTGGGCTCCCCCCACACCGCGGAACGAACGGAGGGTGGCCAGCAGGTAGAGGCACTCCAGGAGGTTGGTTTTGCCCTGGGCATTATTCCCCAATAGAACATGAAAGCCGGGCGACAACTCAGCGTCCAGCCGTTCGTAGTTCCGGAAATTGCGCAGGCGCAAACGGGTGACGTACACAGGCAGAGGATGGAATGGCCCGGGCGGGCGGGCGAGTCTTTTTTCAACGCCTACCGGTCCAGGATTTCCTTGATCTCATTATTGCGACGGCGCCCCAGGGACTCACGCGGGCGGGAGGGCTGATAGTATGCCTTTTTGATCAGGAGGGTGCTCAGATGCTCGCTGACCAACTGGCTGCAGTAGGACTGGTTCATGATTTCGTGCTGCAAAAGGCCGAAAGAGGGCAAAGAGATACTGCCGTAGTTCTGCTGTTGTTGTTTCGCCTGGTCAATCAGTTCCTGACGGGTGTAAACCGGCCCATTCACGATGGCCATGAAAACCAGGATCATGCAGGCATATCGCAACAGGCCCGCCAGCATGCCCAGATAGTACTCCTGCCGACCGAACAGATCGCTGCCCACGAGCTTCTCCCCAACCGCCCGTCGGATGAGCGTAAAAACGCAGACAATCGCCAGGAAAAGGGCCGTGTAGGTGAAGACGTTCGCATAGACCAGGGTCACCATCACCAGCCTGGCAAAGGGAATCGCCAACGGCTCATAGTACAGGCTGCACACCACCACGATGGTCAGCCATTGGAAAATGCTCAACAACTCCTCCGACATGCCCCGCTTGCGCCCCCGCACCAACCCCACGATGAGCAGGACAATGATCACCCCATCGAACCAGTTACCCGGGATGCTCTCCAAGTTGATGGGCAGTGGCTGCTTCATATCTGGCTCCAATGTAAATTGGTTCAACCACTTTAGCCACCGGGAATTTTTCTAGCGCTGGTGCTTCCAGAGGTAGTCCCGAATGGCAACAACCTGGGGGTGCTGCGGCTCCAACGCCAAAACCTTCCGGTAATGGGCGCAGGCCCTGACGCTGTCCCGCAAATCAACCGCGTACAGGTTGGCCAGCGTGAACCGGGCTGGCACGTTTCCCTCGTTCTTTTCGAGGTAGCTCTCCCAGTGCTGGGCGGAATCCACCGGGTACCCTGCCCGCATCAGAACCAAAGCGAAACTGTAATGAGCATTGATGGCCTGCGGATTCACCGCCAGAGCCAGCTCAAAAGCCCGCAGTGCGCGGGGCAGCTCCCCGCCTTCAAACGCGGCGACCCCCAGATTATACGCGGCGTCATAATACGCCGGATCGGCCTTCAACGCCGCCTCGTACTGCCGCATCGCCTCCGGCAACTGCCGTTCTTGCGCCGCTTTAAGACCCTGCTGATGAAAAACCTCCGCTTCAGCCCGATTGCCGCCAGCGGGCACCCCGTTCACTTGCGCGACATAACGCGGCCCCACGGGTGGAGACACGGTCTCCAAGGCCGCCACGATCACTTTGCCAGAGCCTGCCTGGGGGCTGTTCGTCAGAATTGTTTTGGGGGCGGGTTCCACCTTCGCCTTCACCACCTCAGCCGTGGGGTTCGCCCCCGAAGCCGCTGGCTGATCCTTTTTGAACGGATTCAGACGGGCCGGATTCAAGCGGGCAAAAAAGCCGCGTTTTTCGGGCTTGGCCACCGTCGCCGCAGCCGATACCACCGGGACCACGGCGGGTGCCAGATTGGTCACCGAAGCCGCCTCCGGTGCGGGATTCGTGGCCACGACGGTCATCACCATGGCGGCCACTGGCATCCCATCTTCGATGGGTTTGACGACCGGCGCGGGCTCCGGCTTGGCGGCGGGCACCACCACTGAAGGGACGGCTGGCACAAGAGTTGCGACCGGAGCGGGCACCACCACCGGTTTGACAGCCACCGGCACCGGATTGGTGGGAGCTACGACGCGAACCACCGGTGGGGGCGCAGGTTGGTTGCTCGACGGCATTGCCACCGGCACGGAACGATTTGTGAGCGCCGGCATGGATTTGACCTGGGGGGCCTGATTGGTGGCCACAGGTTGGACCGGGCGATTCGTCACCACCATGGCCGCTGGCGTGTTGGTGACCAGTGGCTTTGGGGTCAAATATTCCTTTTCCAGCCAAGCCGCAGTGGCACTCACCTCTCCGGCGTGCGATTGGCTGCCGGGTAAAGAAAGATAACGGCGGTAGTGCTGCACTGCCAGGGGGATGTTTTTCACGTACTGCTGACTGATGATGGCGAGGTTCAACAGCGCGGGACCGTAATCCGGCTTACAGCGCAAAGCCTCCACAAAATAGGCGCTGGCATCCCGGGAGCGATTAATCTGTAACTGATACAACCCCAGTGCATTGAGAGCCTCATGCTGATTACGATCCAAAACTAGAGCGTTGCGCAGAGCCCGCTCGGCAAGGGCGCTTTGCCGGGCGCGAAGATGCGCCACCCCGAGCTTCGTAAAAGCTTCAGCGGATTTTTGATTGAACATGACATAAATCGACAATTCAGCCGCCGCCTGACCGGGATTATTCTGTTCCAGCATCAGGCAACCCAAGTTATATCGGGCTGCCGCCAGATTCTTATCAATCGTCAAAGCTTTGCGATACGCATCAGCCGCTTCGGCCGGTTGGCCGACGCCGTGATAGGCAAGTCCCAAGTGATTGAAGGCCTGAGCGTTTTGCGGCAAAAGCCCGGTGGCCTCCTGCAAATAAACAATCGCTTTGGCGTAACTCCCTTCCTTGATCAACCGATCGCCTTGCAGCAGTGCTCGCGGTCCAGGGGGGGTGCAACCTGTGAGCACCCACAAGCTCAATAGGGTCAGCACCCAAATAATTGGCAACCCACCCTGTTTTTTGATGGTCAACATTGACGTTGGTGGTAACATCCGCGCCCGGTTGTGTCAAGAAACGCACATGTAAGTTCCACTGGGCGGGAGTTTCCCCAACAGTTGCCGTTCCGCGCTTCCCGCCTGGTTCGGTCACTCGCTTGGGCAGCGTTTTCGTGCCTGGCTGCGGGTCTGGCAGCCCCCCCTTTGATGTCCGCCAGCAACCCACCAACCCAGAAAGCCCGCGTGGTGGTGGTGGAAGATCGCCAATCGTTGCAGGCGTTTCGCCCGCTGCCTGAACGGGTCGCCCCACTTTTCAATCGTGGCTTGCTTGCCTTCACCAAAAGAAACGACCTGCGAACGGCTTGGCTGAGCCTGGTTCAAACGCAGGATGTCATTGGCATCAAAGTGTTTTCCGCGCCTGGAACTATCAGCGGCACCCGCCCGGCACTCGTGCAGGCCGTGGTTCAGGGGTTACAGCAAGCTGGCTTCGGCCCCCGGCAAATTGTGCTCTGGGACAGGCACGAGGCTGATCTCAAGTATGCAGGGTACTACCGCCTGGCCCAGGAACTGGGCATTCAAATTGAAGCCGCCGACACGGTCGGATACGAGGACGAGGCCTTTTACGACAAACCGTTCATCGGCAACCTCGTCTATGGCGATCATGAATTCGGAAAAAAAGGGGATAAAATTGGCCGTAAATCCTTTGTCACTCGACTGCTCACCAGCCGTCTCACCAAGATCATCAACCTTGCTCCGCTGATCAACCACAACCAGGCAGGTGTGAGCGGGACGCTTTACAGCCTGGCCTTGGGTAGCGTTGATAACACCCTGCGGTTTGACCAGTCCCGGGACCGATTGAATGAGGCGATCCCGGAAATCTGGGCCCTGCCCCAAGTGGGGGATCGGGTGGTCCTCAACGTGACCGATGCCCTGCTCTGCCAGTACCAAGGCGAACTGCGCGGGTTGCTGCATTACTCGACACCTCTGGGCCAATTGTGGTTCAGCCGCGACCCTGTGGCGCTAGACCTCCTGGCCACCGAGGAACTGAATCGACAGCGGCAACGCACCGGTTGGCCCCTGGTAAAACCGGACCAGGAACTCTTTGTCAACGCCGCCCTGCTGGAATTGGGCGTGGGGGAACTGCGCCAGGTGGTCACAGAGCGGTTGCCCCAACCCTGATGCAAGCCCTCCGACCGGGCGCACCGGTGTTCCGCATCGTAGTCACGGCTCCCATTTCAAGCCGTGTTTCTATTTTTTAATTGGGACCATCATTCCGTTTGACACCGCGCAGAGGAGTCACTTTAATAGGCGCCGTGCGGTGGCCAGAGTAGCTCAGGGGTAGAGCAGGGGACTCATAAGCCCTTGGTCGGGGGTTCAACTCCCTCCTCTGGCACCACTTTCAATCAACGACTTACGTCGAAACAGGAAACCAGAAAATAAATCACTGTCCGGTTACTGACCGGTTTTGGG
>CAIYYI010000629.1 GCA_903930345.1 uncultured Verrucomicrobiota bacterium
TCAATTGGATAGAGCTTCTGACTTCGGATCAGAAGGTTACAGGTTCAAGTCCTGTCGGGCGTACCATTTTTCCATCAGGCACTTGTGGAGCGTGAAAGCTCCGCAGGTGCCTGTTTTTTGACAAATTCCCAACCAACAAACCAGCCTCCTCTCCGGCTCCAGGCAGGCACCCCCCCGGATCAGGACAGCCAGTTCCTCCGAAGGCAGCGTTCAGGTTTCCTGAAGCGGGTCCGGTTTGAACGGGGACAGTTGGGCGGAGATTCTGTCATACGGTTTCACCTTGGATTTCGTCGCAAACAACGCCATACTCGCGATCAGAAGCGTTTGCGGCGTCCCAGCGGGTATGCGGAGGGGTCCACCAAGTGGCGCACCATTTAACGGGCAAAACGGTCCAGGTCGGCCACAAACCCCAATGGTTCGGACCGGTCGGCACATTGGGAATGCTGTACTCAGGTAGTCGCATGCACAAATCTCGCAACCATCGGCCTGGCAGGAAGCCATGAAACGGCGAACCCTCAAGGCGACCCGCGCCAACACGGAGTCCGGACATCATCACCACGTTTACGTTGTGCTGCTGGCCCCGGCCGCCGCTCGCCTGCGCACGGTTCGCGCCACCAACCCGCAGCGTGACCCCAAGAAACCGTGCGTGTATGTGGGTATGACGGGTTTGTCCCCGGAGGAACGCTTGGCCAATCACCGGCAGGGCCTCAAGGCGGCCTCAGTGGTCAAACGCCATGGCCTCCGGCTGCTGCCGGAACTGTATGAGCACCTGAACCCGATGCCGTTTGAGGCGGCCGTGCGGATGGAGCAGGATCTGGCCGAGGACCTGCGCCGCGCCGGCTACACCGTCACCGGCGGGCATTAATTCTCCCGGGAGGCCGCCCGCCTTTTTCCCTCTGATTTTTTCCTTTTGGGATGGCATGTCCGCGCCCAGCCGGTTAGAAAGAGGCCGACACAAGCCCGGTAACACCTCGGAAAACCTGCGTACGCCAACCATGAAGCCATCCTTTCTCGCCCTCGGCCTGCTGCTGGCAGCGGCCCCCCTGCCCGCCCACGCCCAGATGACCACTGGCAGCAAGATGGAGGATTTCGACAAATCCTTCGGCCTTTCGGCCAAGGACTGGACCGTCCAGCAGATCGAGTGCAGCCAGGGCGCCAATGTCCTCTGGCCCAAGGATACCGCCACCTTCACATTCTTCGTCAAACCCGGCCAGCCCTACCGTGGCCCGGTGAAGGTGGAGGTCATCCAGTACGGGACCAGGGGCAAGCCCGGCGATTGGTGGAAGCCGATTGTTTTCAAGATCGCCGAAACGAGCACCAGCACGGTGGAAGTGGATTTGCCGGCCACCGGCGGTCGGGTGACGGTAAAGCCCCGGATCGGCGATGCGTTTGGCGGCTACGCGCTCATTCTGGATTTGGGCGAACGTGGCCGCGCCTTCGGCGCCACCTGCGTGCGCGTTCCCGCCCCGGAACCGGGACGCGAACAGTTTCCCACCTACGCCATGGACCTGGGCTGGCCCCATGAAATGTCCCGGGTGGTGTTCAATGTCTTCAAGCGGCTGGGGGTCAAAGGCGCCCGGACCGAAGGGGGCTACAATACGATCCGTGACGCCCATGTGGACTGGGCCATGACCAATGACCTCACCCTCCTGCTCACCGTGGGCTGCGGCGGCACCCCCGGCCAGCAACAGCCACTCGGCCGCGGCCGCCCCTGGCTGAAGCCCGATGGCGAGATGATTGAGAAGATCAAGGAAGACCTGGCCTGGCTGCCCTCCTTCGATCCCGAATTCAAGCGGTACCTGAAAGAGGTGCTCATCCAGCATGGCTGGCCCAAGGGCCCCATCAATGCGGTGGAACTCTGGAATGAACCCTGGGAGGGCGTCTCCATCAGCGGCTGGGGGGCGGATATCCCCCGGTTTCGCGAAATCTACGAGGTCATGGCCCAGGCGGTGATCGAAGCCCGCCGGGAGGCCGGGGTGAAGGTGCTCATCGGGGGGGCCTGCTCCTCCTCCAACACGCGCGACAAGCTGTTCTGTGACGGCACGGACAAATTCCTGCCGTGGCTCGATTTCGTGAGCATCCATTACCAGCCATTGGCCGCCGACCCGGCGCTGGAACCGAAATGGATGAACCGCCAGGGCGAATACGGACGGGTGCGGGTGTGGGACACCGAAAGCTGGGTGGCGAACTCCGATGACCGCGTGGCCTCGGTGATCGCCTCCATGCGCGCCATGGGCCAGGATCGCACGGCGGGCATTTTTGCCGGGAACGTTTTCACCTCGCAAAAACCACGCATTGACGGCCAGGAATACGCCGTGGCCCAGGTGTGGTCGGCCGGCGCGGCCTTGGCGGCCAGCCAGCAGTTCATCGGCCAGCGCTCCTTCCGGGAGATTCTCTTCAAAAACGGGCTGCCGTGGGTCTTTGTCTTCGATGGCCTCCCCAAGCGGGTGCGCGGCCAGCGCCAGGGCGCGGCGAATCCGGAGGATGGCACGGTGGTGGTGACCGGCGACCTCAGCGCCAGCTACGACAAAAACCGGACGTTGTTCCGTTCTGTGGGCGTGGCCCAGGACGCCCGGATGGAGCTGTCCAACGAGGGCGGCAGGTTCATCCTCCATGATTTTTACGCCAATCCCGTGCCGGCCAAAGGGGGGCGCATTGTGGTGCCGCTCAATCAGCTCGGCTATTTCCTGCGCACGGATGGCAGCCGCGGATCGTTCGCCCGCCTGCTCAAGGCCATCGCCAACGCCCGGATCACCGGGGTGGAGCCCGTGGAAATCACCGCCCGCGATCTGACCGCCCCGATCGCCACCCAGCCCAAACTGCGGCTCAAGATCGTCAACGTCCTGAACCGGCCCCTCCAAGGCCAGCTCACGGCAGGCATTGAGGGTCTGACGCTCAGCCCCGCCAGCCAGACCGTGTCCCTGAAAGGTCAGGAAAGCCGGGATGTGGAATTCACCATCACCGGCGGCGCGGCGGTGGCGGAGAACAACTACCGCCTGCTGGCCACGTGGGATTCCGGGGCGGATGGCACAGCCCGGCACGCGGAGTTGATCCATGTGAACTGGATTGCCAGGCGCACCATCACGGTGGATGGCAACCCGGAAGACTGGCAGAACGTGCCCCCGCAAACGAGCGCCCAGCCTGTGAAAACCAGCGAGACAGAAAAAGCCTATCTGCCCTTCAAGAATTGGGATCAGCAAGGCGGCGCCGGCGCGGTGACCGCCTGGATGGCCCATGACGACCGGGGGTTTTACTTCGCCGCCCGGGTTCCGCGCATGGACGGCCTGCCACGCTTTGAAACCCGCAACGATGATGACTATTTTTACCCGGAAAACGTGGTCAGCAAAGGCCGGGAACTCACCTGGCCCGCCGGAGTCCGCCGTTTCTCGTATCGCAAGGATTTCGAGGTCCCCTCCGGCAACGGCAAACACAACGTGCAGATCGCCTTCAACGTCATCCCCACGGACCAGAAGGGTCATTACGCATTCCCGGCGGGGACGATGCCAGGCTTCTGCGCCAATTTTGACACCGACTACGAATTCGCGCTGAACCAGGTGGGCGAGGCCTTCGGCGGCGGCACCGAGATTTTCTGCCTCCAAAAGCCCGGCATGGTGCGCAAACACTTCTTCCCCCGCCAGCTTAAGGCTCCCACCGATGGCGGCCCCGTCAAAGGGGAAGCCAGACTGGTGGTGAAGGGTAACTTTGTGGAATGCCACCTCCCCTGGTCCGAGCTGCCGGAAGTCAGGCGGCGGATGGCGGCGGGACAAACCATCAAGTTCAGCTTCCGCGTCAACAATGGCGGGGGTGCGTTCGAGCTGGCCGCCGGTCGCAGCGTGTCCAAGGACAACTGCTTCACCTTCCACAATGACTGGTCCACGCACTGGGCCAATGAGCTGGAGTTCGGCTTCGAACGTTGAAGCCATGGGGCCAATCCTTAACACAGAACCAGAAGACCCGCGAAGTCCGGGCGGGTGCCGTTTCCCCTTGGCCAGCCTGCTGGTGCTGCTGGTCCTGCTGACCGGTTGCCGCCGCTCGTACCAAAGCTCCCCCACCGCCCCCCGGCGCAGCGACGCCTACGAACAGGCCACCAACCCACCCCCCGGCAGCGGGGTCAACACCGGCTGGATGAGCCAGGTGGAGCACAAATTGGAGACCAACCGATTGACCCTGACCTTCTCCAGCCAGCCGCACACGGGCGTGGATCAGGAGGGGGTGCAGCACGAGACCATCCGGCTGAACTCCGGGGAGGCTTTTCGCGCCCACGGCGTGGAATTGGCGCTCAAGTATGTGGCCGTGGCCTGGAGCCCGCCCATCGCCTTTCCCCCGGCCGACCATGGTGTGCGCGTGCCCCTCCGGTTTTTCACCCCGGAAGGACGCGTGGCGCCACCGGAAGCACTGACCAATATCACCCGCTACCAACGCGAAACCTCGTGGGAGGGGAACAAACCCAAGCTCGTTCTGTTTTTCCAGCAGACCGGAACCGGCCGGATGCACCTGCGTCCCACCGGTGTTTTTGACCAGGCGACCAAAGCCGCATTGAGTACCGGCTGGAGCTACAGCCAGCCCAGGCCAAAATTGCCCTGCCAGGTGGAATTTGCCTTGCGCACCTGGCACCCCGTCGCCACCGAGATCATCATGGATGTGGAAGCCGGGCCGACCCAATCGGTGGAATTGGGACTGAACAGTGGCATGGTGGTCCCCCTGGCGGGCGGCCATGTGGCGCTGGCCGGAATGTGGGAGGGCTCCCCGAACACCCACAGCACCAGCGAATACGGCGGCACCAATCGTGTGGAAATGCAGTGGCCAACCAATTCCACCAAGAACCACACCCTCCTCTTGCTGCTCCTGGATCCGCCGCAATTCCCGGTTGAAATCGTCTGCCATGATACGGAGGGCAAGCCGATCACCAGCCATAATTTCACCAGCATGGCCGGTCTGCGGGGATTCAACCTTGCGGTGCCACGCAACAAAATCAAGCACGTGACGGTTTTCGTGGCTCCCCAGCATTACCGCGTGATCTGGAAATTGCCCATCGTGCCCGGGCTGCCGCCCCAGGCCGGGCCGGTGAACAATCTGTTCGAGGTGAGGGTGCCCTTCCTGCGCCTGCGTGACCGCTATGCCCTGCGCGAATTCATCAGCGGTGCCACCGAGATGGATCTGCAGGAACAGATGTCCGTGGAGTACCCCGATGGCACCTTCCCCTTGCTGCTCACCAACACCACGCCGACCGAGGTCTTGCGGTTTTACGCAAGGCATCTGCCGGAAGGGGCCACGATCCGGATCAATTCCACCAATCAGGTCATCGAGGTGCGGGATGGTTCGCAATCCTCCTTCTGGCGCGACCTGCGTCAAAAGCTGGGGCTGCGCTGATCCAGCCCGCTCACCCAAGGGTTTTCCGGGTCTTGTCCTGGGTGAAACGTTCGGGACGCCGCGCGCGGCTGACGGCGGTGTCGTAGGTGATGGCCGCCTGGCAATAGAGGTCGTAGAGGCAGTTGTCCAGCAGCACCATGCCGTCGCGGGCGCTGGTCTGCATGGTGTTCTCCAGTTGGTGCATGTGGTTTTCGCGAATGAGCGTGCGCACCGCGTTGTTGGCCACCAGCAACTCGTAGGCGAGCACCCGCCGGGAGCGATCCGCCGAAACCAGCAGATCCTGCGCGATGATCCCCTGCAGGCAGTTGGCCAGTTGCAGCGTCACCTGGCGCTGGGCATTGCCCTCGAAAACCCCCACAATCCGCTCCAACGCCTGCGCCACATTCGGCGCGTGCAGGGTGGCCAGCACAAAGTGACCCGTCTCCGCCGCCGTCAACGCGGTGGCAATGGCATGGTGATCCCGCATTTCGCCCACCACGATGACATCCGGATCCTGCCGCAAAACATGGATCAGGGCGCGATTGAAGGAGTGGGTATCGGTGAGCACCTCCTGTTGGACAACGATGGCGCGCTTGTTCTCATGCACGTATTCGATGGGATCCTCAATCGTCACGATCTTGCACCGGCGCTCGCTGTTGATCAGATCCACCAGGTAATTGAGCGTGGTGGTCTTGCCCGCACCGGTGGGGCCCGTGATGATCACAATGCCGTTGGGCCGGCGGGCGATGTCATCCAGTTTGACTGGCAGCCCCAGTTCCTCGCGGTTATGGATGCGGTGGCCGCAGAACCGGATGCTCATTTCCACGCTGCCGTTGCGCCGGTAAAGCGTGGCCCGCATGCGTCCGATGGCGGGGTGGGAGACGGAGATGCACAGCTCCCAGTCGCGTTCAAAGGTGGCCGTCTGCGCCTCGTTGAGCAGGCTCATGGTCATGGCCACAATGTCTTCCGCACGCAGAATGTCCGCGTCCGCCAGGATGATTTCGCCGTTGACCCGAAAAGCGGGGGGCACGCCGGCGATAATGTGCAGGTCCGAGGCGCCAAACTTAGTGGCAGCCAGAAGGAGACGATCCAATTGGGGATGAGTGGTGGTCATGTGGAAAAAAATCCGTTCCAAGCCGCCCGCAGACGGCTGCCAAAACCGGTGTGTTCAAGCCCGGCCAGCGCGACCTGGGCGGGGATGCAGCGAGGCTCAAGCTGGAGCGCCTGCTGAAAAGAAATCCGGGCGGGTTCCGCCATACCCAGAGAGGCCTGGCAATAGCCGAGCTGCAGCCAGACCACCCAGCGGTCCGCCGCCAGCTCCATGGCCCGCTGGGCGATTTTGAGGGCCTTGGAAAACTGGGTGTAAAAACGGTACACGCGCGAGGCGAGCCAGTGGGTGAACCAGTCATTGGCCGCCACCATCAGGGCCTTTTCAAAACAGTAGTCCGCCCGTTTTTCCTGGCGGGCAAGGAGCACATCCCCCCGGGCCAGCCAGATGAAGGGGGTCTCGCCGCGCTCCTCGATGGAGGCATCGGAGAAAGCCATGGCGGCCTCCAGATCACCCATGCGGGCCAGGGCCACCGCCTTGGCGGCGAGCAACTCGGGCTCGCGGGGGAACCGTTCCAGGGCCTTGTCCGCCCACAGCTTGGCCTCGCGGTATTCCCCCAGCTCCACCAAGGCCCGGACCTGGCCGGTCCAGCCAGAGGCGTTTTGCGGGTTATGCTCCAGCACCTTGGCATAGGAACGCAACGCCGGCTCAAAATCCGCATTCTCAAACGCCAGCCGGGCCTCGCGCACGTAAAAGGCCTCGTCCTTGATCGCATTGCCCATCACGGGCTGCTGCCGGGCGGACTCGTCGCCAAATTCCAGATTAACAAATCGGCTCATGCGTGGGCGTTCAATATTGTTGCAGGCCAAACCAGTGCTGCGGCACCCGCCCGGTCAGTTGGCCCCAGGTCACCACCGAGTTCTTCAGGGCCAGATCACTCAGGTTGATCGCGCGGTTATTATTTGCCAAGACTTCCATCTCTGACCAGACAAAGCAGCTTTTTTCTGGCACTACGAACTCCCCCTGGCTGGGCATCAGCCGGGCCTTGGGAACCACCTTGCCATTCACCAGGATCACCCGGGATAGGAATTGCACCCGGTCACCCGCCAACGCCAGAACAGGTCCAACCCCCACCCCGCCATGCACCCGGTAGCCCTGGCCGAACTGGTCCTCCAGCCGCACGGAGACCCAATCGCCCCGATGGACGCCCCGGGCATCCACGCCCCGCACCGCCACGAGCACCCGCTGGGGCGTGCGGTAGGCCCCGAAACACCAGGCATCCACCGCCCGAAACACGGGAAAATAAATCACCGTGGCCAGGAACAATGGCGCCAGCAAGGCCAGCTTCACGCGTTCCGCCACGGTTTCAGGACGAAACCAATGGGTCAGCGCGGTCACCCCGCTGGTGGCGTGCATGGAAATCATCAGGCCATACGCCATGCCTGACAGGGTGTGCCCCAGCGCCACCACGGCCGTGGCCAGACAAAGGGGATATAGAAAAAAGATCAGCCGTCCCACCATCGGGTTGCGTAACTGGAAAAACACCAGCCCCGGAACAAAAAAGGCGATCAGAAAGGGCCCCAGTTTGACGTTCTCCGGCAACGGAATCCGGTCCAGCCGTGTCGCCCGCAACATTTGGTGCAGCGGGTAGTAGAACCGGCTGCGCCAGGTGGCGCGTGGCGGGTAATAACCCTCGGGGATGGAGTCAGTGGCGGACATGGCGCACCTCCGGACCAGGGCTCAGTTGCGCAGCTCCTGCCGGTACTGCACCAGCTCCTCCGGCTCGTAAAACTCGCTCGTCGTCTGCTGCGATTTCACCTCGCCGACAATTTGTTCGAACAGTTTCACGGCATCCAGGCACCCCTTGCCCTTGAAGCCCTCAACGTGCAACTGCACGTGTCCATCCGGACTGATCGTAATCTGGTATTCGCGTTGTGGCATAACTCAGTTCTCCCAATGGCGGATGCGCATATGAATGGCCTGGTTCTCGTCCACCTCCTGCGACACAACCATGTACTGGCGCTCCCGCATCTCGTCCATGAGCCGCTGGTACACGTACTTTTGAACCACCCGCTGGCTGAGTTCCTGCCCGATGGCCTCCAAGGTCTCGGACGTGTAACCGGTGCCGGTGACACACAGGCCGGCCTTGCCGCGGGCATCCCGCGAGAAGGTGACCGTGACCCCGCTGCGGCTGACGGAGATGCGCTGATCCCGGCCCAACTGGCTGGTGACGATTTCGCTGTTGTTCATCTCCAGATTCACCCGCGCGGTGGCGTTGGTGCCGGAGACCCGATTCTCCTGGACCTCGACCGCCGCGGTATAACCGAGGGAAACCGCCGCCGCTGTGACTGCCGCGCTGAAGCCCGGCCAGGAGGCCATGACCACCGGCGCCAAAATGCATACTGCGCTCATACTTTTTGCCTTTCTCTACCCAATTGGACAAGGCCCCGGCACAAACGTCACGCGCGCGCCTCAAACTTCACCTAAAAACCAAACCAAGGCAGCGCCGTCACCCGGTCATGCAAACGCATCGGTACCGCACACCGGCAGATCACGTAACCGTGCGCGGCGCGTTGTGGCTGCTCCTCCAGAAACGCCACCAGATGCCGCGCGTCCGTCCGGGATGGATTTTCCGTCCACTTGACCTCCACGGGCGTGAGTCGCCCCTCCCGCTCGATGATGAAATCCACTTCCGCGCCCGCCTTGGTGCGCAGGTAGCAAAGCTTGCCCGTCCCAAGGTATTTCAACCGCTTCCACAATTCGATGCCCACCCACTGCTCGAAGACCGGCCCGGGATTGCCCAGGACCATCTCACTCCTTACCGGCAGTTCCGCCGTGGCGTGCCGCACCCCCAGGTCAAAGAAACAGAATCGTTCGGTGGAAAGCAGACTTTTCCGGGAGCTGCCAGAAAACGCCTGGATGCGGAAACCCAGAAACATGTCCTCCAACAATTGATAGTACGTTTTGACCGTCGGCACCGTCAGGCCCGCCTCACGGGCAATCCTGGCATAGTTGACCATCTGCCCGGATTCCATGGCCGCCAGTTGCAAAAATCGTGCGAAAACCGCCCAGTCTTTCACCAGGGCTTCGCGCCGCACCTCTTCCTCCAAATAGACCGAGGCGTAGGCCCGCAACAGATCTTCCCGCTGTTCCGGCGGCGCGGTCGCCACCCCGGGCAGATCCCCGAACGTCAACCGTTCCATAAGGTCCACCTTGGGAAAGCTGACCTCTGAACCCTCCCCCCTGCCCGGCAGGGGCAGCACTGATTCAATCCCCCATCGCTGTCCGCCGCTTTCGTGGGCGGGTCGCTCGGCCAGCATCAACGGGTAAAGGTGATGCAGAAAGGAGCGCCCCGGAAGCAGGTTGGCACCCGTCACCCGCAATTTGCGGGCCGAACTGCCGCACAACACAAACCGCCACCGTTCCTTGTCCCCATCGTAAAGATACTGCACCGCATCAAAAATGGCCGGCACACTCTGAGCCTCATCCACGACCACGATCGCCGGGGCATCCCCGACGGGCATGGTTTGGCATTGGGCAATGAAGCGATCTGGGTGACGCAAATATTCCGACCGCAACCCCGGTCGGGAAAAATCCAGCCAGAGCGTGGTTTGAGGCAACAAACGCTTCAGCAGGGTAGATTTGCCCGTTTGCCGGGCTCCAAAAACAATATGAACGTACGGCGCGGCAAACTTTTCCGCCCACACCGTCTCTATCCACCGACTATACATAGTAATTAACTTATATATACCCGTCTATTATAAAGTCAACAACTTGTTTAGTTCGATTATACCCACAACACGCTCTGCCTCGCCCCTCTCAAAACTCCATCCGGCGGCAGTCCTGCCCGCCGGGGACCGCTCGTTTCGTCGCCGCGTGACGGGCGCGCCCCTCCGCCCAACTGCGGAGCCGGTTGATGTGTTCATCCATGGTTTTCGCCAGCGGCACCGTCTGGCGCAACGCATTGAGCAGGTGCTCGTTGGCCAGATCCTTCTGCTCGTAAAACGCGTCATACAGGGCGCTGATGATCGCCTCCTCCAATTCCGCCCCGCTGAAATCCTGGCTGGCAATCGCCAACCCGGGCAGATCGAAGTGTTGAGGATCCCTCCCCCGCCGGGCCAGATGAATGCGGATGATCTCCGCACGTTCCTCACCGGAGGGAAGATCCACAAAGAAGATTTCATCCAGACGCCCTTTGCGCAGCAACTCGGGCGGCAGATTGGAAATGTCGTTGGCCGTCGTCACCACGAAGACCGGCGCGGTTTTCTCCGAAAGCCAGGTCAGAAAGGTGCCAAAGACGCGCGCGGTGGTGCCGCCATCGGTGGACCCGGAGCTTTGGGAGCCGGCAAAAGCCTTGTCGATTTCATCCACCCACAGGATGGCCGGAGCCACGGACTCAGCCACGGCGATGGCCCGGCGCACATTTTCCTCGGAGGATCCCACCAGGCTGCCGAACATGCGCCCCATATCGAAGCGCAACAGGGGAAGCTGCCAGAGATTCGAGACCGCCTTGGCGCACAGACTCTTGCCGCAACCCTGCACCCCCAGTAGCAGGATGCCCTTGGGGGCCGGCAACCCGAACGACCGCGCCTGCGCCGAGAAGGCCACGGACCGCTTGTTCAGCCAGTCCTTCAGCACGCTCAAGCCGCCCACCTGGTTGAAATTTTCCTCCGTGGCGTAGTATTCCAGCAGGCCGCTTTTGCGGACAATCTGCTGCTTTTCCGCGAAGACCTCGTTGACATCCTCGCCGCTCAGGCGCTCGTCCTTGACGATGATTTTGGCAAAGACATTCTCGGCCTCCCCCTGGGTCAGACCAATGGCGGCGCGCAGGAGTCGCTCCCGTCCGCTTTCATCCAAGTCAATGCGCACCTGCTTGAACTGTTTGACATCGGCCACGATGCGGTCAAGCAGTTCGCCCAGCTCCTCCTGGGTGGGGAGCGGGAAGTTGAGCAGCGTGATCTCCTTCTCGATCTCCACCGGGATCTCCAGCACCGGCGAGATGATGATGATGGTTTTGAAGCTGTTCTTCAGGTGGATGGCAATCTCCTTCAGCTTGCGGATGACCGCGAAATTGTTCTTGGTCAGGAACGGGTGGAAATCCTTCAGCAGGAAAATGGCTGGCTCCACCTGCTCGATGATCTGGTCCAGCGCCACCAGCGGATCACGCGTGGCGGCGTTGCGGTGTTTCTGGGATTGCAGGGAGGTGCCGGCGGGCAGAATGCCGGTGCTGTAGCTCCACTCAAACACCTTCTTGTTCCGGCGGGCGGCAATCTCCATGATGACGGGTTGCACACGGCTCTCCTCGCTGGTGATGAGGTATAGGATCGGGTACCGCGCCCGGATCAGGGTTTCAATTTCCTGTTGGATTTTCATGAGAAATAAGGGGACGTGAAGGGGCCTGCCCGGCCCGTTTGCGCATGGCCTCGTCGGACGGGTTACATTCCGCCAGCACCGCCGCCAACTCAGGGGTCAGGTGATGCGCAAGGATGCGGCCATCAGGCAGCACCAACAGTTCGACGGGAGGCTGGGGTTCCGGTTTCATGGCACCAGGTTCAGTTGATGGTTCACCGCCAATTGCTGGGCGTCGGCCATTTCCCGGTCCGACAAAAACTGCCGCAGCCGGGGATCGGCGGAATGGGCGGCCGGCCAGTAGCCAAGGCGGAGGCTGACCTTGACCCCGGGCAGATACTCGGCCAGCCAGGCCGCCACCGGCCGCCAGCAGCACTCCACATGGCCGGGGACCACGAGATGCCGTACCATCAATTCACTGTGCGAACGCGCCCACAGCAGGTTCTCGCGCACCGCGCGCACATACCCCGGAGCCGCCCCCACGGCGGCGGCGCAGGTGTCGTTGCCAAATTTGGCATCCACCAGCCACACATCAAACAGGCCATCCAGCAACCGCCGGGCGTCATGGGTGCCGTGCCCGTTGGTCTTCCAGATCAGGCGGGCCGCAGCGGGCAGCGCCGCCACCAATTGCAGCACGGAGGGCAGGTGGATGGTGGGTTCCCCGCCCAGGATCATGACCGATTTCGCGCCTGCAGCCAGTGCCGCAGCGGCTCGGGTGCCGAGCGATACGGGGTCAAACTCCTCCCCCAGGGAGGGATTCCAACTGGGCAGATGAACATTGCAAAACGAGCACCGCAAATCGCAGCCGCTGAAAGCGATGGCAAACGCCGGGATCAGTTCCAACTCATCCCCGGTTTCCACCCGGGCCTGGTAAACCCGCGCCGCCGGCCCGGCCTTGCATTTGCCAAGTTCCCCCTGCAAGCGGTTCACCCCGCACAGGTGGTGGCACAACCGGCAGGAGCGAAACGCCGCCCGGGCCTGCGGCAGCCGTTGCTGCGCCAGCACCGCCCGCGCCAACCGCGCCGGATTGTCGGCCGGGGATGGGGACGGGGTGGTCATAGTTCAAGCCGTCGGATGCGTTCAGACGTGGCTGTCTTTCCCGTCTGACGAAGATTCCACCACCACCGCACGGTCAGGTAAAACCAGGCCGCCACCGCCCCGCCAATCTGGCCAAAACTCTCCCGCAAGCCGACCTGCACCAGCATCATCACCAGCAGGAACACGAGCATGATCGTGGCGGCACGGCGCATCTCCATCTCCCCCAGGCCAATGAGATTCACCCGCTCCCGACCGCTAAGCATATAAACCGCCACCGCCAGGGCCAGCGTCAGACAGCCAACCCCCAACTGCCCGCCCGGCACCAGCGGTGAAACCAGCAGCCGCCAGAGCCCCGCACCGGCGGCACACACCAGCAGGAAACTCCACAGCTCACCACGGGACCAGAACCGCTCCACAATCGGCCCGAGGAAAATAATCGAAACGACCGCAAACAAAAACTCCGTGGGACAACCGGAGACGAAGGCATGCGTCACCAAAGTCCAGCCATTGTGCCAGCCGAAATTGGCCGGGACCAAGGCCGCCAGGGCGGGCAGGCAAAACACCCCCATGGCCTGCCCGATTTTGCTGACCACAAACAACGTCACCACCAGCAGCAACACCCCCCTCACGCCGGGGGTGAGCATGGCTTGGAACTGATTCCAGTAAGGACGCATAAATGACTCAGGCTCCCGTCAGACGACGCCACCAGGAGCGTGACGGGGCCGCCTCCTGCCGCACGGATTCCCGCACCCGCTCGGCCAGCCGGGCCGACGGGGGGTGCTGGCGGGCATCGTGCTGCAACAACTTGTCCACCGAGGCAAACTCCACCGTCTGACCGGTCTCCTGATGAACGACTGCCTCCGCTTCCTGGCGTTGATGTTGTTCCAACCGTTTTTGATTCGGTTTCATGATTCAAGCAAGTTGCGCAAAGACGACCGCAAAGGCTTTGCGGGCGCGATGCAATTTCCCCCGGACGGCATCCACGGTCTGTCCCGTCAAATTGGCCACCTCCTCATAGCTCAGCAACTCATCGGCCACGAGGAGCAGCAGCAACCGGTAATCATGCGGCAGGCGGTCGAGGGTTTTCTGGATCCGCTCCCCCAATTCCCGGGTTTCCAACACCTGCAAAGGCCCCTCCCCACCCGAAGGCAACTGATCCCACATCTCCGGTTCGGTGGCGGGCGAAATATGGCGCTGCTGCCATGACTTCAGCAGGTTGCGACAGTGGTTCAGGGCTATGCGATACAACCATGTGCGCGGGTGGGAGTCGCCCCGGAATTCGCTGAACTTGCGCCAGGCGTTGAGGAAGACGTCATGGGTGGCATCTTCCGCCTGGGAAGGATCCCCCAACAGGCGCAAGGCAAGGTAATAAATCGCCTGGTGGTGCTCCTGGTACAACCCCGCAAACACCTCCTCCTCCCGGCCGGCTGGCCGGAAAGCAGGCGGGGATGATGCCCCCGATTTTGGAGGTTTTTCCATAAGCGCTTCCACACTCATTATGACAACAGCCACAGGGAAATGTCACGCCCCACAAAAAAAAGTTCCCCGCGCCCGGCCAGTCAGGCCAGGCACCCACCCTGTCAATACTCGGGAAAACAGGACTTGATGCAGTCCGGGCAGAGGTCATGGGTGAACGCCGCCTGCGAATGAGCCTGGATGCAGGTATGGATGTCCAGATTGGACACATTCCTGCTTTGCTCGCACCGCGACATGACTGCGCACCGTGATGTCGTGGCCTGAAGACACCGGGAAAGTGGCGCGCGGGGTTGAAATACGACGGCCGATCCGCTATACGTGACGGCGTGAGAACCGCAATCTGTCTCCTGTTGGGAAGCTTTTTCCCCTGTTTTTTGCTTCCGGCTCTTGCCGCCAGTGCGGATCCTGCCTGGACGCTGCCAGCGGAGTCTGCCGCCCTGATCCGAAGCGCTCAGGCCCGCTTGGCCGATTGGGAAAACCGTGAGCCGCAGAAAGGAACCCGGCTCCTGCGCGTGGTTTACTGGACGCCAGCCGATACTGAACCCGCGCCGCAGTACCGCGAACGGCTCACACGGGCGATGAAATACGTCCAGAACTACTACGCCAGCCAGATGGAATCCTACGGCCTTGGCCGCCGCACCATCGGTTTGGAGCTGGCGGGCGACGGACTGCTCAAGCTGCGGGTGGTTCGCGGGTCCAAGCCGTTTGACCGCTACGCCACTGAAAGCGGCGGCGAGGTGCGCGCGGATTGCGTGAAAGTGTTGCTGGCGGAGGGAATCGAGCCGGATAATGAGACGGTGGTGATCTTCTGCAACCTCTCCCGCTGGGATCCCGAAAAACGCACAATGCGCCAGACAAGCCCCTATTACGCGGCCGGCACACACCGCAACGGAACCGCCTGGCAGGTGGACTCACCGCTGCTGGACCCTGAACTGCTGGCCAAAACCGAACCGCGCCTGCGGGATGGCCAGTATGGCGACATTTCGGTGGGGCGCTACAACTCCATCTTCGTGGGCGGGGTGGCGCATGAACTGGGGCATGCACTGGGCCTGCCCCATTGCCGGGAGGCCGCCGGGGAGAAGACGACCCGGGGCTCGGCCCTCATGGGCTCCGGCAACCGG
The DNA here is from genome assembly GCA_903930345.1 of uncultured Verrucomicrobiota bacterium. Taxonomy (GTDB): domain Bacteria; phylum Verrucomicrobiota; class Verrucomicrobiia; order Limisphaerales; family CAIYYI01; genus CAIYYI01. Next base: position 15,382 of record CAIYYI010000629.1, read on the forward strand.
ACCATGGGCGAGGAATTGCGCGGCGAAGGGCGGGGCAGTTTCCTCACCATTCCCCACGCGCTCAAGCTGGCCTCGCACCCGCAGTTTTCCGGCTCGGTCAAGCGGATGCTGGACCAGGCCGATGTGAAGTGGATCGATTGGTCGTTCAAGGCGGCGGAGCAAAACATTCTGGTGTCCGGCCGGATCGCTGGGCAGCCATCGGTGTACCTGGTGATCGGCTACGCAGACCCGGAGGGCCACGGCGATTACCAATCCACCATTGGATGTGCGGTGCCGGATGCCGAAGGGCGTTTCACGGTGGCCATACCGAATCCAAAGGATCACGGCAAGCCGGGGGAAATCCGCCTGGTGGCCGTCTGTGTGAATGGCGCGGCGACCGGCCACGCGTACCATAACGCGCGGCCGGCGTTTCCCTTTCGCCTGCGGGATGGGCGTGTGGATTTGGAACCCGCACTGGTAAAGCTGGAATTGGACACGGCTCTGGCGAAAGCCCGCCGTGGCCAGCTCACGGTCCGGGAATCCGCCGCCCTCCAGCCCCGCACCCGTGAGATTATCCGCCGCCAACTGGCCCCGGATGGGGTGGCGGGCAAGCCCCGGGGGCATGAGGTTCCAGTCACGAACCGCAGTATCGCGCTTTCCGATGTCGCCCCGATTTCTGCCACCACCGGCTGGCAGGGCTCACATTACGACCGTTTGGCGGAGGGGGGCGGCCCCTTGGTTTGCGGCGGGGAAGTGTTCGTGCATGGGCTTTACGCGCATGCCCCGGCCACACACATCTATCAGTTGGGCAAGACCTGGCAGACACTCACGGGCAGTTGCGGGGTGGCGGATGGGTATCAGGGAACGGTGGAATTTATGGTCCTGGGTGATGGCCGTGAACTCTGGCGCTCCGGCCCGATGAAGCCCATGATACGCAAGACCTTTGCCCTCAAGGTGGCGGAGGTGGACCGGGTGGAGCTGAAAACCACCCCCGCCACCACCAACCGCAGCGGCACCTGGGGCCTGTGGCTGGAGCCGGAGTTACGCCGGTAGCGTTGACGCATCCGCAAGCCAAAGCTCTGCAATTAAAGACGTAACAAATATTTTTAAATACCATTAAACCAATGTAAGAAATTACCGATACATCCTTTGCATGAGACTTCAGACGAAGTTAACTTTGGGCATCTGCCTGGCCATGGTGGGCATGCTGGTCGTATCGCAGTTGGTGCTTTTGTTGGGAACACGGCGGGGGGTGCAGAAAGTGGGGGAACAAAACGTCGCGCTGCTGGACGCCCAGGAGCATATCAGTGCCCTCAATGTCCATGAGGCCGTTCAGTTTTCCATTACTCGCTTCTTGGAGAAGGGGGAGATGGACATTTTCGGCAAGGTGGCGACGCTGAACAAACAGATGCAGACCTTCAAGGAATTCTCGCTCTACAACGAAAAGGGCATCATCACGTATTCTTCGGATGCCAGCGCGCTTAAAAGGGTTCTGGCTCCCCAGCTCAAAGCCACCCTGTTTGCGGGACCGGACCGGCTGACGCTGGAGACCAACGGGCTGATCATGATCTACCAGCCGCAGGTGGCGATCAAGTCATGCTTGGAATGCCACGCAGACTGGAAGCTGAACTCCATCTGCGGGGTCACCCTGCTCAGCTTTTCCACCCAGGCCATGGACCAGATGAAGGAGCAATGCCAGGCGGGCACCGAATCCCTGACTTGGAGCACGGTGAAAAGCTCGGGCACCATCGTGGCGGTGGCCATGTTGCTCAGCCTGCTGGTGGCTTGGAGTCTCACCCGCTCCATCGCCACGCCCATCAAACGAGTGGTGGACGATCTCTCCGCTACCGCCGATGGCACCGTGGAGGCCGCCACCAAAGTATCCACCGCCAGCCGCAACGTGGCCGACACCGCCAGCCAGCAGGCCGCCTCCCTGGAGGAAACCGGCGCATCGCTGGAGGAGATGTCCGGCATCACCCGGAAAACCGCGGAGCATGCCCAGCAAACCAATGATCTTGCCCGCCAAACCCGGGCGGCGGCGGAAGCCGGCGCGCAGGACATGAAGGGCATGGAGCAGGCGATGGGCGAGATCAAGGACGCCAGCGACGACATCGCCAAGATTCTCAAGACGATTGACGGAATCGCCTTCCAAACCAACATCCTGGCCCTGAACGCGGCGGTGGAGGCGGCCCGGGCCGGAGAAAGCGGCATGGGGTTTGCCGTGGTGGCCAATGAAGTGCGCAACCTGGCGCACCGCAGCGCCGAGGCGGCGCGGGAAACCGCCACCAAGATTGAGGCGTCCATTGGCAAAACCCGGCACGGCGTGGTCCTGAGCCAGCGGGTGTCGCAGCGTTTGCAGGATATCCTCGACAAGGCGCACCACATGGACCGTCTGGCCGCCCAGGTGGCCGCCGCCGCACGCGAGCAGGAACAGGGGATCATTCAGGTGAGCGCTGCGGTGGGCCAGATGAACCAAGGCATGGCCACCACCACCACCGCGGTGGACGAAAGTGCCCGGGCGGCAACGGATTTGGGCGACCAGGCACAAGCCTTACGGCAGGCGGTGCAGGAATTGAAAGTCATGGTGGAGGGCCAGAATGTTGCCGTGAAACATTGTTCCTCCGGTGATTCCCCCACCATGACTTTGCCCGCCTCGCCAAAACGGTCCACCGGCAAAGGCATCCGCTCCGCCGCCACCTCAACAGAATCGGCTGATTTGGTATCTCGGCATTGATCTGCCCGGATATTATCAGGGAAAGAACACCCTCAGGTGCGTCCGGCGCTGCGCAGGGCCTCGGCGTGTTTGCGGGCGGCGGGACCGGCCCCCCCCAGCATGCGGGTCAGCTCGCGCACCCGGCCTTCCTCATCCAGCTGCTCAATGGTCGAGACGGTGCGTCCGGCTTTGACCTGTTTGGTGACCTCGTAGTGGACCGCCGCCGCCGCGGCCACCGGGGCCAGATGGGTGATGCAGAGCACCTGGCGGCGCTGGCCGATGGCCCGCATTTTCTCCCCCACCACGGTCGCGGTCTCCCCTCCCACGTTGGCATCCACCTCATCGAAGATCAGCACCGGGATCTCATCCACGGCGGCAAGCACGGTTTTTAACGCCAGCATCACGCGGGCGATCTCGCCGCTGGAGGCGATGGCGCGCAGCGGACGGGGCGGCTCGCCGGGATTGGGGGCGAACTGGAACTCCACCTGGTCCAGTCCGGAGGCGGACGCCTGGGGGGCCGCTGACAGGACGACATCAAAATGGCTCTGTCTGAAACCCAGTTCCCGCAATTCGGCGCTCACAGCCCTGGCCAGGGAGGGGATCAGTTTCCGGCGCTGGGCGGACAGTTCCTGGCCTGCGCGCGCCAGGGATTGCGCCAGCGTTTTCAGCCCGGCATTGATCCGCGCCAGCTCCTCCTCGCGCTGCTCCAATTGCTGGAGCTTCTGGCGCGCCTCCTGGCCGAAGGCAATCACCTCCACCACAGTGGCCCCGTACTTGCGCTTCAGACCATGCACCAGGTTGAGCCGCTCCTCCAGTTCCTGAAGGCGGGCGGGGTCCAGTTCCACGGTGTCAAAATAGCGGGAGAGCCCGGATTGCAGCTCCCGCAGGCTGGCGGAGGCCTGCTCCTGGATTTCCGCCAGCGGCAGGGTGGCCGTGTCCAGGCGTTGCAGCTCCTGGAGCTGGCGGCCCACCGCGCCCAGGCGGGTGAGGACGGAATCCTCCTCCTCGCTGAGCAGATTCAGGGCGCTCTGGCTGAGTTCCTGCAAACGGGCGGCATTGCTGGCGCGCTGGTGTTCCTGGGTGAGCGTTTCCTCCTCGCCAGGCTCCAGCCGGGCGGCCTCGATTTCCCGGGCCTGGAAGCGCAGCAGATCCACCTGTTGCGCATAGGTGCGCTCATCGACGATGAGGGCGGCTTTGGCCGCCTCCAGGGCGGCACGCTGGCGCACGAGATCGGCAAAGGCCGCGCGCGGACGGGCCAGCCCGCCAAAGGCATCCAGAATATCGAGTTGTTGCGCTGGGTGCAGCAGGGACTGGTGGTCATGGGGTCCGTGGATGTCCACCAGCCACTGGCCCAGGGTGGCCAGGGTGCCCAGAGTGGTGGGCGAACCGTTGATGAACTGCCGGTTGGTGCCGGCCAGGGTGAAGACCCGTTTGATGACCAATTGATGCTCCTCGCAGGCTTCCAGCCCGTTCTCCTCGAGAAAGCCCGGCAGGGGGGCACGCAGCAGGCGGGTGTCAAACACCGCCTCCACCGTGCAGCTTTCGCTGCCGGTCCGGATGAGGGTGCGATCAGCCCGCTCCCCCAGCACAAGGTTCAGCGCGCCGAGGATGACGGATTTGCCGGTGCCGGTCTCGCCGGTGATGGCGTTGAAACCGGAGCGGAGATCGAGGGTGAGATCCTCCACCAAAGCCAGATTCTTGATGCGCAGCGTCGTCAACATGGGCGGTTGCAATGCTCCCCGTCACTTTGTCGGGATGGGGATGGGGCGGTAAAGTAAAATCGTGAGGGGGCGCTCACGCGGGCAGGGTGACCAGGAGGGCGGTGATGTTGTCGTAGCCACCGGCCGCATTGGCGGCGGTGATGAGAGCCTGGCAGCCGTCCGCCGGGGGGAGCCCCTGGTTGAGGATGCTCAGGATATGGTCATCCCCCAGCATCCCGTTGAGACCGTCGGAGCAGAGCAGCAACTGATCGCCGGGGAACAGGTCCAGCAGGCGGAAATCAGGCTGCAGGGTTTCCCCTGAGCCCATGAACCGCACCAGGCGGTTGCGGGTGTGGTGCAACGCGGCCTCGTCGGCGGTGAGGTAGCCGGCATCCAGCAGCAGGGTGGCCAGGGTGTGGTCCCGGGTGAGCCGCAGCAGGGTGCGGTTGCGACAAAGGTAGGCGCGGCTATCCCCCAAATGCGTGATGAGCGCCTGCTTCCCCCGGATGATGAGAGAGACCACGGTGGCCCCCATCTGATTGCCCTCCTGCTGGTTCACGTGGTGGCGCAGGATTTCGGCGTTGGTTTCCACCAGGGCGGTTTGGACGGCTTCGGCGCTGGCCTTGGATCCCAGCGCGGAGGTTGCTGGCAGGCGATCCCGCAGGTGCGGCAGCAGCCACTCCACCACGATGCGCGCGGCTTCCTCGCCGGCCATTGCCCCCCCCACGCCATCCGACAGCACAAAGAGCCCGTGGCCAGGGTCCGCACCCCAATTATCCTCGTTATGAGGACGAACGAGACCAGTGTCGGTCTGGGCCGCAAAGCAAAAGGGCTGCGTGATCTGTCCCGGTGAATGCACGCCCCCTTCTAGGCCAAAAACGGGCCGGGCAAAAGCTAAAAATAGCGGTGTGGACCCGCCGCCAGCAATTGACAAACCCTCCGGCTTGCCCCCATAAAGCCCGTGGCATGTCGTTTGTGTTCACTTTTTTGGGCTCCGGCACCTCGCAGGGGGTGCCGCTCATCGGCAGGGATTATCCGGCGTCTTTTCTGGCCAATCCCAAGAACCACCGTTTGCGCCCGGCCATCCATGTGGCCACGGACAAGGTCCGATTCGTGGTGGACACCCCTCCGGACTTCCGCACCCAGGTGCTGCGCGAGAATATCCGGTGGCTCGACGCCGTGATCTTCACCCATTCCCATGCCGACCACATCATGGGGCTGGATGACTGCCGCCGTTTTTGCGATCTGCGCGAGGGTTCCCTGCCCATTTACGCCAGCGCGGCCACGCTCACGGATTTGAAGCGGGTCTTCAATTACGCCTTTCATGACGGTCCCCATCCCAAAGGTTATTTTGTCCCGGATCCCCGGGTGGTGGAGGGGCCATTTATCCTCGGCGACCTGGAGGTGACCCCGTTTCCCCTGCCCCACGGACGCACGGCTGTGAATGGCTACCTGTTCAGCCGCCACGGAGTGAAACTGCTGGCGTATTGCAGCGATTGCAAGGAGGTGCCCGAACCGGTGGTGGAACTGATCCGCGGCGTGAAAGTGGCCGTGCTAGACGCCTTGCGCTACGCCCCGCACTGGACCCACATGTGCATGGATGAAGCCCTGGCCGCTGCCAACCGCATCCAGGCGGAGCGCACCTTCATGACCCATCTGACCCATGATTACGACCACGACATCGCCCAGGCCAAGCTGCCTGCGGGAGTGGCGCTGGCGTATGACGGCCTGAAGGTGGAGATTATCCCGTGAGCATGAAAACCAAATCCCTCGCCTGGGCCGGGTTGCTTGGGGCAACCCTGCTGTCCAACCCCGTCTCCGCCCAGGACACCCGTGGCACGCAGGTAGTGGTGGTGTACAACCGCCAGGTGCCGGACTCCCGCCAGGTGGCGGACCACTACCAGGCCCTCCGCCAGGTGCCGACCAACCAGGTGATCGGGCTGGACCTGCCGACGGGCGAAACCCTATCCCAGGCGGACTATGCCCTCAAGCTGGAGCAACCCCTGCTTCAGGAGCTGATCGCCCGCCGATTGCTGACCTACGCCGCCCCGGCGGGGGGGCCGCCGCCCGCGCTCCCCACGGCCGCCACCGTGCGCTACCTGGTGCTCTGCTACGGGGTGCCGCTGAAGATTGCCGCCGATTCCTCGCTCAAGGAACCCGGGGCTGACAAAATCCCGCCGGAATTACGCCGCAACGATGCGGCGGTGGACGCCGAACTGGCCTGTCTGCCCTGGGCACACGCCGGGTACGAACGCACCGGACCGCTCGCCAACCCCCTCTATGGCACCACCAATGACACCCGGCTGCATCCCACCAACGGGGTGCTGCTGGTGGCCCGCCTGGATGGGCCCACGCCCGCCATCGCCCGTGGTTTGGTGGACCTGGCCCTGAACGCCGAGACGAATGGCCTGTGGGGGAGAGGGTACTTTGACCTGCGCGGCATCACCAACGGGAACATGGCCTTGGGGGATCAATACCTGAACACCGCCGCCCGGGTGGCCCGGGATTACGGCTATGACACCATCCAGGATCGCGCGGAGGCCACCTTTTCCGCCTCGGTCCCCATCAGCCACGCGGCCATTTATGCCGGCTGGTACGACGCGAATGTGAGCGGACCCTGGAAAACCCCCAATGCCGAATTCGTCCCGGGGGCGATCGCGTACCACCTGCACTCCTTCAGCGCCGCCACGCTGCGGTCCACCAACCAGCATTGGGTGGGCCCGTTGCTGGCGCGCGGGGTCACCGCCACTTTGGGCACCGTGGAGGAGCCGTATCTGGGAGGGACCCCCAACTTTGGCATGTTGCTGGGGCACCTGCTCATGCTGCGCAGCACCTTTGGCGAGGCGGCCTATGCCAGCCAGCCGGCCCTCTCGTGGCAAACCACCGTGGTGGGGGACCCCCTGTACCAGCCGGGCCTGATCGAGCCCCGGCGGCTGCATGAGGCCCTGGAAAAGCGTGATTCCCCGCTGGTCGCCTGGTCGCACATCCGCATCGTGAACATCAACCTCCTGACTGGCATTGCGCCGCCGGCCCTGGTTGATTACCTCCTGAAGTCCCCGGCCACCCGCCGCAGTTCGGTGCTGCAGGAAAAGCTGGCCGACCTGTACTGGCACCTGGCCCGCTATTCGAATGCCTTTGACACGTACGAAACCGCTTTGCAGTGCGAATGCACCCCGGTGCAGCGGCTGCGCCTGCGGCTCTCGTTTGCGCGCTGCCTGTTGCAAATGGGCCGGGAGACCAAGGCGCTGGCCCAGATGGAGGCGCTGACCACCGAATTCCCCGCGTATGCCGGGGTGAAGACCGTCTACGCGGACATGGCCAAACTGGCTCACAAACTCGGCAAAACCGCCGAAGCCGCGCGCCACGAGGAAAAAGCCCGGTGACGGCTACGGCTTCCGGCCCGCCGTCATCTTGGCGATCAGACGCTCGTCCAGCTCCTTGGCGGAGTTGATGCCTGAACTCTTCAGTTTGATGTTGAACGCGGCCACCTCCACCAGGCGGGCCAGGTCGCGCCCCGGGCGCACCGGAATGATGATGTGAGGGATGTCCACCCCCAAAATCTCCATGAACACATCGTCCATGCCCAGGCGGTCCACATCCGGAACCTCATCCCACTCCTTGAGGCTGACAATGAGGTCCACCCGTTTCTCATGCCGGATGCTGCGCACGCCGAACATGGATTGCACGTTGATGATGCCGATGCCGCGCACCTCCATGAGGTTGCGGGTGAGATCGGAGCTGGTGCCGATGACCTCCTGGCCATCGATCAGGGTCACCTTGGTGATATCATCGGCCACCAGGCTGTAGCCGCGCTCAATGAGGGCCAGCACACACTCGCTTTTGCCGATGCCGCTCTCGCCGCGGATGATGACGCCCACGCCCAGGATGTCCACCATGCTCCCCATCTCCGTGCCGCGCGGGGCGAACATCATCTCCAGCGCCAGGGTGGCAAGATTGATGTACTTCATGGTGATGAGCGGGCAGGTGAAGACGGGCACATGGTGCTTTTCCGCCAGCTCCAGAAAGAGTTTGTCAGGCCGCAGCCCCCGGCAGAACACCACGCAGGGGATCTTGAAACCGAGCAGGGTGTTGTAGCGCTTGGTGCGCTCCGGAATGGGCAGGGCTTTGATGTAGGTGTTCTCCGCATGGCCGATCACCTGCATGCGGCGGCTGGCAAAATAGCGCGTGTGCCCCGCCACCACCAGACCCGGCCGGTTGACGGTGGGCTCGCGGATCACCCGCTTCAGCCCGCCCGCCCCCGCCATCAGCTTGAGTTCGAGCTGGCCGGCCTGCTCGTTGTAGAACTTCTCCACGGTGACCGTGTCGCGTATCATAGGCTAAAGGTTGAATTCCGGCCCGAGATAGATTTCCCGCGCCTGGGGGTCGTTGGCCAGGAATTCCGCCGGTCCCTCAACCAGCACCTGGCCCTTGTTGACGATGTATCCGCGGTCGATCAGCTTCAGCATTTCCCGCACGCTGTGGTCGGTGATCAGAATGCCCATCCCCCGCTCCTTGAGTCGCCGCACGATCTTTTGCACCTCGTAAACGGCGATGGGATCAATGCCGGCAAACGGTTCGTCCAGCAGCAGCAGCTTGGGGCTGGTCACCAGCGAGCGGGTGATCTCCAGGCGCCGCTTTTCCCCCCCGCTCAGGGTGTAGGCCCGGCTCTTGGCCAGGCGGGTCAAATCCAGCTCCTCCAGCAGGTATTTCAGCCGCACCTCCTGCTCCGCCCGGGTGATCCGGCAGACCTCCAGGATGGCCCGGATGTTTTCCTCCACCGTCAGCTTGCGGAACACCGAGGGCTCCTGGGTGAGATAGCCGATCCCCAGCCGGGAGCGCCGGTGCATCGGCCAGTCATTGATGACCTGCCCATGGAATCGCACCTCGCCCGTGTCGGGCCGCACCACACCCACCACCATGTTGAAAGTCGTCGTCTTCCCGGCGCCATTGGGACCCAGCAACCCCACAATTTCACCCGCCCGCACCTGGATGGACACCCCGTCCACCACCCGGCGGTGCTTGTAGGATTTGACCAAGGATTGCGTGCTTAATAGCACCTCCTCGCCTGCCGTGGCGACCGGCGCGGCCGGGGATGGGGCCGTCGGTTCAGGGGATGGTGAGGTTTTGCTCATGGCTTGCTCGGTGGTTCCAGGGAGGGCAGCGGGGATAGGGACTCAATTTGGAAGGGCCCGCGGCCGGAAAAACGGTTGGACTGGCGGTCCCAGATGAGCACCTCCGCATTGCGGATTTCCAGCGCCTGGGGTTCCTTCCCGGATTTGCCCTTGGTCTCCAACACCCGCAGCCAGGGATGTCCGGTCAGCTCCACCCGTTGCGTGAGGTTGTTGAATTCTGCGGTTTCCGCGCGCGCCTGGCTGCCGGCCTGGTCGATGATCACCCCGGTGTGGGCGGTCACGTGCTCCAACTGGTTGGTGGCGGCGGCCATGCGCAGATCCATCTCCTCACAGCGGATTTTCCAGGGGCCCGCCTGGTTGGTGCCGCTGACCAGGCCCTGTTCAATAACCACCTCTTTGCGGGCGGCGGCCTTTTGCACGCGGGTGCCGCCCTCCGCCATGGCCAGCCCGAGGTTCACGCAACCCAGTGTCCAGGTGGGCACGGGCAGACCCAGCGCATTCAGACCCATCTGGCGCACCTGCACCTGGCCGCTCGCCGTGATGGTTTTGACCGTCTGCCCACCGGGAACCATGAGGAGTTCGGCCGCCTGGGCGGTCAGTGTCCACTGCAGGTTCCTGGCCCCACCGGCAGGGGTGGCCCATTGTTCCACCGTCACCTGGTTCCTGGCGTTCACCTTTTCCATCTGCTGGCCGGTGGCGGACATGGTGGCATCCAACTCCTCGCAGCGCAGGCGTGATTCCAGGCGCGTGCCCCCGGCCGGGGCGGCGGGAGACTGCCCCACGATGACCCCTTGCAGGGCACGGATGGATTTCACCCGGTTGTTGGCGCCCAGCGCCAGTTGCATCCGGTCGCAGGCGAGGTTCCAGGCGGCATCCGCCACTTTCACGCCCCCCGTGAATTCCGCCGCCGGGCCGCGCAGAAAGTAGTTGCTGGCGGTCACCTCCAAGGCAGTCGGAACACTGGCGGCCGGCAGGCCAGCCTTGGGCGCCCCCGGGCGGGCCAGCTTGAGCCAGCCATTGCCCTCGCCCTTGAATTCTCCGGCCGCCCGGTTGAAAACGAGCGTGTCGGCGCGCCCCTCCGCCTCCGGGGTGCGCCAGTGGCCGTGGCCATCCAGGCGCACCACCGGCAGCCCATTGGTCAGGAGGTAAACCGCCCGGTCACCCTCCGCCCGATTGGCCCCGTAATTGATCCGCACCCGGTGTTCGGCAATCATGCTGCTGACCGGCTGCCCCGCCATCGGCAGCCCCACCTGAAGCTGGTCGGCGAAGATTTCGGTGACCTCGTTGGTGGCGATGGGGTCTTTTTTGCCTTCCAACGGCACCGTCAACATCCCCTCGCCCGCCTTGCCCAGCAGGCGGGTGCGGGTGTCGCCCCGGGCGCGGAACTGGTCCCGCTGCCGGTCCAGCACCAGCACGTTGCCCTCCCCCTCCGCCTGCGGCGTGCGCCAGCGCGCAAAGCCCGAGACCTGCACCACGTCGTTGGAGGCGGCGTAAACCGCACGGCTGCCGCTCACCACATTGTCGCCCTGGGTGATCTGCACCGTCTGCTCTGCCAGGATGGATTCCAACCCGCCGCCCGGCAGGGTGCGCACCGTCAGTTCCTCGCAGGCCATGACCATGGGGGTGCCCTTGGCCGCATCCCTGCCCAGCTCGGTCACCGTGACCCCGCCGGAATACACGGCCTCGGATTTGCGGGTGCTGAAGCGAAAGCGCTGGGAGCGAACCTCCAGGGAGGTGGCCCCGAGAGTGGGCGGCTGGTTGGAACCGCCGCGCACCATCTTGATGACCGTGAGCCCTGGTTGGAAATCAGCAGGGAGGAATCCGCCTGCCGCCATTCAAAACCGGTGCCGCTGATGGCAAACTGGCCATCGGTGGAGTGCGCTTGCAGCCGGGAGGCGGAGGTGGCGGACTTGCTCTGGTAGTCAAAGAGACAATCGGGGGCCTCCACCACCCAGGTCAGTTTTTCGCCTTCGGCGTAGGTCTCGATCTTCAGAACCTTGATCTCCCAGACGGAGGCGCTGCGGGCGCGGGCCTCCTGGCCGGAGAGGAGGGATTTTTTCCGGTTCTGGGTGTCATACTCCGGAACCATGAAACCGCCGCGCACCGTGGGGGCAAAAGCCGGGGCGCTCGCTGGGCGGGCAGCGGGTGCCGCCGGGGTGGCCGCCCGTTCGGCCGCCATCCCTCCAGCGCCCAGCAGGAGGGTCAGCCAGCCGTAACACCACCAGCCGCAGGTTGAGGGGGAAAACGTGCTCATGAGGAGAATTCGTCCACCA
>CAIYYI010000630.1 GCA_903930345.1 uncultured Verrucomicrobiota bacterium
ACCAGCCGTTGGAGGTAACGGGCGCTGGTGGCCCGGCTCATGGTGAGTTGGGACTGAGGTTCCTCGATAATCCGGCTGGAACTTTTCCCCTCTGTATCGAGCACGGCATCTACGAATTCCTTGTCCGTGCACACCTTGTTTTTGGCCTGGGGACGCCGCAGTGCCTCCGGGTTCAGCTCCCTGGCGGTCCGATCCCGCCGCCGCGCGCATTCCCGCGATTTGGGTTGCGGCGGTGCAGGATATCATTACCTTGCCATCGGCACCACGCCAGCGCCCAGAAGATCGCCCAAGGGGCACCGCATAAATGCCAGAATAACTTGAATCCTAACGAAATACGCATCCTGGTGGTGGACGATGATGCCGACGTCGCGCGCGGCACCGCCCACCTGCTGGCGCAGGCTGGCTACACCATGGCCACTGCCGCAGATGGCGAGGAGGCGCTGCGCTCCATGCCGGTCTTTCGCCCGCATTTGGTGCTGTCGGACCGGGATATGCCAAAGATGGACGGTTTAGAACTGTGCCGTCGCATCAAGTTCGACCCAGCGTTGCACGACGTTTTCGTAATTCTTGTTTCCGGCATCTACACGGGCAGCGAGGAGCAGGTCGAGGGCTTGGCTGCGGGTGCCGATGGCTACATCGCGCGTCCCATCTCCAACCGTGAGTTGACCGCCCGTGTGGCGGCTTTTGTCCGCATCCTCCGACTGCACCGCGCCTTGGTTGCGAGCGAGGCGTCGGCGCAAGCCGGCAAACGCCAATATGAACGCCTGGCGGCCAACATGCCGGCCGGCGTTTACCAATTGCGCACCACCTCAAGCGGTGGGTTCGCCTTCGAGTACGTCAGCCCCAAACTGGCGAACATGCTCAATGTGACAGCGGCCGAAATTTTGGCCGATCCACAAAAGGCATTTCATCCCATTCATCCCGAGGATGTGCCGGCGTTGATCAGGCTGAACCAGGAATGCCTGGCCACGCGGCAATCCTTTTGCTGGGAGGGGCGCATGGTCACTGAGGGCACCTTGAAGTGGCTCCACATGGAGTCGCAACCGGAGCTGCAGGCGGATGGGAGCGTCCTATGGCACGGCGTGGTCACCGATATCACCGCGCGCAGGCAAGCCGAAGCGGACAAGGAAAGACTGGAGGATCAAAACCGGCAGCTTCAAAAATCCGAAAGCCTGGGACGGATGGCTGGGGCCATTGCCCACCATTTCAACAACCAGCTCCTGGCGGTAATGATGAACCTGGAGTCGGCCGCGGATCGACTGCCCAAAGACGCGTCGGTCGTCGAAGACCTGGCGGCCGCGATGGCGGCCGCTGGCAAAGCGTCCGAAGTCAGCCGACTGATGCTGACCTATCTCGGCCAAACTCAAGGCCAGCATGAACGGCACGATCTCGCCGATCTTTGCCACCGAAGCCTCTCCTTGCTGCGTGCGGTGCTGCCGCCCTGCATGATCCTGGCGGCCGATCTCCCTTCTCCCGGCCCCATCATTCATGGTGACCCCAGCCAGATCCAACAGGTGCTCATCAACCTGCTTACCAATGCCTGGGAGGCCTCCGACGATCAAGGCGGCGCTCTGAGCCTGAGGGTCAAGACCGTTGCCGCCGCCGCTATCGCCGCCGCAAACCGTTTTCCCATGGACTGGCAGCCGAGCGTCCCAGACTACGCCTGCCTGGTCGTGGCCGATGCCGGCTGCGGGATCCCGCCCCAGGATATCGAAAAACTCTTCGACCCGTTTTTCTCCACCAAATTCACCGGGCGCGGGCTGGGCCTCTCGGTGTTGCTGGGCATTGTGCGCGCTCACGGTGGGGCCATCACCGTGGAGAGTAAACTGGGCGAGGGCAGCGTCTTCCGCGTGTTTTTGCCGCTCTCCGCCAAGCCGGGTCCCCAGCCTCCCATCCCGGCGGCCCCCGCTCCTCCCTTGGCCGCGAGCGGCACCATCCTTTTGATTGAGGATGAGCTGAGTGTGCGCAAAACTGTGACACTCGCCCTCAAACGCCTCGGTTTTACCGTGTTGACCGCAGCCGACGGCGTGGAAGCGTTGGAGGTATTCCAAACCCATCAGGCCGAAGTCCGTTTGGTGATCTCCGATCTGACCATGCCGCGCATGGACGGCTGGGAGACCTTGGCCGCCTTGCGCAAACTGGTGCCCGGAATACCGGTGATCTTGGCCAGCGGCTACAGCGAGGCGCAAGTCATGGCCGGAGAACATGCCGAAATGCCCCAGGCCTTCCTCAGCAAGCCCTACACCTTGCCGACCCTTCGCGAGACCCTCAGCCAGGTCCTGGCCCACCAGAAAGGCTGCGAAAACCGTGGCTGAGCCAACGGCCAGGGATGCCTCCAAAATACTCTTTTTATGAGTATGAACCGGCCAAGGTCGAAAGCTGGAGAATGGGTGTGGAGAGTTTTGCTGGGGTTAGTCGGCATGATGGGTGTTTTTGTTTCGATGGGTCTTGCGGTCTTGTTCTGTATCGTCTCCCAGGAGAAACCGGCCACCAAGCTCGAGTGGGGGATCGTTTGCGGGGTCATCTTTGTTGCCTCAGCCATGTGTTTGTTTTTTGCCGTGCGCCAAGCCAGGCAGCAGCAATGAGGATGGCATCCCTATGGCGAGGTCGGCGTCCCCTGGCTGAACCAGTCCCTCGTTCCGGATCCGCACAGAACCGAATTCCTGCCCGTGGCATCCTGGGGTGGACAAGAAAAAGTCATTTTGATACGTTCGCTTGTGAGTAAACCTTGATCAGCCTTTATCAGAGAATGAATCGTTGCCAACACCGTGGTGAGGGGCTCACCTGCGGATCCCTATGCTTGCAAACTGGATATGCCTGGAAAAAGCAGCCAATCGTGCCGGGCATGGTCTTCTTTGACCCAAAGCGAAATACAAGGAATACGGCTATTCTGGCCCCGACCCCAAACCAGCGCCCGGAAGGCCGCCCGCCGGGCACCGCTTAATATGCCGTAATTGCATGAAGCCAAACGAAATACGCATTCTGGTGGTGGACGATGACGCCTCGGTCGCGCGCGGCACCGCCTACCTGCTGACGCAGGCTGGCTACGCCACGGCCATTGCCGCAGATGGCGTGGAGGCGTTGCAGTCTATCCCCTCCTTTCGCCCGCATTTGGTGCTGTCGGACCGGGATATGCCAAAGATGGACGGGTTGGAACTGTGCCGTCGCATCAAATCCGACCCGGCGTTGCACGACGTTTTCGTGATTCTTGCTTCCAACAACTACACAGGCAGCGAGGAGCTGTCCGAGGGTTTGGATGCGGGTGCCGATGGTTACATCGCGCGTCCCATCGCCAACCGTGAGTTAACCGCCCGCATCGCGGCTTTCGTCCGCATCCTCCGTCTGAACCGCGCCTTGGTTGAGAGCGAGGCGTCGGCGCAAGCCAGCAAACGTCAATATGACCGCCTCGCGGCCAATATTCCGGCTGGCGTTTACCAATTGCGCACCACGCCAAACGGCGGGTTCGCCTTCGAGTACGTCAGTCCCAAGTTGGCGGACATGCTCAACCTGGCAGCGGCCGAAATATTGGCCGATCCACAAAAAGCATTTCATCCCATTCATCCCGAGGATGTGCCGGCGTTAGTCAAGCTGAACCAGGAATGCATTGCCGCGCGACAACCCTTTTCCTGGGAGGGGCGCATGGTCACTGAGGCCACCTTGAAGTGGCTTCACATCGAGTCTCGTCCCGAGCCGCAGGCGGATGGGAGCGTCCTATGGTATGGCACGGTTAATGACATCACCGAGCGCAAGCGGGCCGAGGAAAAACTCCGAGACAGCAAAGCGCGCCTTCAGCTGGCTACGGCTTCTGCCAAAGCCGGGGTGTGGGATTGGAACCTCCAGACCGGCGAGATGATCTGGGATGATCGGATGTTGGAACTCTATGGATACACGCCTGAGGATTTCCCCGGTGGGGTTGAGGCTTGGGAACAGGGACTGCACCCTGAGGATGCTGCCTGGGCGAAAGCGGAATGTCAGGCCTCTTTGCGCGGGGAAGGGGATTTTGACGCGGAATTCCGGGTCCGACATCCTGACGGGACAGTCCTTCACATTAAGGCGAACGGGCTCGTGCTTCGGGATGAGCATGGTAAGCCATTGCGCATGCTCGGTTTAAATATCGACATCACCGAGCGTAAGCGGGCGGAGGCAGCTCTGCAGGAGAGTGAAACGCGCCACCGCACTCTGGCCGATTCGGGCCAGGCTCTGATCTGGACCGCCGGGCTCGACAAAAAATGCGACTATTTCAACCAGCCCTGGCTCACGTTTACGGGGCGCACCCTGGCGCAGGAACTGGGTGACGGCTGGATCGAGGGAGTGCATCCGGATGACCTGCAACGCTGCGTGGAAATTTATTGCCGCTCCTTTGACCGGCGTGAGTCCTTCAGTATGGACTATCGCCTGCGGCACCACGATGGTGAGTTTCGCTGGATCCAAGACAATGGTACCCCGCGTTACGATGGCCAGGGGAACTTTCTGGGGTACATCGGCCATTGCCTGGATATTACCGAACGCAAGCAGGCGGGCGAAATGCTGCGCGCGAGCGAGGAGCAGCACCGGAACCTGATCCATAACCTCAACGTGGGGATCGTGGTTCATGCGTCTGACACGCGGATTCTCCTCTTCAACAATACCGCTTTGACCCTGCTAGGGTTGTCGGCCGAGCAAATGGTCGGCAAGGTGGCCAGCGACCCCGCCTGGTACTTTGTACGCGAAACGGGTGGTCGCATCCCGCTGGAAAATTACCCTGTGATGCAGGTGCTGGCCACCCGGCGGCCGCTGGTCAATTTCGTCGTGGGTATAAATCACCCGATCGGTGGCGTCCGGACTTGGGTGCAGGTCAATGCGTTCCCCGAGTTCGATGGCCAACAGCAGTTGCATAAAATCGTCGTGGCGTTTCAGGACATCACCGAGCGCAAACGTGCGGAGGAAGCCCTCAAGGATGCTCAGCAGCTCTATGAAAGCCTTTTTCAAAGCAGTCCGGCAGCGATTGTTTTGACGACCGCAGCGGAGGGCCGCTTTCTCGCCGTCAACCCTGCGCATGAAACGATGACGGGCTATCGTGCGGAGGAGGTCATTGGCCATACGGTTGCGGAATTCCCAGCCTATCAAACCCCGGACGACCGGGCTCGCCTGATCCAGCGTTTGCGCAAAGAAGGCAGCTTGAACAATGAGGAAATGGTTTTCCGTCGCCGGTCCGGCGAACTTTTTCCGGTTTTGTTGTCCATGGTTCCCCTGGTGGTGGGTGGCCAGGACTGCATTTTGAGCATCCTCCACGATATCAAGGCGCGCGTGCAATTGGAGGAACAATTGCGCCAGGCCCAAAAATTGGATTCGATTGGCCAACTGGCCGGCGGCGTGGCCCATGACTTCAACAACATGCTGGCTGCCACCATGATGAACTTGTCCAGCTTGCAGGAGCGTCCCAGCCTGGACCCGGAGACGCAGGAAACGGTGGCGGAACTGATGGCGGAAGCCAAGCGCGCCGCCCACTTGACCCAGCAATTGCTCCTGTTCAGCCGTCGCTCTGTCATGATGGTGAAAGTGGTGGATTTAAACGACTTGGTGGCGAATCTGCTCAAGCTGCTCGGCCGTTTGATCGGCGAGCACATCAAATTGAGTTTTGACCGGAGTTCCGTTGTCCCGGCCGTCGTCGCCGATGCCGGGATGATCGAACAGGTGCTCATGAACCTGGCGGTGAATGCCCGCGATGATGCCCAAAGGCGGGTGCCTTTCCATTGGCATCGAACCGCTCCAAGTCGATGCCGATCGTCTCAAAGGCAAGCCCGGCGTGCAACCAGGCCCCTTCGTGTGTCTCGCCGTGGCCGACACCGGCTGCGGCATGGATGAAGCCACGCTCGCGCGCATTTTTGAACCTTTCTTTACCACCAAGGACGTTGGCAAAGGCACCGGACTGGGGCTGTCCACGGTCCAGGGTATTGTCGCCCAGCACAAGGGTTGGGTGGAAGTGACGAGCGTGCTTGGCCAAGGCACCGCCTTCAAAGTCTTTCTCCCCGCCACCGAGCAAGCGGCGATGGCACCGGCCCAGACCAGAACCACGCCGTCCCTGCGCGGCCACGAGACGATCCTGCTCGTGGAAGATGAAGTCGGCGTGCGGATGCCGGCGGCACGGAATCTGCAGAGGCTCGGATATCGGGTCCTCCAGGCCGCCCATGGTCCGGCGGCCCTGAAACTTTGGCAGGAACACGCTGGCCAGATTGACCTCTTGTTTTCCGATATGCTCATGCCCGAAGGCCTGACCGGCCTGGACCTGGCCCAGCAGTTGTGGGCCGAGAAACCCAGCCTGAAAGTCATCATTTCCAGCGGCTACAACCTGGAAATGGCCGGCCATATCATTCCGGCCGCTGGCGGCTTTGCCTTCCTCCAGAAACCCTTTACCCTCCTCGATTTATCCCAAACCATCCGCACCTGTCTGGATCAGAAATGAGTCCCTCTCTCCTGCGTATCGACAGTCTAATGAAAACCCTGCCACCGGTGACAACGAACGAAAAGCTCACTCAATGAACTGTAGGCGGTGTACGCACGCGCATGGCACTTCGAGACGTCATTGAATCAGCCTTCGCCGGTGTCCCGCATCCCGGCGACGACCGCATCACGGTCTGCTCCGGCGGCGACGCCGATGAGGTCTTGGCTTGCTTCCGTGGCCGCACTTCGGGCGGTTTTTCGGCACAGCAGCTTCGTCATCACGACTACGCGCTGTCTTACTTCTCCGAGGATGCGTTGCTTTACTTCCTGCCTGCTTTTCTCATCGCACTTGTCGAAGCCCCAGAGACCGCAGACACCATCCAGACACGGATACTTTGGATGTTCACTGTCCCCAGCGGTCACAAGCCGCGCGACCGCGAGGCTTTCGACCGCCTCATCACGCGGCTCACTTCACGGCAGCGCGACGCCCTGCTTCAGGTCTTTGAGCATTTGCACTCACAGCGCATCTACTCTGCGGATGACGTGGCCGCGCTTCTTGAGGTGTTCAGTTCACATGCAATCCACGCCGCCTAACCCCGTCCGGGTGACCTCAAAATCTGCATTCCGCAATCCACACTCCGCATTTCTGAAAGTCCCCGCTTGTAAAAATACAGGAATACAGTAAACCGTAATCCATGAAGGCCACTTTTGATATCCCGGATGAACTCTACCGCCGCGTCAAGGCCCGCAGCGCCATGGAAGGCCGCCCGATGCGTTCCGTGGCGGTGCAGCTTTTTCAAAACTGGCTGGCCACCCTGCCGGCACCGGAGGTTCAGCCCCCCCCCGCTGGGCTGACGCAAGCCGAGCTGGCTGCCGCCCCTTGGCTCGCGATCACTCAGCCTTATGTGAAGCCCGGCCAGGGCCACGATATGGATGACATCCGCGCCGCCCTGGCCAAGGGGTGGGCCGCAGAGATCGCCGAAAAAATTCCCTGCCCGGGGGCGAAGCCATGATTCCCGCAAACATCAGCCTGGACACCTCCTTCGTCCTGCGCCTACTCGTTGCCCAGCCCCTGGACCAGTACCACCTGGCCTCCCGATTCCTTCAGGAACAGCGGGCCGCCCAAGGCACCCTTCACGTCAGTGACCTCGTTCTCGCCGAGGCCTACTTTGCCCTCCAGGCCTTTTATCAGATGCCGAAGGACGACGCCCTGGCGGCCCTCGCCAACTTCACCCGGCACAGCGGCGTCACCATCACCCCCGTCGCCCGCGCGGTGCTGGCCCTGCCAAACCTCGCCCGCGCCAAACCCGGCTTCGTGGATCGTCTCATCCACGGTACCAGCCATGCCGCCGGACACACCCTCGTCACCTTTGAAAAAGCCGCTAAAAAACTCCCCGCCACCGTTGTCATCCCCATTTCATAAATCATCCTTCCCCCCCTCAAGCCCACCTTCATCGAAACCCAGCTCACTTCACGGCAGCGCGACGCCCTGCTTCAGGTCTTTGAGCATTTGCACTCACAGCGCAGCTACTCTGCGGATGACGTGGCCGCGCTTCTTGAGGTGTTCAGTTCACATGCAATCCACGCCGCCTAACCCCGTCCGGGCCCGTTCGTTGTAGCCCGCATGTCCCCCTGATGGAGCGGCATCCTTTGGCGAGGGGCTGCTGAGGGTTGGCCAAACAGGTGGTGGCGAGCCTGCTCGGTAATCAGGGCGACCGCCGGATGAGCAATGCGGCGCTCGGCGGTGATGGCGTGAAATTGCACGCGGCAGGCATCGGTTGTGCCGATGATGTGAAAGCCATAGCGGCGCACCGCCTCATCGGCCACGATGGACGGCAGCACGATGAAACCGCGACCTTCCGCAGCCATGACCTTCATCAATGCCAGGTCTTCAAACTCCGCGACCACGCGAGGCTGCACGCCGATCTCCCGAAACCAGGTATCCACCACGCGGAAAAGCGCCGTGTTATCGGACGGCAGGAGGGCCGGGGCATGGTGCAGCGACTTGGGAAAGCCCTTCTTCAACGCGGCCGCCAGTTTTCCGGACGCGCAGAAGGAGGTGGAGGATTCGCCG
>CAIYYI010000631.1 GCA_903930345.1 uncultured Verrucomicrobiota bacterium
GGCCGGGGAACGCGTCCGCTGGCAACTCCTGGGCCGCGACGAGCTGCGCCTGGTCCGCCTGGAGGCTCCCAGCCCCGAAAAGGGCCTCAAAAAGTGATTCCGGGTTTTTCAGCAGAATCAATATTGTCAACCTTGTAAACCTGATCATGGGACCGGGGAATCCCCGGTGGCCAAGGACGGGCGGACGGGGTATGCTGGGGGCACGTTATGGCGGATATCGTGCTGGCCACGCTTAATGCGAAGTTCATTCATGCCTCCTTCGGGCTGCGCTGCCTGCTCGCCAATCTTGGCGAACTGCGCCCCCGGGCGGCTTTGCTGGAGTTCGACATCCACCAGCGGCCCACCGATATCGCCGAGGCCATCCTCGCCCAGGAACCCCGCATCGTCGGCCTGGGGGTTTACATTTGGAACGTGGGGCCAACCACGGAGCTAGTGGCCATTCTGAAACGGGTGCAGCCCCGTTTGGTGGTGGTGCTGGGCGGTCCCGAAGTGAGCCATGAAACCGCCGGGCAACCGATTGTGGAGGCGGCGGATCAGGTCATCACCGGGGAGGCGGATCTGGCCTTTGCCGCCTTTTGCCGGGATTGGCTTGCCGGCCGCCCGTCCCCCGGCAAAATCCTCGCCGCGCCGCTGCCGGATTTCAGCCAATTGCAACTGCCTTACGACGAATACACGGCGGCGGATATCGCCCATCGCATCGTGTATGTGGAAGCCTCGCGCGGCTGTCCGTTTTCATGCGAGTTCTGCCTCTCCTCCCTGGAGGTGCCGGTGCGCTCGGTGCCGTTGGAACCCTTTCTGGCGGAGATGGTCAGACTGAAACAGCGCGGGGTGAGGCATTTCAAGTTCGTGGACCGGACGTTCAATCTGAACCCGTACACCAGCCAGCGGATCCTGGAATTTTGCCGCGACCAGTATGAGCCGGGGATGCTGTACCATTTTGAGCTGATCCCAGACCGGTTGCCGGAGGGGTTGAAAGTGCTGATCGAGCCATTTCCGCCCGGGGCACTGCAATTCGAGGTGGGTGTGCAGACGTTCAATGCGGGGGTCGCCGAACGCATTCAACGAAAACAGAATAGCATCCTGGTGGAAGACAATCTGCGATTTTTGCGGCAGCGGACCGGGGTGCATGTGCATGCGGATTTGATCGCCGGATTGCCGGGGGAGGATGGGGAGAGTTTTGCGGCCGGGTTTGATCGTTTGGTGGCGGCGCGTCCGCAGGAGATCCAAGTGGGGATACTGAAGCGTCTGAAGGGGACGACTCTGGCCCGGCACGATGCGGAGTGGGGGATGGTCTATAACCCTCAGGCCCCGTATGAGATATTGAAAAACAAGTTGTTGTCCTTCAGCCAGGTGCAACGGATAAAACGGTTTGCCCGGTTCTGGGATCTGGTGGGAAACAGCGGGAATTTTGTCGAAGCCACCGAGTGGCTGTGGCGGCGGTCAGACGGGCGCGCGGAATCCCCCTTTGCGGGCTTCCTGCGCTGGAGCGATTGGGCGTTTGGGCAGACGCGGAGAACCGATGCCATTGCGTTGCCGCGATTGTTGGAGTTGCTGTATCAGTATCTAACATCTGAGTGTAAACATTCAGAAATGGAAATCGCCGAGGTGTTGTGGCGGGATTATGTGCGCACCGGACACACTGATTGTCCGATGTGCTTGCGGGCACACCTATCACCCACAAGCATGGTATTGCAAGCGAAAGGGGGAAAGCGGAGCGCCCTCAAACGCCAGGAACGGCATGCGGGTTTGAAAGGGAATTGTTAACCGCGAATGGACTAAAACAGAACTGTATAAAAACTTTCCCTCAATTTCATGGGAGGCGGGGTTCAGGATACCTTGGAAGCGCAGCGCCTCACTCAAACCGCAACACGGTCACCGAATTACCCGGGAAAGCATACCGGGTTTCACCCTTCTCGGGGCTGTATCGCCATTGGCGCTGCCGGGGGACGATGGCATTCGGCTGCTCGGCTGTGTTTCTGGCATTCAGCGGGCCTGACAGTTCGGTGACTTGCACGGTTGTTTTCCGGGGAATGAATCCAGTCACATCGATTTGCGCTGCCAATACCCCGGCGGTTGGATTCACGACCTGCAAAACAAGCGTTTTGCCGTCGTCGCTACGTTTGGCGCTCACGTCGAGTTGGTTGTCCAGGCCGGTCAATTCACACTTGACCAACTGCGGCAGGTAATTGCGGGAGAACATCTGTGTCACGTAGCCGGGAGGCTGAAGCCAGACTTGGGACGGATTGAGAAAGAGCAAACCCTGGTTCCAGTCATTGTCATTCTGTCCATCTGGCTGCAGGCAGTTGGCAGAGGTGGCCACCGGCAGCCGTCCGTCGCGCTCCACGGCATTGATGGCCATCGCATTCGCCAAGGCACGGCGCTGCGAGTGGTTGCCGGCGTTGAACTCAAAGATCACCACGCGATGCTTCGCGCCTTCAGCGAGGCGCTCCAGAGCATCAATATAGGACATCGTACCGCCCCAATCAGGCCGGGGGCCCTCAGTGCTAATGTGAACATCAAACCAGACCTCGCGATTATGCCGCTTGGCTAATGCCAGGATCTTCTGCTGCACCGCCAGGCTGGTGATGCGGCCAGCGGCGCCCTTGAAGTTAAAGGGTTCCTCGATCTTCTGGCCGTAGGCGAAATCACCGACGACGAGAATGACCTCAGGATCTTTGGCCCAGATGGCCTCCGCCATCGGCTGGAACTTCTGCCAGTAGCTCTCGTTGACCTGCTCCTCGTTGCCGAGCTGGAGGTGCTTCAACCGGTAGGGCGCCGGGTGGCCATCGGCGGCGCGCTTGCGGCCCCACTCGCTACCGGCCGGGCCGTTGACGTATTCCATGAAGTCCGCCATATCCTGCGGCGTCTCGCCCATGTTCACATCCGCGATGGCGAGGAAACCGGCCCCCTCGCAGAAGTTCAGGAAATCGAAGATCCCCCAGCCGTTCGACGAATGCGGATACCACCACCCGACGCAGGGCGGGCGCTGCTCACGCGGCCCGATCATCTTCTTCCAGCGGTATTCGGCGGCATTCGCCATACAGCCGCCCTGTCGCAGCACGGTCACCCCCTGCCCGATGAGGCCCTCGGCCACATCACGGCGGGTTGGCAATCCCTTGAACCGGCCCCACTCGCCAGGCTGCAAGAAAGCATAGCCCACGGTCACCGAACCGGGCCGTTTCAACTTGAGGGCGAAGCGCCCGGCTTTGTCCGCAGCGTCCGGCTTCAGGCTGAAGTTGAGGCGCTGCCAATCCCCGGCGGCCACGTTCAATCGCCTCTCGGAGTAAACCTTTTCCCCACTGCGGCTCTCCAATGCGACGAAGATTTCCGTCGGCTGAGCGGCGCGCACGCAGACAAAGCCCTCATAGTTCTTCCCCTGAACCCAATTCATTCCCCAGCGGTTAAGGCTCTGATTCTCGATGCCTATTTCCCCCTGGCCGCCGGTGAAAACAAGCCGCTGGCTCTGGCGTCCGGAGTAAGCGTTCTGCTCCTCAAGACCGAATTCTCCAGTTGCAGTTCCACGGCGCAAGGCCCGCCACATGCCGCTGATACCGTCGCCCCAGGCTCCCTTGGCTGCCAGCGCAAAAGGCACCTTCTTCTGTTCGCCTCCGGTGCTGACCGACAGGTTACGGAAGCGGACGTCATGCTGCCAGGTCCGCAAGCCCACTTGCCCAATTTCAAGCGGATGTGCAGCATCCCCGTACTTGGTCAGGCTTTTGCCGTTGACCAGCACTTCAAGGGCCTTGGCCGTCATGCGCACGGTGAGCCTGATCCATTGGTTGACCGGCACATCGCACGGCACGCGGCGGATGGGCTCCCAGTTGTGGCGGTGACGGCCAATCACCAGCGTTCCGGGCCGTTCGAGTGACACTTCATAGCCATTGAACAAATCAGCCCCTTTGCCGGCGTCGCTGACCTTTAAAATCAAGCCGCCGTTGCCGCCACCCGTCTCCGTCAACCAGACATCCACGCTGGCTTCGCCCTCGGAGAAACCCGGACTGTCCCAAACAATCTTGGCGCCATCACTGCCAGTGGCCTGAATGCAGCCATCGCCGGTCACGGTCCACTTCCCGCCAAACACGCGGAAGCCCTGCAACGGCGGCTGGGGCGCGGGCTCGGCAAAGCTCTCGCCAAAGATCATCTGGCTGTCGATGCCGCCGTATTGTTCATGGTTCACATCCTCAATGCACGCGCCGGTCAGGTAGCGCGACACGCGGTGCACGACCTGGTCGGCGTGGACGACAATGCGCGCCTCCTGCGCGTTTCCGGAGCTGACTGCAGCGGTTAAAACCATGAGTGGAATCAGGTTGCCGTATCGCATAGGTGGTAATCAACGGGTTGAGGCCTCGAATCTCCCTTGCTTCCGGCTTTACTCGACGCGCCACTCCAAAATGCCGCCCGACCATTCCGGCTGAAGTTGCACCTCCAGCCGCAGCGCGGCGAGGCTGAGGGCGGGAAAAGCCACGCGGTTAAACTGGTCCATCTTCGTCCCGAATCCGGACGCGCCCGGCACGGGCTTCCACTCTTTGCCATCCAAATAGAGCAAGCGCCACGATTGCGGGACGCGGCAATGGGCTCCGATGCGGCGCTCATCACACCAGTAAACTTCAACGACCGACACCTTCGCCGGTCGATCAAAATCGTACTGCACCCACTCCCTGGTGCCACGGTGATCCCACCAGGTCAAACGGGGAATCCTGGCGTCGTCGGAAGCAGCGGGATCAATTTGGTCGTTGAGGGCCGCCACCGTGTCGTTCGGCCAGCAACGGGAAGCGGACAATTTGGCACGCGAGGCCACGGTGGCCACGGGCAGCGGTACCGCCTGCCGGGCAGATTCTGCAATCCAGACTTCCATTTCGCCCGGTTGCCGGTTGGCGTTGGCGAAGTAAGGAATTGCGGTGAACAGCGTATTGGAGATTCCGGGCACAGCACCAGCTGGCACGTAGAGCTGCTCCGGCCATGCCGTGCGATGCACGGATTGCGCCGTGCCTTCGATGACCGTTACGCCGCCGAGCAGATCGGCGCGGAAGTGCGACTTGAGCAGCGCCTCCGGCGGGAGGACGAGGTTGCGCACGTGGCCGCCATTGTCAACCGCCTCAAGACAATAGACCAGCGGGCCGCGTTGGAGCGCCACCCGGCCGATGTTCGCCTCGATCTTCGGGTGAGCCTTGAGGCGGCTGATCCCCATGGGTAGCGAGAGTTCAACCACATCGCCGCGCTTCCATTTCCGCTGGATATGAGCGTAGCCTCGGATGGTCTCAAACTTTCCCAGCACCTTACCATTCAGGCGCAGCACCGGCTCCGCACACCAGGCGGGCAGGCGCACCTTGAGCGCAAACTCCGCATTCCGCTCCGGTTCAACGTGGAACTTCACCTCCCCGTCCCACGAGTACCGGGTCGTCTGCCGGAGCGCAACCTTGACGCCGTTAACAGTCATCGTTGCCCGGCTGCCAATGAAGAGGTTGGCGTAAACCGAATCCGCCTCCGTCGCGTAAATGAATCCGGGCAGCGCGCCCATCAGCTTGAGAAACATCGGCGGGCAGCACGGGCAGCCGTGCCACGACCAGCGCTCCCGCTTCGCTTCCGACTCAATCGGGTTCTCGTAGAAGTAGCGGTCGCCTTTGAGCGACACGCCGGGCAGGACGGCATTGTAGAGCACCCGCTCAAATTCATCCGCAAAGCGGGCGTGGCCCAGGGCCAAGTTCATGTTATGGTGGAAGAAGCCGGCGCCGATGGCAGCGCAGGTTTCCAGGTAGCCATTGTTGGGCAGCTCATAATCCGGGCCGAATCCCTCGTGGCCGGCCACCGCGCCCAGTCCGCCAATGACATACATGCGGCGCTGCACCATGTTTTCCCAGAGCCGGAGGGCGGCGGCCAGATAATCCTCCCGGCCATTCACCTTGGCGGTGGCAGCCAGCCCGGCACAAAGCAGGACTGCCCGCACCGCGTGCCCTTCGATCGTCGTTTGCTGCAATACTGGCAGGTGGTCCTGCCCGTACGGGCCGTAGCTCTTCCGTCCTTCGTGATGGCCACGGTTTTCAATCCAGAATTCGACGAGTTTGAGGTAGTGCTGCTCGTCCACCGGAACCGGCATTTGGGCTTTCAGTTGCGGCTGCTCCCGAAAGAGCAGATGCAGCTTTACCAGCGCCTCTTCACCCAGCGAGTGCCCGGGCACAATATTCTTTTTCGGCGGCGGCCCCATCACCTCGGCCATGTGGTTGGCCAGCCGGGTGGCGACCTGGAGGAGCCGCGTCTTGCCCGTGGCCCGGTAATAATGCACCGCCGCCTCCACCATCGCGCCGGCGTTATAGACATCGTGCTGCAGATTGTCATCCCCGCCGTTCAATCCCCAGCGGTGGGTCGGCTCCTTCAATTGGGTGTGGGTGTTCAGGTAGCCGTCAGGATCCTTGGCGGCCGCCGCTGCAATGCGCTCAATGTACCCATCCAGACGCGCCTCCAGGGCGACATCACGACGGTCAGCCAGGAAATCAGCGCACCCCCGGATCATTTCGTAGATCAACCCGTCATACCAGGCCGGGCCGCCATGCTCGCCGCCAACCCCATCGCGGACCTTGTCGAAATTCGTGAGGGCGCCGTCCTTCTCAAATTTGTTGAAGCAGTCGGCAATGGTGGTTTCCCGCCAGATTTTGAGCTTGGGCGACCAAAAGCCGTCCTCGATGGTCACCTGCTGAATGGGCACTGCGGCCAGTGAATGCGGCTGGACCTCGCCGGCCAATGTCGGCACCGCAACGGCGAGCAAGGCGGTTTTGAGAAAGGTATTCATGTTTATGCTCCGTAAATATGGCGTCCACTTGCGGTTGCCCGGTCATTGGTCGCCACCGCCGGGGAGCGGCCGCAACCCATTCAGGGTTGGTTCAAACTCAGACCCCGGCTGACGGGGCAGGGACGGTTCGGCAGGAGCCTCACCCCACCGGGTGCTGGATTTTGGGGGGCCATCAGCGGGCAGCGCATCCGGGGATGTGGATTGCACGATTTCAAAAAATCCCCCCTATTCCGGCTGAAGCGGGCGGCCGGCGGAGCGGAGCGTGGTGCCTTCCACCCAGGAGCTGTCCACGAGGGTCATGGTGGGGATTTCCGGGATGCCTTTGCGGTTCTGGTTCAACAGGCCGATCAGGACATCCAGGGCCGTCTGGCCGATGACCTGCCCGTTTTGATAGATGCCGGAGATGAGGGTGCCCGGTTCGGTGCTTTCGAGGTGGACGAATCCGAAGTCCGCCGGAGTTTTCATGCCCAGAGCTTTCAGCCAATCCAAGGGTTCCACCTGGTTGCTGATGATCACGTCCGGTTTGTGCTCCTGGTACCAGGCCAGGAATTCCTCGCGCACCAGGGATTTGGCGGGGGAGAGGAGCAGGGGGACCTGCTCGCTTTGCGGCTGGAGGATTTGCTCGGCCAGGAAGCTGCCGACCCACTGGCGGTTGACGCGCTCGTTCCAGGCGATGGGCACCGCCATGCCGATGCGCAGGTAGCCACGATGGCGGAGCTGGCGCATCACGAGGCGCATGGAGCGAAATTGGTGGGGGGAAACGCGGTGGAGATTGGGATAGGCCAGGGAAAGGCCAATGGCCACGCAGGAGAAACGCGCCCAGTCCAGGCGCAGATGCCCCTGGGCCACGGGCAGGGGAGCGATGACCAGCCCGTTAATGCCGCGCGCGTACAGGATCTGGCTGAGGCGGCGGCCGGTCATACCCGATTCGCGCAGGGAAAACTCCTCCAGGTGATAACCGCAGTTTTTGGCGGCGGCGGCGGCGCCATGGAAGAACTCCTGATAAAGGGGGTTGTTCTTCCATTCCTCCGGCGAGCTGAAATTGGTGACGTACCCCAGGCAAAGATCGGTGGGGAGCGGCAGTTTGCGCCGCCGGTAAGTCATCAGGGCGGAGAGGAGCGGGTTGGGTTGGTAGCCCATGCGCTTGGCCAGCTCCAGGATTTGGGCGCGCATGGTCTCCGAAATGTCCGGCTGGTTGCGCAAGGCCCGGGAAACCGTCATCACACTCACGCCGGCGGCGCGGGCGATATCCTTTTGGCTGACGATTTTGTTGGTCATCGCTGTATCACTCGTTTAGAAATATGCGGAGAATATGGTGTTACGATTAACGGTTGGCAAGTCCGACTTGCGGGTTTTTTGTTGAAGGCGACTGCATATTAGAGGATGTTAAATCCCACAGTTCAACCATAAGCAGTGCAATGTTTGAGCATTAATCATCACCAGTCTTTCAGCGATCCGTCGTCGGGAAATTCATTGTATGAATGAGAAAAGGAACAGCCAGCAAACCGGGGGAACTCTTAAAGGCCAGCAGATTCAGATCTTGCTGCTCCTGCTGATCTTGCTTTGGGGAATGCCATCGCTGGCCCAAACCACCCTGCTTGCGGACGCAGTGGATGCCGCCGACCTGATTTGGATCACGGGTGGGGATGCCGCCTGGTCCACCCAGACCAACCTCACGCATGATGGGGTGGATGCGGCAGTCAGCGGAGGGATTGGGCATGGCCAACAAACCTGGATGGAGACTACCGTGCAAGGTCCGGGGGTGGTGTCCTTTTGGTGGAGGGTTTCCTCGGAACACGGGTATGACTACCTGGAGTTCACGATTGACGGCGTGCTGCAAGCCGGGCGGATTTCAGGTGGGTCCGAGTGGCAACAGCAGATTTTCACCACAACAGCAGGCAGCCACTTTTTGCGTTGGCGCTATGCGAAAGAAGAAAGCGGCATCTCCGGACAAGACTGCGGCTGGGTTGACCAAGTGGCGGTGGTGACCTGGAAACACTTGAATGTGCGGGCCTGGGGAAACAACAACCAAGGCCAGATCAGCCCGCCCATGGGAACCGGCACCTTGATTGCGGTTGCCGGGGGAGGCAATCATTCGCTGGCGCTCAAATCGGAGGGCACGGTCATGGCCTGGGGGGACAATACCCAGGGGCAGACGAATGTGCCTGCGGGATTGACGAATGCAGTTGCCCTGGCCGCCGGCTGGGATCGCAATCTGGTTCTGAAGGCCGATGGGACGGTCGTGGCCTGGGGCAATGTTGAAAGCGACTTGGCACCCAAACTCGCCAGCCACAGCAATATCGTGGCCGTGGCGGCGGGAGTGCAGCACAGCGTTTTGCTGACCGCCGACGGCACGGTGGTGGCGTACGCGGGTGTGAATGAGCACGGGCAGACCAATGTGCCGCCGGGTTTGAAAAATGTGATCGCCATCGCCGCGAGCGGCGACCACAGCCTGGCGCTGAAGGCGAGCGGGACCGTGGTGGCCTGGGGGGACAACACCCATGGCCAAACGAATGTGCCTCCCGGATTGACGAATGTGATCGGCATAGCGGCCGGAAGATACCATAGCCTGGCGTTGAGGGCGGATGGAACGGTCATGGCCTGGGGAAACAATGACCATGGGCAGCTAAATGTGCCGTTGGAGCTGAACCGGGTCATTGCCCTTGCCGGGGGTTGGCAGCAAAGCCTGGCGCTGAAGTCGGATGGAACCGTGGTGGTGTGGGGGGACAGTGCCGATGGGGCAACGGTCATGCCAGAGGGGATGACGAATGTGACCGGCATTGCGGCGGGAGGCTATCACAACCTGGCGGTGCTTGGGCAGGGGCCGCCGGTCATGATCAGCCCCATGCCCCAGCGGAGCGTTGGCACCGGGAGCAGCATGCGTTTTCTGGGCCTGGCCGCCGGGGCAACACCACTGCGGTATCAGTGGCAGTTCAATGGCACCAATCTGCCGCAATCCACGAATGCCTTGCTGACCCTGTCCGACATCGGACTCGGCGATGCCGGGGTGTACTCCGTGGTGGTGAGCAACGGGGAAGGGAGCGTCACCAGCAATCCGGCGCGATTGGAGGTGGAGGCAATCCGCATCGAGGAGGAGCCCAAAACGCAGGAACTCCTGATGGGCGACACGGCCAGTCTGAACGTGGTGGTGCAAGGCATCCCGCCCATCACCTATCAGTGGCGGATGAATGGTGCCGACCTGCCGGGGGCCACCAACCAGACGCTGACCTTTTCAAGCGTGGCCCTGGAGAATGCGGGCAGTTATTCGGTGGTGGCCAGCAACTCATTGGGAACCAGCGCCAGTGGGGTAGCAGTGTTACGGGTGCGAAATGTGGCGGCCTGGGGTGCCAATGGTGTCGGTCAAACCCTTGTTCCTCCGGACTTGAATGAGGTCATCGGAGTGGCGGGGGGAGCGTCGCACAGCGTGGCGCTGAAAGCCGATGGCACGGTCACCCATTGGGGCGCATGCCTGGAGGACCAACCGGGAATCTATGGGAGTTTGACCAATGTGGTCGCCCTGGCGGCGGGGTATTCCCACAACCTGGCGCTGCATGGCAATGGTGTGATCACTGCCTGGGGTGACAATTCCCAAGGGCAAACCAATGTGCCGGCGGGGTTGCGCCAGGTGATCTCCCTTGCAGCCGGCCACTATCACAGCCTGGCTTTGGAAGTGGATGGCAGCGTCACCGCTTGGGGGAGCAATTCCTCCGGGCAAACGAATGTGCCGCCCGGGTTGAGCCATGTGGTTGGAATCGCGGGCGGAGGTTACCACAGCCTCGCGCTCAAGGCCGATGGACGGGTGGCTGCCTGGGGCAATAATGATTATGGCCAGACCAATGTGCCACCGGATTTATCGAACGTGGTGGCAGTGGCTGGAGGCGCCAATCACAGTCTGGCCCTGAGGATGGATGGGACCGTGGTGGCCTGGGGGCAAAACACCGGTGGCCAGACCAATGTTCCGACGGGGTTGAGCAACGTGGTGGCGGTGGCGGCCGGGGCCGCTCACAGCCTCGCGCTGAAGGCCGATGGGACGATTGTCATCTGGGGGAGCCATGAAGACAATGGTGAGTTTGCGGGTTTAACCCATGTGGTCGGGATTGCGAGCGGACCCGGTCATGGATTGGCAATCGTCAATCCTGGCCCCCCGATGCTGACCAGGCAGGCCATCCACCAGAGGGCTGTGGCTGGTTACGACGCGCAAATCCAAGCCTATGCGGCGGCCCTCTCGGATGCGGTTTATCAATGGCGTTTTGAAGGGATGGATCTGCCGGGTTTGACCAACGCCATGCTTACCCTGAACAACCTGCAACTGACCCAATCCGGAGCCTACACAGTGGTGATAAAGAACGCTTCTGGAAGCGCCACCAGCGCCCCGGTGGTGGTGGCGGTGGAACCGCTGAGGATCATGGAACAACCCCGGACCCTGGATATCGTGGTCGGAAAGGCCACGAACCTGACGGTTGTGGTTCACGGCATCCCCACCTGCTGGTATCAATGGCAGCGGAATGGCGCAAACCTGGCGGGGGCCACCAACCAAACCCTCGTTGTGCCGGATGCGCAACCGGAAGACGTGGGTGTTTACACCGTCACTATCAGTAATTCCTATGGGAGCGTCCTCAGCCAGTCGGCCGTGCTGACCATCCGGAATGTGGAGGGCTGGGGGCACTTTTACAATGAGCAGGCGCTGTTTCCCGCCGGTATGGATAACCTTGTGGATCTTGCGGTGGGTTTCACGTCCGATCTGGCGTTGTGCGCGGATGGAACCATCATGGCCTGGGACCGCAGCGGTTCGGCAGTGCCGGACATGCCGGCTGGGCTGACCAACATCGTCGCCATTGCCGGCGGTCCCTTCACCCCGCACAACCTGGCAATAACGGGGGAGGGAAAGGTGATGGCTTGGGGGGACAACACGTATGGGCAAACGAACGTGCCGCCCAATTTGACCAACGTGGTGGCCGTTGCCCGCGGCTTTTCTCACAGTCTCGCCTTGCAAGCGAATGGTACAGTGAGGGCTTGGGGCTATCGCATGGACAATCGAACGAAAGTCCCCGAGGGTGTGAGCAACGTGGTGGCCATCGCCGGAGGCTTTTATCACAGCCTGGCACTAAAAGCCGATGGAACCGTGGTGGCCTGGGGCATGAATGCCCATGGCGCGAACTTCGGCCAAACCAATGTGCCGGTCGGGCTGAGCAACGTGGCGGCCATCGCCAGCGGTTGGCACCATAATCTGGTCCTCAAAACTGACGGGACCGTGGCTTTCTGGGGGTACGGCGCCACCGGCCAAACCAATGTGCCGGTCGGGTTAAGCAATGTGGTGGCCATCGCGTGCGGGAACTACCATAATCTGGCGCTGAGGGCCGATGGAACCGTGGTGGCCTGGGGCTCCAGTTCATATGGTCGAACGAATGTGCCAGCGGGCTTGAAGAACGTGGCAGCCATTGCCGGAGGCGCTGACTATAGCCTGGCGATCACCGGGTTTGGTCCCCCAAATTTCAGCCGGCAACTGGCAGACCGCAGCGCGCCGGCTGAATCCACCGTGCATTTTTCATTGTTTGCCACCGGAGCCAGACCGCTGCACTACCAGTGGCGTCTCAACGGGGAGGATCTCCCGGGTCACACCAATGCAATACTGTCACTGACGAATGTGCAATTAAACCAGGCCGGAGAGTTCACACTGGTGGCGAGCAACGCCATGGGCAGCGTCACGAGTGCATCAGCGCGGTTGCTGGTGGAGCCATTGGTCATCACCCAACAGCCGATGACCCAGGAAGCTCCGCTCGGAACCAACGCCTCATTCACGGTGGGTGTGCAAGGGGTGACCCCGATCCAATACCAGTGGCAGTTGAATGGGACCAATCTGCCGGGTGCCACAAACCAAACCCTCACCATTCCGGACGTGAAGTTTGATAACTTCGGGGTCTATTCAGCCATGGCGAGCAATGCGTTTGCCACGGTCAGCAGCAAACCAGCAGCCCTGCGGTTGCAGAACATCATGATTTGGGGCAACCGGGGCATTGGGGCGACGAATGTGCCGGTGGGCCTGACCAACGCGATTGCCATCGGTGCGGGCGAGTATTTCTTCATGGCACTGAGGTCCGACGGCAATATTTTTGCCTGGGGCGACAAATATTACAGCCCCACCAATCTGCCTTATGGGTTGAGCGACGTGATGGCGATCGCGGCCGGCAAAGAACATGGTTTGGCACTCAAGGCCAATGGAACGGTCGTGCCATGGGGACAGTCAAGCGCAGCATCGGTGCCGGTCGGATTGAGCAATGTGGTGGATGTTGCCGCAGGAAGGTACCATAACCTGGCTCTGAAGTGGGATGGCACAGTGGTGAACTGGGGCAACTCCTTGCAGGTAGGACTCAATCTGCCTGCCTGGCTCAAGGGGGTGATCGCCGTTGCGGCGGGAGAAGGCCACAGCCTGGCGTTGAGATCTGATGGCACAATAGTGGCCTGGGGCGATAATTACTACGGTCAGACCAACATTCCTGCGGGGTTGAGCCAAGTGGTGGATATTGCGGCGGGGTCGGCCCATAGCCTGGCGCTGAGGGCTGATGGAACCGTGGTGGCCTGGGGGGCGAATGATCAGGGCCAGACGAATGTGCCATCCGGATTGAAGGACGTTGTGGCCATTGCCTGCGGCAGATCCCATAACCTGGCGCTCCGAGCGGATGGGACGGTGGCCGCTTGGGGGGGTGATAGCGCAGGGCAGCGCAGTCTGCTACCCAAATTGGGCAATGTGGCCGCGATTGCGGCTAGCACATACACCAGCATGGCACTCGTTGATTACGGGCCGCCGGTGTTTTTCGGAAGAACCACGCAGCGCGAAGTGCCTGCGGGAGGAAACCTGCGGCTCTCCGTCACCGCGCGGGGGGATAAGCCGATGACGTATCAGTGGCGACACAACGGTGTGGATCTGCCGGGCATGACCAACAGGTTTTTCATCGCCACCAACCTGCAATTCCAGCAATCCGGGCCCTATTCGGTGGTGGTGTGCAATGCTGCTGGCAGCACGACGAATGTGATGACCGCTCTGACAGTGGCAGATTCAGCGACAGTGAAGCGGTTGCGGGTGGGTGCATGGGCGGAGAACAACCTGCGGTTTACCATTGCAACCGAGGTGGGCAAGACCTATTCGCTGGAGTACAGCCTGGAAATCATGCCGTTGGATTGGAAACCGATGGGCGCGCCGACAGTGGGCACGGGTAATCCGGAAATTCTATCCGATCCGACCCCCACCAACGGGCACAAGTGGTACCGGCTGAAAGTGGAGTAGCCGGAGACATGCCAGAGCGGCAACCACGGGGATTCGCATTGCGAGGGGAGGTTTTTTGGGATAGTCCAAGGGCGTGCATACTCCTTCAATGAACGGTGGCTGGCGGATGCTGGGCTGGGTGCTCGCAGGTGGCGGCCTGCTGGCGGCGCAGGCGAACGCGGCCACGAATGGCCCCGCAATCCCGGCCAAATCCCCTCGGCTGGAAGCCCGGGTGTCGTGGATTGGCAACACGCTGCCCGGGGCCCGCGGTCATGTGCCCCAGGATATTGACGCCCTGTGCGCCGCGCCCGATGGCACGGTGTTCTCCAACGTGCATTGGGAGGAGGGGGGCGGGAATGTGACGGCGTTCAAGTTTGGCAAGGTGCTGGGCAATGCCGGGCATACGCATGGTTGGGGGAACCAGGGTGGCTACGCGGTTGCGGCCAATGTACGGTATCTTTTCATTGGCGGACGGATGAACAATGAGGGGGGTGGCCTGAAGGATCTCGACACCTGGCCGCCGAAGGGGTTTGACTGGATCGGGGTTTCGCGCCGTCCGCTGGGCGATTACCGGCAGCCCGCGCCCTTCGCGGGCGGCAAGGGCGGCAAAGGGGACACGCTGAAGGGGTGCTTCCTGGTGGTGGATGAGGTTGCCACCGTCAAGGGGTCGTCCAACAGCCGTTTGCAGAACATCACCGGGATGGCCGCATCCGCCACCCGGCTGTATGTGAGCTGCCCCTATGACCAGACCATCAAGGTTTTTGACACCGAGACGATGGCGCGGGTGGCGGTGTGGCCCGTCAGGCGACCCGGCCCCCTGGCGCTGGATGCCGCCGGGCAGCTCTGGGTGTTGCAGGCAGGGGAGGAAAACAAACGGCCCGCAGTGCTCTGCCTGGATGCCACGGGCCGGGAGCAGGCGCGCAAAGTGGGGTTTGAACCGGAAGTGGAGCCGGTGGCCCTGGCGTTCGATGGGCGCGGACGATTGCTGGTGGCGGATGATGGCATCCGCCAGCAGGTGATCCTGTATGAGGTGAGCGGAACGGTGCCGGTGGTGGCCGGTTTTGTGGGGGTGCCCGGAGGCATTTATGCGGGCACGCCGGGGCAGCCGGGTCCGCTGCGCTTCAATCGTCCGCGTGCGCTGGCGTGCGACAAGGCGGGCAACATCCATGTGGCGCATGGCGGGAGCACCGGGGGCGGAAGCACGGTGCTGGAGAGCTACTCACCGGGAGGACAATTGAACTGGCAACTGCACGGGCTGCTGTTTGTCGATATGGCGGATGTGGAGGCGGGCGATGACACGCAGGTCTTCACCAAAGAGGAGCGTTTCACCCTGGATTACAGCCGCACCAACGGCCAGGAGTGGGCGTATGCGGGTTACACGTATCACCGTTTCCAATACCCCGACGACATGCGGCGGCACATCTGGTCGGCGGGCGCGTGGGTGCGGCGGGTGGAAGGCCAGCGATTGCTGTTCGTGAACGACATGAACGGGCAACACCTGCAAGTGTACCGGCTGGGGGTGCCGGGGCAGGGGGAGATCGCGGTGCCAGCGGGCCTGTTCGCGGCCCGACGGATCAAGGTGGAGGAGGCGCTCTGGCCGCCGGGGCAGCCGGAGAAAGGGGAGTGGATCTGGCGCGACCTGAACGGCAACGGCAAGTTTGAGCGGGAGGAGTACGTGGGGAACAACGGGAGCGATGCCCCGGCCAGCCAGGGCTGGTGGGTGGATGCGAAGGGGCAGGTGTGGCAGGCGAGCGACACGGCGGGGATCCGCCTGTTTGGCGCGCCGAGGCTGACCGCAGCAGGGGTGCCGCAATGGGATTGGGCGGGGGTGAAGAGTTATCCGAAGCCGCCGGAATTGCAGCGGGTGAAACGGCTGAGGTATGACCCGGTCACAGACACGATGTACCTGGGGGGGACCACGCCGGAGCATGTCAACCAGCATTGGAAACCGATGGGACCGGTGATCTGCCGCTACGACCAGTGGAGCACACCGCAACGGAGGCTGCGCTGGCAGGTCGTGGCACCGTACGCCAAAGGTTCGCAGGGGCATGAATCGTGCGAGCCGATGGGATTTGATGTGGCGGGGGATTATCTGTTCCTGCCGTACACCGGAGCCTCCAAGGCGTTCGGTTTCAAACAGGGGCACGTGGAGATGCTGCGCGCGGCGGATGGGGCGGCCGTGGGGCATTTCGAGCCCTCGGCGGAGGTGGGGGAGATCGGATTGCAGGATGTGCGGGAGTGCCTGCGGGCGCACCGGCGGGCAAATGGGGAATATCTGGTGCTGCTGGAGGAGGATTTCAAGGCGAAGGTGCTGCTGTACCGGTGGAGAGACGTGAGACGTGAAATGTGAAACGTGACCGGCGGTTGCATTTTTGGTTGGGGTTGACACTATCCTGACGTGCGCACGGTTTACCTGGACTACAATGCCACGACGCCGCTGGACCCAGCGGTGCGCGCGGCGATGATGCCCTTTCTGGAGGGGGTGTATGGCAATCCTTCCAGCATCCACCGGGTGGGGCGCCAGGCGCGGGCATTGCTCGACGAGGCCCGGGACCAGGTGGCCGGGCTGTTCCGCTGCCGTCCCAGCGAGGTGATTTTCACCAGCGGCGGCACCGAGAGCAGCAACCTGGCCATTGCCGGTACGGCACGGCTGCTGCGGGACAAGGGCCGACACATCATCACCTCGGCGGTGGAACATCATGCGGTGCTGCACACGTGCGATTACCTGGAGCGTCGGGAAGGGTTTGCCGTCACCCGCCTGCCGGTGGATGCCGGGGGGCGGGTTGATCCGGAAGACGTGGCGAAGGCATTGCGGCCGGATACCATTCTAGTAAGCGTCATGGCGGCCAACAACGAGGTGGGGA
This sequence comes from uncultured Verrucomicrobiota bacterium, assembly GCA_903930345.1. GTDB lineage: Bacteria > Verrucomicrobiota > Verrucomicrobiia > Limisphaerales > CAIYYI01 > CAIYYI01. The sequence goes on from CAIYYI010000631.1 coordinate 16,910, forward strand.
CAGTTCAACCCGTGGCCGAGATCGGGCGGGTTTGCCGCGCCCGGGGGGTGCTCTTCCATACAGATGCGGTCCAGTGGTTTGGCAAAGTGGCGTGTGACGATATCCACGCGCTAGAGGCCGACCTGGTGAGCTTTTGCGGGCACAAGATACACGGGCCCAAGGGCATCGGCGGGCTGTTCATCCGCTCGCCGCTGCACCCGGACCCACTCCTGTTCGGGGGGGCGCATGAGAACGAACGGCGGGCCGGGACGGAGAATCTGGCGGGCATCGCGGGACTGGCGGCGGCGTTGGTGAATTTTGTGAGAATCCCGGTGTTTGACGCGGGGTGGATCGTCCCGCTGCGGGACCGCTTGCGGGCCGGGTTGGAACAGTTGCCGGGCGTGACCCTACGGGGGGACCGCCAGGCCTGCCTGAGCAACACCGTGGCCTGCACGGTGGCAGGCACTGATAGCATTGCCGTGCTGGCCGGGTTGGATATGGAGAGCGTCTGTGCATCCAGTGGGTCGGCGTGCTCCAGCGGTTCCCTGGAGCCATCGCATGTGCTGAAAGCGATGGGGGTCAGCCATGAGGAAGCCAACGCGTTGGTGCGTTTCTCCTTGGGCCGGGAAACGACGGTGGAGGAGATCGACCATGCGCTGGGAGTGCTGCCGGGGATTTTGGGGCGGTGCCGGCGGTGAGGGTTGGTTGGGTTGCTGCTGCCGCGCGGGGTCTGTGACGCCAAAGTGACCAGAACCGGAGGAAGGTGTGTTTGTCGGTTCTTTTGCGCTTGCATAATATCAGACCTCAGTAAAACCGCCCTTTTGGGCGGGAATGACTCGCGAATCTAATTCCCGGCAAAAGCGGTTGAAACGACGTGGCGGGAGCCCGTCAACATCGGCTGCACGGCGGACGGTGGTTTTCAGGGAGGCGTTTGTGTTTCAAAGGCTCCCGGGCCGGGGTGTATGTTCACTGCCAACTCCGAGCGGTTGGCCAGTCGAAAGCGCAGTTTTCGCCCCGTGCCATCGGGTAACCGCAATGCCTCTTGGTTCACCTGGTGCAGGACTTTGGCGATAATGCGTTGCAGTTGCGGGGAGTAATTGACGGTGGGCATCAGATGCACTGTGACCTGCTCGGCTCCCATCTCCAGCACCCCGCTGGAAAGCGTCAGTTGCCGGAAGTAATCGTGATCATCCCGGTAATTGTCATAAGCTTTCTTGAAGGGCTCCAGTGCCCGGTAGAAGAGATTGCGCACCGTGATTCTCAGCGTGTCCATCAGGCGCTTGCTCTGCGGTTCCATGCGCACCATGTTCGCCGCAATCAGCGTGTCGAGCCGTGACACTTTGGCTTGGTGTTGGGCGGAGCGTTCCTCCAACTGAGCCAAGGCCAGACTCCGCTCTCGAATCTGTTCACGCCGGGGCTGGCTGTTCTTCTCGTACTGTTGGTGGGCGTGTTGCAGCTTGGCGATCCGGCTCGCCAAGGTTGGATCTTTCGTTTCTGCCACTGCCTGCCGCTGTTCCAGTTGGGTCAGCTGCTTTTGCCGTTGTGCGTCCGCATACTCACTCTTCTCCTGCGCCAGCAACAGGCGAGACTGCTGCCGACGCAGGTTCTTCCCCTCCTGGCGCAGAGCCTGGCGTTGGCTGCTGACGACATCCCGATCCGTCACCTGCCCCTTGAGTTGCTCATAGGGGATGACCCGGTAGCTGGTGAGTTGGTTGATTCCGTAATGCTTGTCCAAATACTTGAAATCATTCTCCTGAATCCAACGGTTGAAGATCAGACGGATTACTTCCGCTGCCGCGCGAGCCCGATCATCGGCGAGGATGGCCACCTGCACCACGCGTCCCTGGGGATTGGTGGCTTGCACGATGATTTGGCGCAGCTTGGGATCGCTTGGCCAGTCCCGATCCAGATACTCGAAATGGTAGCTGCGCAAATCGGCGGCGGCGTTGCGTGCCCGTTCCATGACCAATTGCCCCTGCACCGCTTTGGGATCCCAAACCTGGGCGACATAGCCCTTCTGCCAGGTGATCAGGTGCAGTGCCCGATCCGCATGCACTTTCGCAAACACTTCGGCCCCAAAAATGCCGCGATCCACCACGACCGTGAGCACCCGCTCTGCGGGCCAGTTGTGCACCTTGCGGCAGCGGGCCAGGACGCCGAAGAAACGTTGTCTCGAGATCCTCGAAGTTGTCGGTCGTCTCGAAGTAGAGGGGTTCCCCTCGCTGGGTGTGAATGAAATCACTGTGCAACGCCTTGTCGGCCAGGCGAATGCCCGGACACCATCCTTTGAGCACATGCTGCTGCCCGGTATAGTGTTCGGTGTGGGGATCGAAATACAAATCACTGCCCTGGGACAAGCCCCGGGCATTGAACCGGAACAAAGCCTCGACCGTCTCGTCGGTGGCCACCGACTTGAGGAGATCCCGCTGCGGGGCAGGAAACCGCACGACCGTGCCCAAAAGCAGCTCCAGATCCTGCCAGTTCAGGAACTTGGTCTGCTCGATGTTCAGCGCGCCCAAAAGCAACGTGGCCGACCACTGGCGCAGCAAGGGTTGATGAGGCTCAACCACAGCGCTGACCTGATTGAGCGCCCGGGCAAATAGCAGCACCCCGGCATGATCACACCAGACACTCTGGCCGGGAACCATGCCCAGCAAAACGGGAGACTCCCTGGGGTTGTTTGAATGGAGGATATTCGGGTGAATGTCGTTTGTATCCAAATGGTTGGAAGGGTTGTTTCCCTCGGGTTCGTCCCCGGCGCAATCGCAAGGGGTCTCCCGTTTTTGGGCCGCCACCCCAGGCGATGCCCACCCGGCCACGGCCGCAGACTCTGAGGGCATCGGGTTCTCCTGCCGCGCGTCTTTTGAAACCATCAGGCCCGTTCCATTCTTGAGTTCCCGCACCAACGGACGCAACGTTTCGGGCGAAAGAGCCACTTGGAACAGCTCTTGAATCTCCTGGCAAAGACGCTGGCTGGAACCATAGGTGCCTTGGGCCGTGATTCGTGGCCAGCTCTGCCTCACGAACGCTTCGATGCCCCCCGTCAGTTTGCGACCGCATGAGCGACCGCTTAACACCCGGATCAACTCCTGCGCGTCGCCCGACTGCAAAGCTCGCCCCCAACGCTGCAACGTCTTTCGATCCACCTGGAAGACCTCCGTCAGGCTCTTGACTTTGAGGCCGGCGTTGAACAGGCGGCCGCCCAACAGCTTGAAGGCCGGAGATCCGGGCTCATTGGGTACGACCTCTAAAAGCTCGAAACCATAGTAGACGTGCAACTCCTCCCGGTCGGCATCCTCGTAAAGCGCAAACAGCGGATTGCGTTTGTCGATCCCCAAAACGAGCTGGCTGGAAGAAGGCGCATCCATAAACATCCGCCCCTTCTACAGGATCAAGGGAAATTCACCAACCCCGTATTCCCCCCTCCTCTAATCCTCACCCCTTTGAGGGATTTAGACCTGCGACTCCTTTTCGGCTAAACAGGCGGTTTTACTGAGGTTTGAATGTATCTGTTTTGATACAATATGTCCCCATAAACGAACCCCTTGACTCCCTGCTCAAGAAACGAGACCGCATCCTCTAGGAGATGCAAACCATTGACCGCTTGCGACGCGGAACCCTCAGCAAACAATTCTTCAAGCCGCTTTTAGCCCAAGTTTCGCAGGCAGGGGAATATTACCCCCTGTTTTGAGGGGTCATCATTTGTAAGTGGTATATAATGAACGA
>CAIYYI010000632.1 GCA_903930345.1 uncultured Verrucomicrobiota bacterium
AGCGGTTCAGCATATGTCCCATCTAATATCTTCCATATCCCATCTCAAACTACTGCTCACAATCCTACAAATTCAAATCGGACCGGGTCCGATTTGAAATCAAAAACGGTCCGATTTGAATTTCGCCGTAACCATCAGTCCACAAATTGGATGCCGAAAAAAGTCATTGCAAACCGGTCCGCGAAAAAAAGTTTTTCCGGTCCGATTTGGTCCGATTTGAAATCTCCCCAAAGTGGCAGTGGCGTCCCGCCGCTGTGTCCGCAATCCAAAGTCTTATCCGTTTTATCCGTGGTTAAATATTCCCCCCACGTCCCCGGTCAGTGGTCAGAGGTATCAGCATTTCATCTTTTACCCGGTCACCTCCCCCTTCTTCGTGTCGTCGTGCCGCGTGAGCCCGCTGTCGCACCGGGCAGCTATTCGACCGCTACCCGTTCGGTTTGCACCCGCATATTTCGTGGTCAATCATCCCGTCTCTCAACCCTCAATTTCCGGCCGTCAGCTCATGGCTTTTTCATTCTCACGTTTCACGCCTCACGAATCACATGTCTCGTTTCACTCCCGTCCCCCATTAGCCTTTTCGCCAAAAATCCGAAAATCCGGCTAAAAAAGTACAAGAAAGTACAAAAAAGTCTAATCCGCCACCCCGAATCAAGGGCCACGCCATGACCCCCCGCTCCGTAGCACCAACCCCTGCGAACAACCAACTGTCGGGTCGGCTTACTCATTTTCGGCGGAAACGGTATCGCGTTGGCATGGGGCAGCCCTGGTGGGGCCTATCCGGTGGATGCCGGTCAGCGCTGCGTGACCCGCGCCAGCCAGGCCCGGGCTTGCTGGCGCTCCGGGATGTCTCGCAGCACCCAGGCGGCGGTGTGGTTCGGATAGGGGAGGGGAACGAAGCGGAACGGGGCGGCCACACCGCTTTGCTCAAGGAAGCGGCGGGTGTCCTCCACGCTGCTTTCATGCGAAATCCACTGCTCGCGCCCGCGCAGCCGCCGGAGCCGGAGGATGGCGGCAGCGGCGTCCGATTCGGGATACGCCCATCGTCTTACCCCGTCATAATGGCTGTGGCAGAAGAACCCTTTCCACAGGCCGGCGATTTGGTCGTCGTGCAACCCGATGTAATTGCAGGCAATGGCCCCGCGCGAGAAACCGCAGAGGACGACCCGGGAGGTGTCGCCGCCGTACCGGGAGCAAATATCGCGTACGGTGGCCAGGCAATAGCGTTTGGTTTCGTCCACCGTCCCCCACCAGTTCGAACAGTTTCGCCAGTCGCCAGCAGCGGACTTCTCAACGAATGGGAGGCAGACCCAGAGGAAACCCTGCCCGCCGCTCAGGCCGTAGCCCAGTTGGCAGCCCGTCACCGTGCCCTCCGAGACATCTCCCAATCCGTTGCGGAAGCCGCCATTCCCAGCGTACTCCACCAGCACCGGCCAGTTTGTGCCGGGCCGCCAGTCGCGGGGAAGGTAAAGGGCGTGGTGGACCCCGGTATTTTCCCAGCCCGGGGTGACGGCCTGCACGCGGCGGCCAGCCGCCGGGGCTGTCGGAAGCATCGGGGGGACGAGCAGATCCGGGGGCAGCAGGTTCAGGTTCGTCTGCCCGGCCTGGGTGGACAGGCCCAGGAGCAGCGTCAGGAAAAACCACTGGAGCTGGCGCAAAGGGTTCACGGTGAGGGCATGATACAATGGTCGGCTGCCAAAACAACCCCCAATCAGCGCCCGCCAACCGCCCGGTCAGAATGGCCGCAAGCCCATGAGGCCCTTGGGCATTTGATCACCAATCTGTTCCAAGTAAACACTTGTCGTAGGGTGGCTAAATGGAGTATCCTATGGATATGAGCACTCGGCGACCATCCCTGAAAAAGAGGGCGATCTCGCCTGGGATGACGGGCGTTGTATGGGCGCGTTGGCACGCGGGAGCAATTCCCGGCGTGGCAGTTGCGCCGGTTCCGTCCGCCTGATTCCGGCCTTTTCGCTGCCCGGTTGCCTTTCGCAAGCATGAAACGTGTACTTTTAACGACCGTGCTGGCCGCCCTGACGCTGGCGGGTCAGGCAGCCACTCCGCTGCCGGCCACCAACGTCTTTGAGCAGCCCGGTCCCCTGGTGCCAGTCGGCCAGATCGATAAGCTGGTCCTGGAACGGCTGGCGACGCTGGACATCCAGCCGGTGCTCTGCTCCGACGCGGTTTTCGTGCGGCGGGCGTTTCTGGATGTGATCGGCACCCTGCCCACGGCGCAGGAGGCGCGGGATTTCATCCGGGATCCCGACAGTAAGAACAAGCGACGCCTGCTGGTGGACCGGCTGCTGGAGCGGGACGAGTACGCCGATTATTGGGCGATGAAGTGGGGGGACATTCTGCGGATCAAGGCGGAATTCCCCGTGAACCTGTGGCCCAATGCCGCGCAGGCTTACCACCGCTGGGTGCGCACGGCCATTGCCACCAACATGCCGTATGATCGGTTTGTGCGGGAGATGCTGACGGCGAGCGGCAGCAATTTCCGCGTGGGACCGGTGAATTTCTACCGGGCAATCCAGAACCGCACGCCGGAGGGGATAGCGGGGGCGGTGGCCCTGACTTTCATGGGGGCACGGGCGGAATCCTGGCCCAAGGGCCGGCTGGAGGGGATGATGGTCTTTTTCTCCCAGGTGGGCTACAAACCCACCCGCGAGTGGAAAGAGGAGAACGTTTTCTGGGATCCGCTCAACTCCACCTCCTGGGCGACCAACACCGCCCTGCAGGCGGCCGGGAAAATGCCGACGAACAGCCCGCCCGCCGAGGGCGTGTTTCCCGACGGCACTCGCATCAAACTGCCCTCCTACCGCGACCCGCGGGAGGTGTTCGCCGATTGGCTGATCACGCCAAAGAACCCGTGGTTCACCCGCAGCATTGCCAACCGGGTCTGGTACTGGCTGTTGGGCCGGGGCATCATTCACGAGCCGGATGACATCCGGGCGGACAATCCGCCCACCAATCCCGCGTTGCTGGCCTGTCTGGAAAGGGAGCTGGTGCTCGGCCGTTATGATCTCAAGCGCCTCTACCGGCTCATCCTCAACTCGCAAACGTACCAGTTCTCCTCCGTGCTCCGGAATACCCCGGCTGGGGAGACGAATTTTGCCAGCTACCCGTTGCGCCGCCTGGATGCGGAGGTGCTGATCGACGCGATCAACAAGGTGACCGGTGCGACCGATCTGTACACCAGCCCCATTCCAGAGCCCTTCACCTACATCCCGGAGAACCAGCCGGCGGTGGCGATCGCGGATGGGAGCATCACCAGCCCGTTCCTGGCCTTGTTTGGACGCTCCGCGCGCGCCACGGGCATGGAAAACGAGCGAATCTCCAAACCGATGCCCGCGCAGTGGCTGCACCTGCTGAACTCCAGCCACGTCCAGCGCAAGCTCGAGCTGGGGCCGAAGCTGAAGCTCATCATTGATTCCGGGCGCAAGCAGTCGGAGATCACGGAGGAGCTTTACCTCGCGTTTTTGTCACGCTTTCCCACGCCGGAAGAGGTGAAGAATGCCGAGGCGTACGGCACGCCGCTGCCGCCGGGCAAAAACGGCAAACCGAGCGGGCTGAAAAAGCGGGAGGACTGGCTGGATATCGCCTGGGCACTGGTCAACAACACGGAGTTTCTATACCGACATTAAACGCACCCCCAATGAAAGGAATCACATGAGCACCTCCCCCTTGGGCAACCGTCGCCTGACGGAAGCCGATTACATGGGCATGTCCCTGAGCCTGCCTTTCACCCGGCGCGAGGCGCTGCGTGTGGGCCTGTTCAGCACGGCGGGTATGCTTCTGTCCAACACGCCCGGAGTCTTCGCGGCGGCGGCCCCCAATCCGGCGGTCAAGGCGGCGGCAGCCGCGCCGGGCCAGGCCAAAGCCAAGTCGGTCATCCAGATCTTCCTCTGGGGTGGCATGTCCCATAACGACACCTGGGATCCCAAGCCGGCCTCCGGTTACGATTACATGGGGGAATTCGCCAAGGCGATCCCGACCAACGTGGATGGCATCCAGTTGGGCGAACTGTTCCCGAACATGGCCAAGCAGGCGGATAAGTTTTCCCTGATCCGCAGCATGACCCACCGCAACAACGGCCACGAAACCGCCGCCTATCTGATGCAGACTGCGCACATGCCGGGCGAGCGGTTGGCCTACCCAAGCGTGGGGGCGGTGTTCTCGCATTTCAAAAGCAAGGGCTACAAGGGCATCATTCCGCCGTATGTGGTGCTGACGCAGCCGCAGGGACGGTTCTCCGAGGAGGGCTTTCTGGGGCCGCGCTCCAAACCTTTTGCCACCGGCAGCGATCCGAATGCGGCCCGATTCGAGGTGGAGGGGGTGGTTTCCCGGGGGATCACCGATGACCGGCAGAAGGTCCGGCGCGAGCTGCTCCGCAAGATGAACACGATGGGCAATGCCATGCCGGACAGCGCCCAACTGGCGGCGGCGGAGGATGCCCGCAAGCAGGCCTACGAGCTGATCCTCGGTCCGGGCAAGGAGGTTTTCGACCTCTCCAAGGAGAAGCCGGAATTGCGGGACCGTTATGGGCGTCACACCTTCGGGCAGGATTGTTTGGCGGCGCGCCGGATGGTGGAGGCAGGGGTGCCGTACATCGTCATCAATTACCCGGGGGGCTGGGACACCCACAGCAACCATTTTGCCACCATGCGCCGGCAGTGCCCGCAGTTGGACCAGGGGCTGGCCATGCTGCTGCAGGATCTGAAGGACCACGGCCTGCTGGAGACCACCATCGTCTGGTGCTGCGGCGAATTTGGCCGCGGACCCAAGGTGGACTGGCAGCCGCCCTGGAATGGCGGCCGCAACCACTATGGCAATGTGTTCACCGCGCTGGTGGCCGGGGGCGGCTTCAAGGGCGGACACATTGTGGGGGCGTCCGACGCGAAGGCGGAGGAGGTCAAGGACCGGCCGGTGTACCCGGTGGACCTGCTGGGGAGCATCTACAAGCTGAGCGGCATCGACGCGACCGCCAAGCTGCCCCACCCCATGGGGGTGGAGGCGCACGTGCTGCCGGGGGCGGGCGAAGGGGTGAAGTCAGCCGGCATACTGACCGAAATCATGTGAGGAGTGCAGGGTAAGACTTATGAGCAAACTTCAATGGCTGGCAGTGCTGGGTCTGGCGGTTGGGCTGGTGACGCCCGGCGCGCGGGGGCAGACGCGCCCCTACATCGGCTATGCCTATCCCGCCGGCGGCCAGCAGGGAACCACCTTCGAAATCCGGCTGGGCGGGCAGGGGCTTGAGGATGTCAGCGGGGTGCGTGTGTCGGGCGACGGGGTCACAGCCCGCGTGACGGAGTACTTCCGGCGGCTGAGCCCGCAGGAGATCCAGTTGTTAAGCGAGCAGACCCGGGATTTGCGCAAAGCCAAAAAAGGCCCCACCGACATGATGGCTCCGGCCATGATGGCGGAAACGCCCATGATGATGATGGATGGCCCGGCGGCGGGCAAAACCGGCTCTGTTTCCGGCCCGGCCGCCACCTCCAACCTGATTGCCCGGCTGGAGCGGCGCATACGCGAGAATGTGCAGACCCCGGCCTGTGCCTCCATCGCGAACCTGGCGCTGCTGCAAGTGAAGATTGCCGCCGACGCGCCGCCCGGGGAACGCGAGCTGCGGCTGGTGACCCCGCGCGGCATCTCCAACCCGCTTATGTTCCACGTCGGCCAGTTGCCCGAGGTGGCGCGCAAGCCGATGCTCACCTGCTCCCTCCAGATTCTGGGCAAGGAGGCGCTCGCCTTGCGCAAGCGCCCGCCGGAGGAAGCCGAGGTGAAAATATCCGTTCCCTGCACCGCCAATGGCCAGATCGCCTCCGGCGAGGTGAACAGCTATCGTTTTGCGGCTCGCAAAGGGCAGCGGTTGGTCATTTCCACCCAGGGACGGCAACTGATCCCCTACATTGCGGACGCGGTTCCCGGCTGGTTCCAGCCGGTGCTCGCGCTCCAGGATGCCCAGGGCAAGGAGGTGGCCTTTGATGACGACTTCCGCTTCAAGCCCGATCCGGTGATTTTTTACGAGGTGCCCAAGGACGGGGAATATGTCTTCACCATCCGCGACAGCATCTACCGTGGGCGCGAGGATTTTGTGTATCGCGTCTCCATTGGCGAGCTGCCCTTCATCACCGGCATCTATCCGTTGGGTGGACAGACGGGCGTGGTGGCGGCGGTAAAAATGAAGGGTTGGAATCTGGCGGATGCCTCGCTCTCCCTGCCACCCAAATCGGCCGGGCCGGGGCTCCTGTCAGTTAGCGCCCAGGGGAAGCGGTTGGTATCCAACCGGGTGCCGTTCATGCTCGATACCTTGCCGGAGATATTCGATTTGGAGGCCAACGAAACCCAGGCCCGCGCCCAGAAGGTGCACCCGCCCGTGATCATCAATGGCCGCGTGGATAAGGATGGGGACTGGGATGTTTACCAATTCACCGGCCATGCAGGTGAGCAGATCGCCGTGGAGGTGGATTCCCGTCGGCTGGATTCCCCGCTGGATTCCGTGATCAAGCTGACTGACATCAACGGTAAATTGCTGGCGTTCAGCGATGACCGCGACGATATGGAGGCCGGGGTCAACACGCATCACGCGGATTCCTTTTTCCTGGCCAAGCTGCCCGCCGAGGGGCAGTACTTTGTTCACATTGGCGATACTGCCCGCCAGGGCGGTGAGGAGTATGCCTACCGCCTGCGCATCAGTGCCCCGCAGCCTGATTTCGCGCTCCGCGTGGTGCCCTCCAGTGTCAGCCTGCGTGGGAAGAACACCGCCACCCTCACCGTGCATCTCGCCCGGAAAGATGGGCTGACTGGGCCGATCAAATTGTCATTGCTGGATCCCCCGGCAGGTCTTTCGGCTGCTCCGGTCACCCTGACCGGTACCCAGACCGTGGCGCGGCTGACGCTGAAGAGTGACGTGGTCTCCCTGAGGGAACCGGTCCGGCTGACCTTGGTTGGCAGCGCCACAGTGCGGACTCAGGAAGTGGTGCGGGCGGCTTTGCCTGCCGAAGACCGGATGCAGGCCTTTCTGTGGCGGCACCTCGTGCCCGCGCAGGATCTGGAGGTGCTGGTGTTTGATCCCACCTATGAGCCGCCGGCCAAACGCATTCCCCGGCCACGCCCGCCGGTGGTGACCAATGCCGTGGTGGTTGCGGTGGCCACGAACAGTGTTGGTGGCACCAATGCGGTGGCGGCCAAGCCCAAGTTTTCCAAACAGCAGATTGTGGGGCGGCTGCGACAGCTCAAGCTGCTGTACGAGGAGGGGTTGCTCACCGACGATTTCTACGATGAGCGGGTGACCGAGTGTGAGACCACCCTGTAGCCGGGCAACCCGGTGGCCTCAGGGTTTCGGGTTTAACCGCACCTCGCGCCCCTGGCGGGCGGATTCGTAAAGCGCGTCGAGAATCTGTTGGACCTTCAGGGATTCGCCCATCGGCACCAGGGTGGGCTTGTTGTCCAGGACCGCCTGCACAAAATGGTGCGTGCGATCCTCTTGGAAGGACGTTTTGGGTAGGCTTAACAGGGTGGAATCATAGCCCAGGGGGCCGGGGCGGTAGAGCCGCGCCGGGAACAGGCTCAGGCCGGCGGTGGTGCCCAGCAGATCAATGCCGTATTCCCGGGCATCAGCGGCGTGATGGGCAGCCCAGCTGCTCTCCAAGGTCAGGCACCGGCCGCTTTTCAGCCGGATGAAGGCGCTGGCGAAATCCTCCACCGTGAACGGCTTCAGGGGATCAATCTCGCTGCGGCCCCACTCAAAATCGCCCAGGCCCCGGGGGCCAAAGCGGGCGTGCGTGACCGCGCTCACGCTGACCGCCTCAAACTCACCCATCAAATGCAGGGTGGCATCCAGCAGGTGGACGCCGATGTCCGCCGCACAACCGCCGCCCGCCAGTTCCTTCCGGGTGAACCAGGAACCGATGCGGGGAATGCCCTGGCGACGGAGCCAAAAACAGCGGCCGTGGTAGATTTCGCCGGCCTCGCCGCGCTGCAAAAAGTGGCGGGCGATCTGAGTGTGCTGGTTGAAGCGGAAGTTCTGGGCCACCATCAGCGTCCGCTTCATTTTCTCCGCTGCCGCCACCATGCGGGCGCCCTCCCGGGCATTGAGGGCCATTGGTTTTTCCACCAGCACATGCTTGCGGGCCTGGAGCGCGCTCAGGGTGACGGGGGCGTGCAGGTGGTTCGGCAGGGCCACAATGACGGCGTCGATATCCGGTTGGTCCAGCAGTTCCAGGTAGTCGGCGTAAAGGCGGGCGATCTTGAAGCGATCGCAGGCCTCCTTGCCTCGCCGTGGATTAAGCTCTGCCACCGCCACACAGGCGGCTCGTGCGCAATGGGTGAGGCTATTGATATGTTCGAGGCCGATGGCTCCGGCCCCGATAACCGCACAGCGAAGTTTGTCGCCCATAGGTCTTTGGCTTTAATTGCCTTACGATGGGAACGGTGTTTCTTAGTGGCTAATCATTCGTTTATAGTCTATATTTTTCCCGGGTCAATCGTGAAATGGTTCACGGGGCCCTCAAAAACACAACAACACGTAACGGTATCATTCCTAAAATGAAAAAGTTAACTTGGTTCGTCGGGTCGGTCGTCCTCGGTTTGGCCTTGGGCTTGGTGGGATGCGGTCAAAAGCAGGCGGTGGAAACTTCCGCCTTGGAAAGCTCCTTCAAGTCGGCGGAACCCGCTGCGCAAACCACGGTGGGTAAAGCGGTGGAAGCCATCAAGAAGGCTGATTATCCGGCCGCGCTGGCCGAATTGCAGAAGCTCGCCGCTGATGCCAAGCTCACGCCCGAGCAGCAGACCGCCGTCAAGGATATCATCGAGCAGTTGAAAAAACTCGCGGCGGAAACGTTGAAGCAGGCCAGCGAAGGTGCGAACAAAGCCGCTGGTGATCTGCAAAAAACCCTGACCAAGTAAGCTCCTGTCCGACCATGAAAAAAGCAGGCACAATTCTCGGGGTGTTGGCCGCTGTCTTGGTGCTGGCCCTCATCGTCATTTTCCTTTCCCTGAATTCCCTGGTGAAGACCGGGGTGGAAACCGTTGGGCCGCAAGTCACCAAAACGGACGTGAAGCTGGGAAGTGTCAGCTTGTCCCCGTTGTCTGGCAGCGGGCAGTTGAAGGGTTTGTTCGTGGGCAATCCGGCGGGCTACTCTTCACCCTCCGCCATCAAGGTGGGTGAGGTGCGTGTCAAGCTGCAGCCCAAATCCCTGCTCACCGACACCATCGTGATTGACGAGATTTACATCGAGTCGCCGGAGATCACGCTGGAGAAGATGGGCAAGAACCTGAAGGAGATCCAGGCCAACGTGGATGCGATGGCGGGTGGCGGCACCAACGACACTGCCAAAGCCCAGAAGAAACTCATCGTCAAGGATCTGACTGTCAAAGGTGGCAAGGTCATTGTCGGATCCGTCACGGTGCCGCTTCCGGATGTGCATCTCACCAACATCGGGGTGGGGGGCAAGCCGGTGACGGCAGCCGGGCTGATCAATGAGATTCTCAAGCCCACGCTCTCCAACGTGATGAACGTGGCGGGGGAAGCCCTCAAAAAAGTGGGCCAAACCCTGGAAAATGTGGGCAAGGAAGGCGTGGACAAGGCCAAGGGCCTGCTCGACGTCTTCAAAAAGAAATAGCCTGGCAATGTTTGGTGGCGGACGGGCGCTCAGCGGCCCAAGTCATAGCAACTGAGCGAACGTCCGTCACGAACATACAACTTCTGACCGGCCAGCGCCGGATGGCTCCAGGTGGTGCCGCACGCCTGCACCCTGCCCAATTCCTCGTAGCCGGTGGCCTGTTGTTTCAGCATGGTCAAAACCCCGTTGTTTGAGAGCACCAGCAGTTTTCCGTCCGCCGCGATCAGCGCGCTGTAGTCCTTCTCGTCCCGCCCAAACCCGGTCTGCGACCACTTCAGTTGACCGGTGGCGGCTTCCACGCAGATCAAATCCCGGCTGGAGCCCTGGCTGTAGAGATGGTCACCGGCCAGCACCGGGGTGGAGATGTTGATGCGGTGGCTCTTGTTGGCCCAAACCGTGGTGGCGGTCCATTGTCCGCCTGCCTGTTTGATACGGAGGCAGACCAGTCCGATGGTCTGGGAGTTCACGAAAATGTCATCGCCCCGCAGCACTGGCGTGGCGGCATGCCGTTTGGCTCCGGTTTTCAACGGCACCCGCCAGAGAATGGTGCCGCGCTCCAGTTCAACCCCCATCAGGGCTTCGGCGGTGAACGCGATCACCTGGCGGGTGCCGGCCAGCGTGCTCACCAGCAGGGAGGAATAGGCGGCTTCATCCTGGCCGGCATGCCAGAGCAGTTTGCCGGTGGCTTTGTCCAGGCAGACCAGGCTGTGGTCATTGGTGCCGCCCGCCGGCAGGATCAGGCGCTGGTCATCAATCACCCCGCATCCGTTGTTGCCCCGCCGGGAAGCGGTGCCTTCATTCGCCTTGCTGCCGAGGAATTTCACCCCAAAGGTGCGCTCGAAACCGGCCTCCCACACCACTTTGCCATCCGCCAGGTTCAGACACCGGAACTCTCCGTTGCACGCCTGGGCATAAACCCGGTCCCCATCCAGGATGGGTGTGGATCTTGGCCCTTTTCCCCATTCATCCCCAAAGGCGGCCGTCATCGGGGTGTGCCATTGTTCCTGGCCGTTGGCGGTGTTTACCCGGTGGGCAACCTCCTGCCCCTCCTGTTCATCCAGATAAACCAGGGTGCTCCCGCTCACCACGGGGGAGGAAAAGCCGCCCCCGACAGCTATTTGCCAAACCGGTTTTAATTCCGCCGGCAGGCGGGCGGGTAGGGTGATTGGTGGAGAGGCGTGGCCATCTCGCGACGGACCACGCCACTGGGGCCAGTCCCCCGCCGGGCAGGAAAGGGCAAGCAGACAACCGGCCAAGAGACCGCACAGGGTGGAACGGGCGTTGAACATGCGGCCAGTCTAACCGAGTCGGCCCGCGCGGTTCAAGTTTGTTGCAAAATTCCTCTTCCCCGGGCGGACTAATCCGGATACCCCTCCGGGTGGGCCTGGTGCCAGGCCCAGGCGGTGCGGACAATGTCCTCCAGCTTGGGATATTGCGGGTTCCAGCCCAGTTCGGCGCGGGCCTTCACGGCGGCGGCCACCAACTTGGGCGGGTCGCCCGGTCGGCGGGGTTTGGCGATGACCGGAATCGCCTTGCCGGTGATTTTTTCGCAGGTCTGAATCACTTCCTTGACCGAGTAGCCATCCCCATTGCCCAGATTGAAAAAGCCGACTTTGCCAGGGTCCAAGGCCTGGATGTGCGCCTGCGCCAGGTCAATGATGTGGATGTAATCCCGAATGCAGGTGCCATCGGGCGTGGGGTAATCCGTACCGAAAATCTCGCAGTGGGACTTTTTGCCCTGCACCACCTGCAAGACGTTGGGAATCAAATGGGTTTCGATCCGGTGGTGTTCCCCGAACTGGCCGCTGGCGCCGGCGGCGTTGAAATAGCGGAAAGCGACAAACTCCAAACGGTGCAACTGGTGGTACCAGGAGAGAATCCTCTCGAACATGAGCTTGGATTCCCCATAAGGATTGACCGGTTTTTGGGCGAGATCCTCGGTCATGGGCATCCGTTCCGGCACCCCGTAAGTGGCGCAGGTGGAGCTGAAGACGAACTTCCTCACCCCGGCTTCCAGGGCGCTATCCAAGAGGTTGAGGCCACCGGAAACGTTATTGCGGAAGTACTTGCCAGGATTGGTCATGGATTCGCCGACCAAGGCATTGGCCGCGAAGTGCAGCACGGCTTCCGCTTGGGCGGTTTTGAGCGCCTGGGCGATCACCGGGCGATCCTGCAGATCCCCCTGCACGAATTGAGCCCGTGGGTCCACCGCCGAGCGGTGCCCTTCCGTCAGGTTGTCAAACACCGTGACGTTGTGCCCGATATTCAGCAATTGCTCCACGCAAACCGACCCGATGTATCCGGCTCCGCCGGTCACAAACACATTCATGCCCCCCCACGCTAATAACCAGAGAAGCGGACGACAACGAAAAACTGAACCGGGACCGGAATGGTCCAGTTGCGCACGCGCGCCGGACAGCCGGAGGAAACTATTTGCATTTTAGTCGCTTTTGACCGATACTCCTCAGCGGCTAGACCACATGCGTCTTTGGACATGGAAGATCATCAGGTGAGCGGCTAGTTCAGTGGTGATTTGAATCCCGGCCGTCGGGAACAGTCTTTGGAGTGTGCAGGCGTCTAAGTAATCGAATACAGTACAATGAGCAATAAGTTGTTTGTGGGAAACCTTTCCTACAATGTCTCCGAGAATGATCTTCAGGATCTGTTTGCCCAATATGGCGCCGTCACTGAAGTCAACTTAATGATGGATCGGGTCAGTGGCCGCCCGCGTGGCTTTGCCTTCGTGACTATGTCCAGCAAGGAATCAGCGGATGCCGCCATCCAGGCCCTGCACGGCAATAACTGGGAAGGCCGCCCG
This sequence comes from uncultured Verrucomicrobiota bacterium, assembly GCA_903930345.1. Classification (GTDB taxonomy): domain Bacteria; phylum Verrucomicrobiota; class Verrucomicrobiia; order Limisphaerales; family CAIYYI01; genus CAIYYI01. The sequence continues at coordinate 12,439 of CAIYYI010000632.1, forward strand.
CTCACAGTGAATGAGGCGCGCCCGCGCGAGGAACGTCCGGCGTTCCGCAGCGGTGGCGGCGGCGGCGGTGGTGAACGCCGCAGTGGCGGCGGTGGTGGTGGTGGTGGCGGCGGCGGCGGTTTCCGGGGTGGTCGTGGTGGTGGTGGCGGCGGCGAGGGCCGTGGCGGCGACCGCGGTGGCTACCGTGGTGATAGCCGCGGCGAGGGCCGCAGTGACCGCTACTGAGTCGGTTTGATTTTAAACAATTTGGCGGGAAGAGGGGGGCTCACACTACCCATGGGCTCCCCTTTTCTGTCACCAGAAGAATCCATCTGTCGTTTATGTTGCGAATTCCCTGGAAGCAGGTCAACTGGCTGAACAGCCTGTTCCTTATCTTCACGTTGTTGCTCACCCTTACCGCCGTCCCCATTTACCTGTGGCGTTACGGGCTTGATTGGTTCCAAGTCTCCCTCTTTGTGGTCATGTTCATGGCCACCGGCATGAGCATCACGTTGGGTTACCACCGGTTGTTTTCCCACCGTGCCTTCGCGGCCAATCCGGTCATCCGTTTTCTGACCCTGGTCTTTGGGGCGGCGGCGTTTGAGAATTCCGCCCTCTGCTGGTCTGCGGACCATCGCCGCCACCACAAACACGTGGATCACGACGAGGATCCCTACGATATCTCCAAGGGCTTTTTCCACGCGCACATGGGCTGGATCATGATCAAGCTGGAACCCCACACCTCCTTTGATTACGCCAAGGATCTGCTGCGGGACCGGTTGGTGATGTGGCAGCACCGATACTATGTGCCGATCGCGATCACCGCCGGCTATCTGTTGCCCGCCCTGATCGGGGGCTTGTGGAATGGTGTCCATGGGGCATTGGGCGGGTTGCTGATCGCTGGCATTGCCCGGACGGTTTGTGTCCAGCAGATGACGTTCTTCATCAATTCCCTCTGCCACACCATCGGGAACCGGCCGTATTCCAGCCAGTGTACTGCGCGGGACAGCGGACTGATGGCGTTTTTCACCTTTGGCGAGGGTTACCATAATTTTCATCACGCCTTCCAGCATGACTACCGCAACGGGGTGAAGCCGTGGCAGTTTGATCCCACCAAATGGGCCATCTGGCTGCTGTGCAAATTCGGCCTGGCCAAGGATCTCCGGCGTGTTCCGGAAGGGCGCATCATGATGGCCGAGGTGGCGGAGCAGCAGCGTCTGCTGTCCAACCGCCTGGAGGTGCTGCATATCCCCACGCATGCCGAGCGTCTGCGTGAGCGCATGGCGGCGGCCCAGGCTTCCCTGCATGAAGCGTTTGTTCGCTGGGAAAAGCTGGAGTCCGAATATGCCCAAAGCATGGAGCGCAAGCTTAATGCCTCCCGTGAAAAACTGGCGGAGCTGCAGCGGGAAGTGCGGGATGCCCGTGACCGGGTGTATGCGGCAATGCGGGAATGGCGGGAAACGCACCAGTCGATTCTCAGCCAACTCGCGGAGGCCGCTCCGGCCTGACCCTCTGGTTCCGGTGGGCGATGGTTTCTTTTTCAACGGCATCATGACTGGCTCATGGTGCCGTTGTCCTTTGGTGGGTGGGGGTTATTGGCCCGAGTAATTGACTTGGACGCGGTAAAACCGGGGCTGGGAGGGCGATGCCGAGTCGCTTGCCTGCAAACGCTGTCCGTTTCCGTTGGTGGTCACCAGGGTCTGCCACTGCGGCGGAAACTGTGTGGTGAACTCCACCTTGTTCACGCGGTTGCTCACGCTGTTCCAGGAGATCGTTCGCACACTGTTGGTCATCGTCACCTTGACACTCAGCAGGGTTACATCCACGTAGATGAGTTCCTCGTAACTTGGTCCCCTTGCTCCGGTGTAGCTCACGGGCAGTTCGGCGAGCACTCCGCCGAGATTGACTACTCGGTCACCAAAAGAGCGGCCAATGAATTGGTTGAGCACATTGGTGCCCCCAATGGTATGCCCAAATACCGTGTAGCCGCCACTGATATTGGTATTGTCTAAGGAGACCGAGTTGTTGCCGAGGTTGAAGAAAAACTGACTGGTGGCGGAATCTGGATCGCTGGTTCTCGCCATCGCAATGGTGCCGTAGGTGTTGCTGAAAAAGCGCCCTTGAGATGTTTCGTTCCGGATTGGCGGAAATGTCGGAAGATAATACAGACCAGGGGTGACAAAACGATTGGAGGTGTAGATGCCGCCCCCTTGCACCACAAAACCCGACAACCCGCTTATTATGTCAACTGGGCAGCGGTGAAAAATACTATCCTTGTAGAGTCCGGCATTCACATAGCGCATAAAGTTTTGCACCGTGACCGGTTTGTCCTGATCGTACAATTCCACCTCGATGTCACCGTAAATTGTCCGGAATTGGGCCAGGGTTCCCGCAGAGGCCGCACTGGCCAAGGCCAGCCACGCTGTCAGAAACAGCCAGGCACCCAGCATCCGGACGCCGCGTTTTCGCGGTGCGTCCCCGTCAATCAAAGTCAACGCCATGTTGGTAATTTCCCCATATGGACCATTTTATGTCAAAGCCAAATCCCAGCCTCACGGCCGAAACCGAATGGCAGGCAAAATGCCCCTTTCTTTATTCCATGCGAGCCAGGTTTTGTTAATATCCGGGGCGTCATGAACAAGCAGTTCCACCGTTTTGCTCGCGGCTTTCACGGTCGAAAGTGGTTTTCCCCGTGTCTGGCCATCCTGATTCTCTTCGTTTTTTGCCCAGCCCTGCTGCAGTCAGTTTGTGGGCAGACGGCGGCCAGCCTGGCTTTCAGCGATCCGGCCAATACCCTTCCGGCCCCCGCGTGGGCGGTGGGGCAGGCCAGCCGGGAGCCCAATCTCGATGTGTTTCCCGCCTTTCAAAAACCACCGCCCGGCTTTGGCGTGGTGCCGTTCTACTGGTGGCTAGGAGACCCCTTGACCCGGGCGCGGCTCGGATGGGAGTTGGATCAATTGAGCGGTATGGGCATCTGCGGCTTGCAGATCAACTACGCCCACACTGACAAGGGGGGGCACAGTTATGGGCTCACGATCCCCAGTGATCCACCCCTGTTTTCTGAGGAGTGGTGGCAATTGGTCGGCTGGTTCATGCGGGAGGGCAAGCAGCGGGGCATGGCGGTCAGCCTCAGTGATTACACTCTGGGTGCCGGTCAGGGCTGGTGCGTGGATGAGATGCTGCGCGCGAATCCCGACCTGGGCGGAATGCGGCTGCGTTTGGTCAAGGGGGCTGCTCCGGCTGATGCCCTGGTCTCCGCTGATGTTCCCGGTGAGGGGGGACAACCGCAAAAGGTATCGGTTTGCGTTGAGAAAGTGCCGTTCTCGTATGATCCATTAAACCCGCAGTCGGGGGCGCAGTATGCCAAGCATTTTTTCGGCAAGTTTGAAGATCACTTCCCCGGCGAGGGCGGCAAGGGATTGAACTTCTTCTTCTCCGATGAACTGACGTTCGGCGTGAACGGTCGGCTGTGGACCCCCCGGTTCGCCGAGGAATTCAAACGGCGCAAGGGCTACGACCTGGTGCCGGAACTGCCCGCTTTGTTCATGGACACCGGGCCGCGCACCCCGAAGGTGCGGCTGGATTATAGCGATGTGATGGTGGCGCTGACCGAGGAGGGCTTCTGGAAGCCGATTTTTGACTGGCACCAGCAGCGCGGCATGACCATGGGCTGCGACCACGGCGGCCGGGGCCGGGATGTGACGGAGTTCGGCGACTACTTTCGCACGCAGCGCTGGAACCAGGGTCCGGGGTGCGACCAGCCCAGCCTGGGCCGGAACCTCATCAAGACCAAGGTGGCGAGCTCCATCGCTCACCTTTACCAGCGCCCCCGGGTCTGGTTGGAAGGCTATTACGGCAGTGGCTGGGGGACGACCTCCGCCGGGCTGGTGGACGCGACCTTTGCCAATTTTGTCATGGGCCACAACCTGCTCTCGTTCCACGGCCTCTATTATTCCACCCACGGCGGCTGGTGGGAATGGGCGCCGCCGTGCAACGGTTTCCGCATGCCCTACTGGCCGCAGATGCGCGGGTTCATGGATTGCGTCCAGCGCCTCAGCTACCTGCTCACCCAGGGGGACCACCGCTGCGATGTGGCCATTCTCTACCCGGTGGCCCCCATGGAGGCCGGTCTGGGCGGGGCTGAGGCCGTGCAGGCGGCCTTCCGCACCAGTGAGCAGATTTATGCCCGGGGCGTGGACTTTGATTTCATGGATTTCGAATCCCTCGCCCGGGCCACCGTCTCGGGCGGGGAACTGCGCGTTTCCGGCGAGGTCTATCGGGTGCTGGTGCTGCCGGCCATGCGGGCGGTGCGCCACTCGACCCTGCAAAAGGCGCTCGAGTTTCAGCGCGCGGGCGGGATAGTCCTGGCGGTGGGCGCTTTGCCGGAGGTCAGCGACCGCCTGGGACGGAACGATCCAGAGGTGGAGGTGATAGTGAAGGAGCTGTTCCCCAACGGGCCGGTGGATGACGTGCTGGCCCGGTTGCCGGGGCGCGATTTTGAACGCCTTGATCCGCTCCCGGGCCAGGGCAAAGGGGGTGGTTATGTCCTGCACCGCAAGTTGGGGGGGCGTGATCTCTACGCCGTTTACGATCTGCCCCAGGCCACGGTCTGCCGTTTCCGCGCCACGGGCCGCGTTGAGCTGTGGGATCCCTGGACCGGCCAGGTGCGTCCGCTGCCCGTCCGGTCCCAGCGGGATGGGTTTACGGAGCTGGCCTTGCCACTCACGGAGAAGGAGATCAACCTCATTGTTTTCAGCCCGGGCCAGCCCGAGATCGTCCGGCCCGAGCCCGAGCCGGTCCCCACCGTGGTGAAGCTGGACGGGCCATGGGAATTTGAGCTGAAGCCGACGCTGGACAACCGATGGGGTGACTACCATTGGCCGCCGACGCCAACGTTGATCGGGGCCGAGGCGCGCCAGATGGAATATACGGAAGGCGACCCCACCAACGGACCCTGGCGCAGGGTGACCGCCACCTTTGGCCCGCAATTCTGGAAGCTGGGTCCGGTTGGCAAACTGGCCGATGAGGCCACGCTGAAGCCGGACGGCCAATGGAAGTCCTGTGAGTTCTCCTGGCGGTGGGGTGTGGAGAATGATCCGGGGCATCAGGGCTACCACGGCCTGAAGGAAGAGGTGCCTGACGAATTCCTCACTTTCGGCAAGGCCAGGTTCACCGGGACCGGCACCACTTACGAGCCAGAGGGGGCGGGGGGCAGTTATTACCTGTGGACAACGGTTGCGGCCTCGCGTGACCAGACGGCCCATGCCGTCACAGGCGCCCTCAAGCCGGCCAAAGTGTGGCTGAATGGCAGCGCTGTCACGGGCAGCCAGCTCGCCCTGAAGGCGGGGGCCAACCCGCTGCTCCTGCGCTATGACAAACCCGGCCGGACCTTTTTCGTGGTCTCGACCTCCCCGGAGCCGTCGGTGGCGGCTGCGGAGGCGTTGCCGCCGGAGGCTTGCTGGATCTGGTATCCGAACGACAAGTCCACCGCCAACCTGTGGTTCTGGAAAGGATTTGACCTCACTTCGGTGGCCTCCCCGGCCCGCCTGCGCATCACCTGCGACAATGGCTACACGGTGTTGGTCAACGGGCAGTCCTTGGGCAGTGGTTCCCAGTGGCAGTCCGTGCAGGAATACGATCTGGCCAACGTTTTGCGCCCCGGCCGCAACGAGATTCTGGTGCGGGCCCGCAACGACGGCTCCGATGCCGGCCTGATTGCGGAAGTCACCATGGGCACCCTGCGCATGGTTACGGACACCACCTGGCAATGCGCCAAAACCGAGGCCGGCGAACGGGTGAATGCCGAAAAGGTGGCCGGTTTTGCTGATAGCCTTTGGTATAAGCATCCGCAAGGTCCACCCCGTTTGGAAGTGGTGACGCCCGAGGACAAGCCCCGGTTGCAGGTCAGCCCGCTGGCCATGCGGTGGTGGAATAATCCCAAGGTGCTACCCTTTGATGTCCGGGCCAGTGAAAAGACGCCGGCGGGGTGGTACCGGTTCATGTCGCCGCCCGGTTTGCAGGCGTTGAATATTCCCGTGCGCGGCCAGGTACAGGTCTGGGTCAATGGCCAGTCGGTGGCCGTCAAGGAGGGCAGGGCAGTGGTGTCTGGTCCTAGTGCGGGTTCGGTGCCGGTCCTGTTGCGGATCGGGCACGAGCGCGGCAGCTATGGCGGGGCGGCGCTGACCGGCCCGATTCGTCTGGAATGTGTTCCCGGCGTGATCGAGCTGGGCGACTGGGCCAGGATTGACGGATTGCTCAGCTACTCCGGCAGCGCTTGGTATCGCAAGACGGTGATCGTGCCGGAGGCCCGGCGGGTGCTGCTGGAACTGGGCAACGTGGCCGTCACCGCAGAGGTGCGGGTGAACGGCCGGCTGGTGGGGACACGGGTGTCACCACCCTGGCAGTTCGACCTCACTGCGGCGGTGAAGCCGGGGGAGAACCGGATTGAGGTTCTGGTGTGTAACACCCTGGCCAATCACTACACCACCATCCCCACCCGTTACCGGGGCGCAACCACCTCCGGTCTGCTGGGCCCGGTGACCCTGCAATGCCAGACCCGGTAGGCTATTTTTTTCTGTCGCGGTGAGGTTGCCACGGCGTGGCATCCACTTCAAAGCCCTCATTGTTTTCCACCAGGGCGTTGGCCTGGTTCCGGATCTTCTGAGGGGCCGGGCCAAGCACCTTGTTGCCTTTGATCAAATTGTTTTCCCCCGGGACACCGCTGATCAGGATGCCCCGTCCGGATACGGAGTTATTGACGATCCGCACATTGCGGCAGGGGAAGGGATCGTTGGTGCGGTTGGCAGTCACGTGGATGGCCGGTTCACCGCCAGCCCCGCGGTCGATGCGGATGTCGTTTCCCTCCACCAGCAACCCGTCGATGCCGGCGGTTTGGTAGATGGAGAGGTAGGCGTTGCCCCGGTTGTTGGTCAGCACGCTGTCCTTGACCGTGGCGTTGACATGATCCTCGTGCATCAGACCTTCGCCATCGTTGATGGCAAAGTGGCGGTCGGAGCAGAGGTTCCGATAAACTTCGAAATCATTGCCGTCCACCACCCAGCGCCAGCCTCGCATTTCCACCGCGCGGTTGTCGTTGGTGGAGGCTCCCGTGCTGAGGTGGCGGCCGGTCACCGTCGGCCGCCAGACCTCCCTGGCAAAGCGGATGACGTTGTTCCGGCACTCCACCCCATCCCCGCAAAAACCAATGGCGCAGCGCCCGGTGTTGTAAACATAGTTGTCGCGGATCACCAGGCCATGCCGGAAGCCGAAGGGGTGGGTTTCCGGGGTGCCGTCCGGGCCCTGTCCACCCGGACCGCCGATGCCATAATGGTTCAGATAAATGCCCGCGCGATTGTCGTAATCGAAGATGATCCCATCAAACGCCGTCAGCTTCCGCTGCCGATCCAGCATCAGAAAACCGTTCATGGTGAAATTGTCGTCGCCGCTTTGCGGCAGGCGGTTATTGGCGATCAGGCCGTTGGGGTTCGCTTTCACGTCGATGGCGCCATCCTTGTAGCCCACGGTGTAGCGCTGCCACGGCTTCTGCCCCATGGCCAGGTCCGGCACGTCGGGGTTGGGGCGGGCGGCATTGCGCAGCACGCAGCCAAACACGATCCGGTTGTGGCCGCAGGTGTGGTCGTCCGCTTCCCGGAAATGGATGTGGCCGTGGTTGATGTCCAGGTTGACCACCCCGCAGTTTGAGGCGGCGGCCGGATCTTCCAGGTAAATGCCCTTGAAGGCCGTGCTTAAAGGGGTTCCGTCGCCCTGGTCTGAAAAACGGTACTTGGGGAATTCCAGCCGGCTGGGGGGCGCGTACTTGTCGTCGTGCGCCCGGGTTATCAACCCGGGTTCGGCCCCGCGCAGGACGATGCCGTCGCGCAGTTGGATTGACTCGGCAAAGCGATAGGTGCCGGGCGGGAAATACACCACGCCACCGCCTTGCGCGACCAACGTTGTCTGGGCGGCTGCCAGTTTTTCGTCGGTGTCCTTGCCGGGCACTCCGGTGATGTTCAGCACTCTGGCCCATTTGATGTCATCCGTCCATGGCAGCTTGAGGTGCTTGGTTGGGTTGTTCGTGGGTGACCCCGCCGGGGCGGCCCGCAGGGTGTCGGTCAGTACCAGCCAGCCAAGACTGGCGGCGGAGGTGGCGGTGAGGAAGGCGCGGCGGTCAAGGCCTGGATGGCATCGGTTGTTCATGGCAATCATGCGGGTGCTTCGACTCATATTAATGAAAAATTCGGCCCTCGCAATCCTCCAGTTTTCGGAACGGCGCAGATTTTGACTGTCTATTTTTCTTTAAACCTGGTCCTCATTCCTTTACTGTACGGGAGTGATTTCCTGATGCCATTGTGTTTGCAAATGGTGGTGCCGACGGGTGATGGCTCGCGTGGAGAGCATGCTACGCATGAAAGAAACCCAGCATATTGAATGGAAGGAGACCTGGCGGGACGAATACCTGCGATGGATTTGCGGGTTCGCCAACGCCAATGGCGGGGTGCTGCACATTGGTCGGAATCGGCAGGGGATTATCGTGGGTGTTTCGAACGCGGACCGGCTCATGGAGGACATTCCCAACAAAGTCCGCGACATTCTCGGAATTCTGGTCGAGGTGAACTTGCGCGAGAAGGCAGGGAAGGAGTATCTGGAAATTGCGGTGGAGCCGTATCCCTATCCCGTCAGCTACAAAGGCGAGTATCACCTCCGCAGCGGCAGCACCAAGCAGGAGCTAAAGGGTGCGGTGCTGGACAAGTTTCTCCTGCGCAAACAGGGCCGGCATTGGGATGGTATCCCGATGCCGAATTTCAAGATCGCCGATCTGTCGGCCCTGGCGCTGATGAATTTCAGGAAGAAGTCAGCGAAAAGTCAGCGCCTTTCAGCCGAGTTGATTGGGATTTCTGATGCGGGTATTAAATACCATCTGGATAAACTTAAAACGTTGGGCTGCATCCGGCATGTTGGCCCCACGAAGACGGGGCGGTGGGAAATCATCAGGTGATGCTGATCCGGCACCCTCTGGGCACAAACAATTCCCATGAAACAAACCATTCTGGCGCTGGCCGCCTGCCTTGTTGGCCTGAGTTTTAACACCCGTGCTGCTGAGACGGTCGTGGGTGCCCCTGAGGTTTTTCAGCCCAACACGCGCATTCTCTTTCAGGGTGACTCCATCACGGACGGCAATCGCGGTCGCGGCGCTGATCCGAATCACATCCTTGGCCACGGCTATGTCTTCCTCATCGCCGCCAAGTACGGCGCGGCCTTCCCGCAATTGAACCTCGATTTTGTCAACCGTGGGATCAGCGGCAATACGGTCCTCAGTTTGGAGCAGCGCTGGCAGAAGGACACGCTTGACCTGAAGCCTGACGTTCTCAGTCTGCTCATCGGCGTGAACGACAGCTCCAGGGGGGGGCCGATGGACCAGTACGAGCAGGTTTATGACAAGCTGCTCATGGATCTCAAGGCGGCCAATCCCAATCTGAAGCTCGTGCTCTGCGAACCTTTTGGACTGGCGGTCGGGGCCAAAATGGCGAACTGGGAATCGTGGAGCGCCGACCTCAGACAACGGCAGGCGATCGTGGCGAAACTGGCGTCGAAACACGGGGCAGCGCTGGTGCGGTTTCAGCACGTTTTTGACGAGGCCTGCCGCCGTGCCGCCGCTGATTATTGGATTTGGGATGGAGTCCACCCCACCTATCGCGGGCATCAGCTCATGGCTGATGAATGGGAGCGCACCGTGAAAGCGTTCTGGCCGGCTCGCAAGATAAAGCGTGGCTCAAAGTGAAATCCCCAGTATTTTCTCCAGCCACCAAGCAAATGAACCTGACCTTGAATCGCCGCGGTTTTCTTCAACATCTGGGTTTGGCTGCCGCCGGCCTCGGCGTGGCCAGACTGCCCGGCACGGGCTGGGCCGCCTTCTCCCGTTCCGGCCAACTGCCCCGCAGTGCGCCGGAGGCGCAAGGGGTGGCCTCTGCCGGTCTCCTGGAGTTTCTTGAAACCGTTGATCGCGTCCGTTTGAACCTGCACAGCCTGATGGTGCTCCGGCATGGCCAGGTGGTGGCCGAGGGGTGGTGGGCCCCCTATGCGTCCGGTTTGAAGCACACGCTCTATTCCCTCAGCAAAAGCTTCACCTCCACGGCCGTGGGATTGGCGGTCGCCGAGGGGCGCTTGCGGGTGGATGACAAGGTCGTCTCTTTCTTTCCCAAGGCGGTTCCTGCCACGGTCAGTGACAACCTGGCCGCCATGCGGGTGAAGGATCTGCTGATGATGGGTGCGGGCCATGCCGGTGATTCCCTGTTGGATGGCCGGTTCGTACCGCCGGGGCAGGATTGGATCGCCACCGTGCTGGGGCGTCCGGTCCCGCATGTCCCCGGAACCCATTTTGCGTACAACAACGGAGCCACCTTCCTGCTTTCGGCCATTGTCCAGCAGCTCACCGGCCAGACCGTGCATGAGTACCTGAAGCCCCGTCTGTTCCAGCCGCTGGGCATCGCGGGCACCGATTGGGAGCAAAATGCGCAGGGCATCAACAACGGGGCCTGGGGCCTGCGCGTGAAGACCGAGGATATCGCCAAGCTCGGCCAGCTTTATCTCCAGAAGGGCCAATGGCGCGGGCAGCAGATTCTGTACGAGGCGTGGGTGAATGAGGCCACCCAGGCCCAGATTTCCAATGCGCCCGCCGGGGATCCCGCCAAGGCGGCAGTCAGCGATTGGGCGCAGGGCTACGGCTACCAGTTCTGGCGCTGCCGCCATGGGGTTTACCGGGGGGATGGTGCCTTTGGCCAGTTTTGCATCGTGCTGCCGGCCGAGGATGCTGTGATCGCAATCACGGCCGAGACCAATGACCTTCAGGGCGTTCTCAACGCGGTCTGGCAACATCTGCTGCCCGCCCTGCGGGGTGAGGGGCTGACCAGGGATGGCCAGCACCGGCGGCAATTGCAGCGCCAGTTGGCGGCTCTGACCCTGCCGATTCCGGCTGGCCGGTCCTCCTAGCTCCTGTCCGCCTCGGTGAACGGGCAGGTTTATACCTTGGATGAAAACCCGCTCGGTGTCCGGCAGGTTTTGCTCGCGTTCTCCCGGGGCAAATGCGTTGTCACGCTTTGCGATGCCCAGGGCGAACATCCGGTGGTGTGTGGCTTGGATCGCTGGGTGGCGGGTGAAACGGACTTGTCTCCAGACCGATTGCATCTGGTCACCACCGCGCCTCCAGGCAAAACCCGGCTGGCGGCTGGAGGCGCGTGGAGCGATCAGAAAACCCTGGTGATGGACTGGCGGTTTGTCGAGACCGCCCACTACCAACGGGTGACCTGCCGTTTCGAGGGGGACACGCTCCGGCTGGAGATCCGCAAAAGCCTGGCGCTGCTCAACCCGGCGGCCAAGGATTCTCCGCTCATTCTGATCGGCAAACGGGTCACCGTCTGATCGGTTGTTGGAACAAAAAGGGCACCCACCGGCGGTCCGGCGGGTGCCCTCTGAAATACCAGACGATTGACTAACCGTTCAGGGTCCAGCCGGGCCGGTAGGTGCGCTTGATCATCGCGTTGGCCTCCGTCGAGTTGGTGACCACGCCCTTTTCCGGGTCATACTCCAGCTTTTTGCCCGCCCGGTACGCGACCACGCCCAACATCATCATCTCGATCATGTTGCCGCCGTATTCAAAGTTGCAGGAGGTTTTCAGGTTGCCCTTGCACGCGTTACCCCACTCGCTTTGGAAATTGCCCATGCGCGGCAGTACCTCTGTCTCCTTGCGCGGCTTGTAGTAGGTCAGGCTTCCATCGTTGGAGCTGGGAATCAGGATGCGGGATTGGAAATCCGCGATCAGGTAGCCCTTGCTGCCCTCGAACATCGCCCCGTGGCCGATCTTGTTCAGGTCCACGTAGGGGGTGGGGGATGTCGGCATCGCTCCACCCTGGTACCAGGAGACGCGGATGGGCTTGCGCCACGTGTTCGCGGGCAGGTCAAAGTGCATCTCCAGCTTCACGGGGGAAACCTCTGGATTCAGGGGGTCACCTTTGCCTTCGGCCGTCGTCGGCAGGGTGGCGTCGATCCCGTTCCACGCCAAGTCCATGGTGTGGCTGCCCATGTCGCCCACCTGGCCGGTGCCGAAGTCCCAATACATGTTCCACTGCAGACAGTTCATGCCCGGGCCGCCGGAGAAATAGCCGGGGTTGAAGGGGTGCATGGGGGAAGGCCCGATCCACAGGTCATAGTGCAAATGCTTGGGCGGTTCGCCCTGGGCCGGCAGATATCCGGGGCGTCCCAGTTTGCGGTTGCCCCAGGCGCAGACGTTCTTCAGCTCTCCGATCGCCCCGTCCAGCACGAGTTCGCGCACCCGGTTGAAATTCTCATACTCGTGGCGCTGGGTGCCCACCTGCGTCGCGATCTTGCCCTTCCGCTGCAGGTAGTTGGCGCGCACCACGCGGGCCTCCTCCACGCTGTTGGCCAGCGGCTTTTCGCAATAGACATGGTGCCCGCGGTTCATCGCCCAGTTGGCGATGAAGGCGTGCGTGTGGTCTGCCGTGCAGATCATCACGGCGTTGATGTCCTTCTGTTCCAGGCATTGGCGCCAGTCCACGTAGGTCTTGGCGTTGGGGAAGCGCGGGGTGGCGCTCGCCAGGTGCTCCTCGTTCACGTCGCACAGGGCGACCACGTTTTCCTTCTTCAGGAAATCAAAGTGGGCTCCGCCCCGGCCCCAGGTGCCGATGAGGGCGACGTTGAGCTTGTTGCTGGGGGCATCGGCTCCGAAGAGCGGACCCCGGGGTAACATCAGACATGCGGCTCCCGTGAGAGCCACCGACTTCAGGAAATGGCGTCTTTTCATGGTGTAAATGTGCTTTTTTGCAGTGGTCGGGAGGCATCCTAGGGTTTTTGGAATTGCTCGGCAATCGCAAATCGCTGAAACCTACACCTCCACCTGCATGCCCAGTTCCACCACCCGGTTGGCGGGAATCCGGAAAAACGCGGTGGCCGACTGCGCGTTGCGGGAGAGGAACACAAAGAACACTTTTCGCCACCACGCCATCTCCCGGGAGGCCTTGGGCACCACCGTTTCCCGGCTGAGGAAATACGTGATTTTGTTCAGGTCGCATTTCAGCCCCTGGTCCCGGCACGCCACCAGCAGGCGCGGCACGTGCGGCTCCTCCATGAAGCCGTAGCGGCCCACCACCCGGAACAGGTCGTCGCGCAGCCGTTCCACCCGCACGCGGTCCTCCGCCTTCACATACGGCTCCTGGGTGGTCTGGATGTTCACCAGCACCACCCGCTCGTGCAGCACCCGGTTGTGTTTGATGTTGTGCAGGAGCGCCAGCGGGGTCGCGTCCGAGTTGCCGGAGAGGAAAACGGCCGTCCCCGGCACGCGCACAATCTGGCTCTGCTCCAGATCCTCCAGGAACAGGCTCACCGGCACGGAGCTGCTGCGCATCCGCTCGCCCACCAGCCGGCGACCGGTTTTCCAGGTGGACATCGCCACAAAGACCATGGCCGCGATCAGCAGGGGCAGCCAGCCCCCTTGCAGCAGTTTCATGGCGTTGGCCACGCCAAAGGCGATCTCGATGATCAGGAAGCCCGCGCAGACCAGGCCGGTCGTTCGGGCGCTCCAGCCCCACAGGCGCTGCGCGGCGGCGTAAAACAGGATCGTGGTGATGATCATGGTGAGCACCACCGCAATGCCGTAGGCGGCGGCCAGGTTGGCCGAGGATCTGAACCCGAGCACCAGCAGCACGCAGGCCACCATCAGCGCCCAATTGACGTGCGGCATGTAGATCTGCCCCCGCTCATCCGCCGAGGTGTGCAGGATGGAAAGCCGGGGCACATACCCGAGCTGCACCGCCTGCATGGTCAGGGAGTACGCGCCGGAGATCAGGGCCTGGGAGGCGATCACCGCCGCCGCCGTGGAGAGTGCCACCATGGGGTACAGCGCCCACCGGGGGGCCAGCAGGTAAAAGGGATTGTCGGCGGCGGCCGCATCGTGCAGCAGCAGCGCGCCCTGTCCCAGGTAATTCAGGAACAGGCCGGGCAGCACCACCGCAAACCACGCCTGGCGGATCGGTTTCCGACCGAAATGCCCCATGTCCGCGTACAGTGCCTCCGCGCCCGTGACCACCAGGAACACCGAGCCCAGCACCACAATCCCGGCCCAGCCATGGGTGAGCAGGAACCGCAGCCCGTGCCAGGGGTTCACCGCCCCCAGCACTGCGGGCTCCAGCAGGATGCCGCGTATGCCCAGCACCGCCAATATCACAAACCAGACCAGCATCACCGGGCCGAACACTCTCCCTACCTGGCCGCTGCCCAGCCGCTGCACGGAAAACAGGGCGATCAGAATCACAATGCTGAGCGGCACCACGGCATGGACCATGGCCGGGGTGGCGATGGTCAGACCCTCGATGGCGCCCAGCACGGTGATGGTGGGGGTGAGCATGCCGTCCCCGTACAGCAGCGCGGCGCCGAACAGGCCCAGAATGATCAGCACCGCCTGCCGCCGGTTCGTCTCCCCGCGCAGTTGCGGCACCGCCAGGGCCAGCAGCGCCAGGATGCCGCCCTCGCCATGGTTGTCCGCCCGGAGCACCAAGGTGAGGTACTTCACCGAGACCAGCAGGATCAGAACCCAGAAGATCAGGGAAAGCACCCCCAGCACATTGGTGGGGGACGCCGCCAATCCGTGGGCGGGATTGAAGCACTCCCGCAAGGCATACAGCGGACTGGTGCCGATGTCGCCGTACACCACGCCCAATGCGCCCAGCACCAATGCGGTATTCCGCCGGCCACCCGTCGTGTCATTCTTCATCAGTTGAAATGGCTGTTCTCCCGGCGGTCAGGCCGGTTCAAACGCCCAGGTTTCGAGTTTATACGGGGTGATCTGGAGGACTGCCCCTGCGGACAGCAAGCGGATCGCCCTTCCAAGTGCCTGCGAGGTTAGCTGTCGGGCGCGATCTTGAAAGTGATCGGCACGGTGTTCGCCGTGCTTGGCCCCAAGCCCGGCTGGTGGCCGGACAAGTTGGTTCCCCCGCACCGGGTTTCAGGAAGGAAGCCCAGTTTAGGCTGCGTGAACACACTCCATCATAAAACGGCCGGAATGTCAAATCACTCCTCCAATCCACTTGGAAATCAGCATCTTGGAACAGAAATGAAATCATCTGAACCATCCGCCATCCTGTTTGCGGGTGCTTCAAGCGGCTCACCGGGAGGTTCGCCCCACCGGATGTTGGATTATCAATCATTCTACGGCGTATAACAGTTACTTTTGGCGCGCGGCGGCCTGCCAATGGCGGTCGGCAAACTTCAGGTACTGCTCCCAATCATACGTGGTCAGATCGTGTTTGCCGGTGCGCCGGTGGTAGCCGATGGTCTGCCCCACCGGGGTGTCAATTTCCGGGGGCTCGGCGACTCCCAGCCCCGGCTGCCCCAATAGGCGGTACACCGGTTCCGCATGCAGGGCGGAGAGAAACTCCCCCTTGGGGTCCGCCCACTTGTCCTCGGCGGCACTGGCCACATAAAGCAGCCGGGGGGCGATCAGGGCCAGCAGCTCATGCTGGTCCACCGGCAGGGCATCCACATTGGTTCCGTAGGCCTGGTAGTTTCGGCAGAACCATTGCGGAAAAACCGTGGAGATACGTTCCACGGTTTCGCCCACCCGCCGCCGCGCCAAGGAAGCTCCACCGCAGCCGGAGTCGTTCGAGATGACCATGGCAAAACGCTCATCCTGCGCGCCCGCCCACAGGGCCGTTTTGCCCAGCCGGGAATGCCCGATGATCGCCACCCGGTGGGCGTCAATGCGGCGATCCTTTTCAAAGTAATCCATGGCCCGGCTCATGCCCCAGGCCCAGACGCCTATGCCGCCCCAATCGTCTGCCTGCGCGGTGGGCGGGGCTCCCTTGTTGGTGCTGCTCAGGCTGTTTCCGGTCGGGGGGGCGGTGCGAACCGGGATCAGCTTGGCGCGGATTCCCGTCTGCCACCCATCCACGTGGTCCGCCTCCAGGTCGCCGTAATGGGCGGTGGCGAACCCGTAGCCATGTGCCAGTATGGTTTCCACCGGCCACATGCCGGCTTCGGTGCCCCGGGAGGCTTCTGTAGCCCGGTTGTTGACCACGGAACCTTTCTTGCTGTCGCGCTGCCAATTGGTGGTGATGGTGATTTTCGGGTCGGCATGCACCGCCTGGTTGCCGCCGTAGTTCAGACCAAAAAAGAGCGGTGTGGGCCCCTTGACCTGATTGGGCAGGAAGAGCAGCAGGTTCATCCGTGGCCCGCTTTTCTCACCGGTCAAAAAGATCGTCACCTCCTTGCGCGTCGCCCGGCCTTCCAGCGCCTTGGGGTCGGTGCTGGTGACCTTGTATTGGAGGCGCTTCGGGGCTGCCGGGTTGTGGCCATAGACATGGGTGCGGAACAGTTCCAGGATTTCCGGCCGCCGCACTTTCTGCCAGGTCGCGGCATCCTTGACCGGCTGGCCGTTGCTCAACACCAGCGGATCGGGCAACTGGTACACCGGCACCTTGTCCTCATCGTAGTTGGCGGGGGCCTGGGCCAGCAGCAACGGGGAGAGCAGCAGCCAGAAAGCCAGTCCGGTGGCCGGTCGTAAATTCAGGAATGGGAAGCGCATGCCCCATGGGTACCGCAAAGCTACGGCAAAAGCAATACGGACCAACGGACCGACGCGGGTGTGTGACACCAATGCTGTCGCAATGGTGATTACAGCACAACGCAGCCTCCTTTCTTTCAGATTTCAGTGAGTTGTGAGAGAGGCGGGGGGGACACTCCATTCAGATTCCTTATTTTGAAATACAAGTCATTGGTTTACAGTGGATTTATGTGAATTTATCCATCTTACACCATGGCGAGCTAAGATTGGTAAAGTTTGGTAAGATTCATATAAATGCCCTCCCCAACAGGCTACCGTCCATTCACCGGATTCAAACAGTTGCGTGTGATTGAATATATATTAAAAATATAAAAACAAAACAAATACACATTAAAAACAATAAAAAGTTGACAAATGATTAAAAATAACAAAATATATGAACAAGAAAGCAAACAGCACATGTTCCAATCGAACCACAGAAAGGAGCAGTTATGTTAAACCCAGAGGAAAAACCCTTGGTGACCGGGGCGGGGCGGGAAGTGGCGGTGTTGAGCAAGGCGGACTTGGAGGCGGTGGTGGATTGGCAGACCATCCGGGATTTGCTGCGCCAGGTATTGGCGGGTAACCCTCTCTATATTCTCAGCGCGGGCCTGATGCTCTTCGGCATTTATCTGGTGTCCGTGGATCCGGCCCTGGACCGGCAGGAACTGGCGCAGATGGTCTTCAATTTTTCGGCGCTGCAAGCGTATGAATTGCTTTTGGTTTTGACAGCGGTGGTACTGGCGAGGCGGGCCGTGTGGTATGACTCCACGCTGCTGGTGGGGTTGGAGTGGGCGTTCATGTTCGTGCCCTTCATCCTGTTGGTGCAGGCCTCGCTGTTGGGACAACCGGTCGCGCGGGCGGTCTGTGCGGCGGGGAGTGCCTTGGTGATCGGTCGGATGTGGGCGCTCCGCCGGTACCATCGCTGTCTGTATTTGCCCCCCTGGCTGCTGGTGTGCGGTGGGGTGATGCTGCTGGCCAACCTCTTCTTCCCCTTGCACTTTCGCGCGGTGATCGAGCTGGATAACGACGCCTGGGGGCAGGCCAGTGCCGGGCTCTGGCTCCTGTTCATGCCGGCCTTGGTGGCCCTGGCTTTCCAGTTGCCCGCCGGGTGCCGCCGCATGAGTCTGGCCCCGCGCAAAACCTGGCTTCCACTGCTCCTGTTCGGGCTTTGGCTGGTTGGCACGGGCGTTCATCTGGCGGCCGTGGACTATGTCAATTCGGCGCGGTTCCACGCCTGGCAATTGGTGCCGGGTCTCTATGCCCTGGCCTGGGTGGTTTGGCGGCGTTTGGATGATTTCTCGGCCACGGTTTCGGCGTCGGTGCGGGAGGGGTTGCTGGGGGTGCCGGTCCTGGTTTCCCTGCTGGCGCTGGCCTACCCGGGCGGGTTTCTGCTGCCCGTGCTGTGCGGTGCCAACTGGCTGCTGCTGGGCCGGATCAGCCGCCGCCATCCGGAATGGCGGGTGGCCCCGCATCTGGCGGTGGGGTCCGCTGTGCTGCTGCTGGCCGGTCTGCCGGTCTCCTGGCTGCCGGTGAGCCTCGGTCATTTGGGCGGGGGCGGGTGGGCGGGCGTGGTGTGCCTGGGGATGGGGGTGGGGTACCTCTTGGGATCCGCCAGGATGGCTGCGGGGTTGGGGGCGGCTGTCCTGGTTTGGTTCATTCATCTGCTGCTGGCGGGTCCGCAGGGTCAGGCGGGGGGCGCGGCCCTGAACGGCGCGCTTTTCGTGCTCGTGGTGCATGCCTTTCAGTGGCTGGATGCCGATCCCCGGGTGCGTTTCTGGCGTCCGGTGGTGGCGTTGGCGTGGGGGATGCATGCGGTGGTCTGGGGGGCGGCGGGGCTTGATCCCGCGTTCAACTGGGTGGTGGCCGCCAGTGGACTGGCGGTGCTCAGCCTCGGCATCCTCTGGCGTCTGCGCCTGGGCCGCTGGGTGTCGCGTCTGGAGCTGGGGGTGGCGGTCGTGGTCCTCTACGCCCCGCTGCTGACCCCGGGGATTGTCTGGCTGCGCGGGCTGCCGCTCGGTTACCTCACCGTGTTGGCGGCGTTCCTCATGTTCGGGGCCGGCACCGGCCTCGCCCTCACCAAGCACCGCTGGAACCGGTCCCTGGCGGATTAGTCGGCCAATGCGCCCCCGGTGTTTTTCACCGCTGGCGCATTTTCTGTTTGCGCTGGAGCCGGGGGCATGGGGAAATCAGCGAGTGCCTGAGGGTGCCGAAATGCCGTTGCTTGAACGCTTGCGGGGGATTGCCCGCGAGGGCCCCTTTTTGCGTTACATGACCGGGGAGGCGGTGTCGATGACCGGCACGTGGATGCAGGTCATGGCGCAAAGCTGGGTGATGACCACCCTGACCAGCAGCGCCACCATGCTGGGTCTGGTCAATTTTGCCTTGGGCATTCCCATGCTGCTGCTCGCCCTGCCCGGCGGGGTGGTGGCGGATCGGTACAGCCGGCGCAATATCCTGATCGCCACCCAGGTGGTGCAGATCGTGCTGGCATTGTTTCTGGGCTGGCAGGTGGCGCAGGGCACCATTGCCATCTGGCAGGTGGTGGCCGTGGCCTTTGTGCTGGGGGTGTCCAATTCCTTTGAAATGCCGGCCGCCGCCGCCCTCACTCCGGAGCTGGTCGGACGGGAGCAGGTCAGTGCCGCCATCGCCATTGAACGGGCCGTGTTTCACGGCACCCGCCTGATCGGGCCGGCGGCGGCGGGCTATGTCATCGGCCAATGGGGGTCCGCGTACGCTTTCTACCTCAATTCCCTGTCCTTTCTGGCCCTCATCGCCGCTTTGTTCACCTTGCGCCTGTCCCCGCCCGCCGTGGCAAGGGATAAAAAGGCACCGGGCGGTTTCTTGGAGGGCTGGCACCATGTCAGACAGGATCAGCCCACCCTCTCCATGGTGGCGATCATGGCGGCCACCACCATTTTTGTGTTCCCGGTCATGGTGGTGCTGCTGCCCCTCTACACGCGCAATGAGCTGCACCTGGGGGCGGATCGGATGGGGCTCCTCATGGGCGTTTCCAGTCTGGGCGCCTTTTCGGGATCGCTGGGGTTGCTGGCCATTCCGCGCCGGTTGCGGGCCCCGCTGATGCTGGGGGCGGTGCTGGCGACCACCGTGGCGCTGGTGGGGTTGAGTCTGGCGGACCACTTTTTCACCGCCGCCATCTGTCTCATCGGCCAGTCACTGGGGATCTCCACCCTCGTGGGCCTGGCCAACACGATCGTGCAGGAGCGGGCCCCCGGGCCGTTGCGGGGAAGGGTTTCCGCCGTCGCCGGCCTCAGCTTTTTCGGGCTGATGCCTTTCGCCAGCCTGGGGATAACCAGCCTGTCCGATGCCCTGGGGATGCGGCGGGCCCTGGCGCTGGCCGGCGCGTGTTTCCTGCTGACATGCCTGCCGGTCCTTTGGCGTGCCTCCCGGGCCGCCCGCGATTATTCCAATATCCGCAGCGATCTGTAACGAGCGAGCAACGCCGCCAGCGGCCAAAAGAACCAGTCAGCGTGCGCAGGTTGTTTTTTCGCGATGCCTTAATGGGTGGCCACTGCGGGGCCTTTTGAGTGAAGCTCGTTCTGGCCCCTGCGACTGAAGTCAATGGATTGACCCAGGATACGGACCGCCTCCTGCGGGGCATGGAAGCCCATGGAGTTTTCCGCCTCGATGAAGTCGAGGAAGAATTGCGCCTTGCGCTGGAAGTCCCGCGCCTTGGCCAGCTCGGCATCGCTGCGGCCCGCCGTTTTGGCGGCCTTGATGTCATGGATGAGATCCACCAGCGCGTTCATCGCCAGGTTGCGCGTGTTGTAGGTGCGTTCCTGGATGGTTTCCACGCGGGCCTTCAGTTCGGCTTCCGGCCATTTGTGGCACGTCTGGCAGGCCTTGTTGATGTTGAGCAGCGGGCTGCGCACGTGGTGATCGCTGATCTTGTGCGCGCCCACCCGTTTGTAGGGCATGTGGCAATCCGCGCAGGCCACCCCCGAGCGGGCGTGGATGCCCTGGCTCCAAAGCTCGAATTCCGGGTGTTGGGCCTTGAGGGCGGGCGCACCTGATTCGGCATGCACCCAATCCTTGTGCTGCACCTCATCGTAGTAGGCGAGGATGTCATCCACCTTCAGCCCGTTTTTCCACGGGTAGGTCAGGCGTTTTTCCTGGCCCTTGAAGTAGTATTCCACGTGGCACTGGGCGCACACGTACGACCGCATTTCCTGGCGGGTGGCCATGGTGTTGGGGTCGTAGTTTTTCACCCCTTCGTGCTCCTTGAGGGCGCGGATGCCCTCCAGAAATCCGGGGCGTGTGATGCGCAACTGCATGTTGGTGGCGTCGTGGCAATCCACGCAGGTCACCGGGTGGGTCACCAGCTTGCGCGCTTCGGCAAAGGTCATCTGGTTCATTTTCTCAAACCCCTTGATGAGGTCGCCGTTGCCCAGTTTCCTGTAGGGGCCATAGACCGAGGCGTGGCAATGCAGACAGGTGCCCGGCTGCTTGGCGGCCTGCTGGCGCTCGGTGTAGGTTTGATCATCCAGCATGTAGGCGTGGCCGCGCTCCTCGCGGAAATCCCTGGCAAAGGCGTAACCAGCCCACATGGTTTTCAGGCGGGGATCATCCTCCAGGCGGGATTGCGCCACCTGTCCCCGGGGATCCGCCTGGGTGGGGGTGCGGGGGGTGGCTTCGCTACCCCCGTACCGGGTGCGCACCTGATCCACCGTCCGCTTGTAGTCATCGTACTGGAAGGGGAAATTTTTGCCCCAGACGGCCGGATCCTCAACGTCGTCATTGAGATCCACCACCCGGTAAAAGGGGTTTTTCCCCTCCTGCTTCCGTTCCATGATGTTGGTCAACAAGGCCATGCCGCCGATGGCGGCTGCCATGGCGGCGACCACGGTGGCGGTGAAAAACAGGGCCTTGCGGTTGCGGGTGGGGCCGACGGCGGGGGAGGATTGATCGTTGCTCATAAATACAAGTGGTGGGCGGTTAAAAATCAGCGGGGATGTCCCACATCCTTGTGGCAGCGCACGCAGGAGGTTTCCATGCCGGGCCGGTGCGGCCCCTCAATGGCCGAACTCAGCTCGGCGTGACATTTTCGGCAGGCCTTCTCGGTCACCTTCAGGTTGTGGGGTTTGATGCGCAGGGGGTCCGGGTACCGACCGGTGGTGAAGCCGAACGAGTGCCAGAAGCCGTTGTCGGCCTTCGTCAAGTACTTCGGAATGAGGCCGGGCGGAGTGTGGCAGTCGTTGCAGGTGGCCACGGAGTGGTGGCTGGATTTCACCCAGGCATCGTAATGCTCCTGCATGATGTGGCAGTTGGCGCAGGCGGCGGGGTCGTTGGTCAGGTAGGAGGCTCCCTTGGCGTAGATGAAGGTGTACCCACCGATACCCAGCGCCAGCCCAATGGCCAGACCCAGAACGACCGCTTTATAGGCTGAACTTTTCATTCGGACAGATCAGTGGTAATCTGATCCAGCCCGCCCCTCAAGGTGAGAAATTAATAGAATTGATTTGCATCAAGAACTCGCAATTTGTACCGATACATCACTATCTGCGGTGACCCACTGAACGCTGGTGCAAAATTTGCGGCGGCGGGTCAACCCCAAATGCGGGATTTACCCAACTCCCTTCCCGCTCCCGCCGCCGCTCTCGCACCAAGCCAATCCATTGGTGCCCGGGAGAATAATCAGCGGAAGACTTTTGGCGTTTGCCAAGCCCTCGATTTCCGGCTACGCTTTCCCCGTTACCAAGACCCCTTTTGATGGACACGCAATGAAAGGCTGACGATGATGCATTTTTCAAACCGCCGTGGTTTTCTGCGAACCTCGCTGCTGGGTGGCCTGGTCGCCGCTGGCGCACCCCACTTCGCCCACCTTCTCCGCGCCGCCGATGGTCCGGCTGCCCCGAACCCCGTCAGCCGGGTCGCCCTCTTTCACGGCGATGATCGGGCCGACATCGCCTTCCGCGCCCTGAAGGTTCACGAAAAGCGGATCGCCCGTGACATCGGCAGCCGGCGCGTGGTCATCAAGCCCAACAACGTCGCCATCGACCGGCAGCTCTGCGCCACCCACTCGGGCTGTCTGGAGGGCATCCTGGAATTTCTGAAGTCCATCGGCAAGCTGGAGAACGCGGTCATTGCCGAATCCGCCGCCAACGGGCCGACCTTCGAAGGTTTTGCCAACTACGGCTACAATGCCCTGGCCGCGAAGTATGCGGTCAAACTGGTTGACCTGGATGCCGACGAGGTGGAGCGGGTGCACATCTTCGATGAGAAGGATTTCCGCCCGCATCCCGTCCGCATGTCCAAGCTGATGCTCGACCGGAACAACTACGTCATCTCCGCCGCGAAGATGAAAACCCACGACCGCATCGTGGCCACGCTCTCGCTCAAGAACATCATCCTCGGTGCCCCCATCAAGGACCAGGGTTACCGGTGGGGCAACGGGGCCAGGCCCGGGGCGAAGAATGACAAACCCATCGTCCATGGCAACAGCTTCCGCGCCCTCAACTACAACCTGTTTGACCTGGCCCGGCGCCTGCACCCGCAGTTGGCGGTCATTGATGGGTACGATGGGATGGAGGGCAACGGCCCGGTGGGCGGCACGCTGGTGGCGCACCGCATCTGCGTGGTCAGCCCCGACTGGCTCTCTGCCGACCGTGTGGCGGTGGAGCTCATGGGCATTGATTACGCGAAGGTCGGTTATCTCAACTACTGCGCCCAGGCTGGACTGGGCGAGGGGGATCTCTCGAAGATTGAGATCCTCGGCGAACCCGTCGCCCGGCACATCAAGCCCTACAAGATGGCTGACAACTTTGACAAACAACTCGTCTGGATGACCCCGCCCAAAGTCTCTTGAACCGGCGAGTTTGTGGTGCGGCAGCGGCTTTTCCAACAGGTCCAGGCCTTTTTAAGGGCCCGTGGTATTATTTGCCCGCACCATCCATCGCCTGCGAAAATCCTGAACCCGGTGGGGTGAGGCTCCTGCCGAACCGTCCCCGTCATCGCGCCAGTCCTGTGTCTGCGGGAGACTCCGCATGGTTTGCCCCCGCCATCTGCCGTCCCTTCCCCCCATGGCTGGCGGCAGGACCAAAATTCGTCGGTCTCCATCCCGTTTCGCCCCGGGTTTTGCTTTGACCAATCCCGCTTTTCGAGCCTAGCTTGTCTGCATGCAACCCATAGACCTTGTGCTCAAGCACAACATTGAGGATCATCTTGGCGGTCCAGGATTCGTCCATTTCTCCATGCACGCTCGTCTGACCGCTGTCGGCTTTTATGCGAAGCTCGGCTATTCCCAGGTGAGCCCTGAATTCCTTGAGGTCGGCATCCCCCACGTCAAAATGGAGAAACGCCGGAGAGACGCTAGCGGCCATCGTGGCCAGTTGGCGGCCGGAGGTTGAACGCGGCGAAACCGTCGCAACGCAGCCTATGATTCCAGAATTCATTATCGACTTGATGACCTTCCCCGGCGTCATGGTCCATGGGTTGGCCCGCCGGCTGGTGTGCGACTGGACTGGCACCAAGGTGTGGGAGGTCTGCTATTTCCGGATCGGTACTCCTTCCGGCTTCGTCATCCACGACGCCCCGGCCACTGTTTGGGGGCATCTTTTGATCGACGCCAGCCCGCTCCTGTTCAACTCCTTGATCGGTGGCCTCATTGGCTTGCTGGCGGTGCCCTTGAAACACGTCGATGGTTTGCTTGGCAACTCGGTTCTGGTGCTGGTTTTGTGGCTGGCGGTTTCCATTGCCATGCACGCCTTCCCTGAGGCCCGGGCCGCTCAGGCCATCTGGGCCGCCATCGGTCGGCGGGACGCTCCGCTCAGTGCCCGGCTCCTGGGGACGCCCTTGGTGGGTTTGCTCTACGTGGGGGTCTGGGGATCCTTCTTCCGGTTTGATTTCTTCTATGGCGTGGGCGTTGTGTTCGGGCTGCAATATCTCCTCCGGCTCCTCTGACCTCGGGCACCATGCGCCGGTCGCAGTCCCGTCTCGCTTCGGGTTGGGTTAAAATGGACCCCAGCCAGCTGGACCAAATCCTGACCAACCTGTGCGTCAACGCCCGCGACGCCATCGCTGATACCGGCATGGTCACCATTGAAACCTCAAACGAGGTTCTGGATGACGCCTACATGCAGAACATCCCGGACTGCGTCCCGGGAAATTACGTGATGCTGGCCGTGAGCGACACCGGGCACGGCATGGACGCGGATACGCGCGCCCATCTCTTTGAACCGTTCTTCACCACCAAAGGCGTGAGCAAAGGAACTGGTCTGGGCCTGGCCATGGTGATTGGGATCGTTGAACAGAACCGTGGGCTGATCAATGTGTATAGCGAGCCAGGCCGGGGCACAACCTTCAAAATCTACCTGCCTAAGGCAGAGCCGAAAATAATTGCGGCTGTTAAAAGTACGCAACAGATGGCGAGGCGCGTCAGTGCAACGGTGTTGCTGGTGGAGGACGAGGGGCAAATCCTGAACCTGGGCCAACGCATCCTCCAGCGGCAAGGCTACACCGTGCTGGCCGCGCCACACCCGGAAGTGGCTTTGGCCCTGGCGGCGCAGCAGGCCGGTCCGATCCACCTGCTGGTCACCGACGTGGTGATGCCGGGGATGAACGGGAGAGAACTGGCCGAGCGGCTGCGGGCCAGCCATCCGGACCTGAAATGCCTCTTCATGTCAGGCTACACCGCTGATGTGATCGCTCAGCACGGCGTCCTGGATGCGGGGGTCGCATTCCTGCAGAAGCCCTTCACCCTCCAGTCCTTGGCGGAGAAGGTCTGCGAGGTGTTGGAAGCTCACCGGGAACCGCCTCGCCAACCTTGAAGCCAGCCCCTCGTCATAAAAGGGCTCGACAAAAAGGGGTGACCCTTGGTCAAACAAGAACACGGGTATACCCGGCGAGTGTCCTCGCCGTTGCATTGAAGAATACAGCGCGCGCCTTGTAAGCTTGCTAATCGGCATCCACCTGCTCGGCGAGTTTGGGCAGGTACTTGGTGCCGCCGGCCTTGATGACATCCTCACCCGAGAGCATATCGCGGGCACGGATCCACTTCGGCAGCATCGTTTCATAATCGGGATGGGCAGTATTGACAGGCATAAATAAACCACCTCCACAATTCCAGATAAGCGACTGAGGCACAATACGTTGTGTTTTCGCAACCACGCGCAGAGACACTCCCTGCCAGCGCAACCGCGATAAAACCAGCCCACCCCGCCTGCATGCGCATTCCCCCGGGTGAGGCGGCAAGGTGGCAGCGGCATCCCGCCGCTGGTCAGCCTTTAGCCCCCCGGTGAGGAGAGGCGCCTGCCGAGCCGTCAGTTTCCCCGTTTGTAGTACAGGCTTCAGCCTGCCGGAGAGAGTGTCCAACTCCGCGTGATCCGCAATTCCCTCAAGCTGGTGGGCTGAGGCTCCCTGTCTTCAAATCCGCATTCGTGACCCGCTATGGGCAAGTGAGGGACGAGCGCCGCCTTGGAACCGTGCCAACCAAGTGCTTCAGCCTTCGCTCGCAGGCGCGCGTGGCCGAGCTTCGACGTTGATATGGCTGCTATACCTGGCGGGGCGATCAGGAGTTTCCACGTTTTCCCAGTTTCCGGATTGACTCTGGCTTCCCGTGGGTTTAACGCTACTGGTAATGCATAATGGAACCAGGAAACATTTCCCTGTTTGTCCACCAATATCAGGGTATCAGGGAAACGATTCTCTGTTAATTATGTAGGTAGACGCACTCGACGCTATGGCACATTCAGACCACAAACCATATATCGGATTTACAAAGCCCCAGCGAGTAGACAGGGCAGTTCACACGCTCGAAGGCATTTTGAAAGGCATTGCCATCGACGGACAGCTCCTCCCAGCCGAGTGCCGCGAGTTGACCAACTGGTGCGACGACCAGAGAGAGCTTCTTACGCAGCACCCTTTCACGGAACTTGTGCCAAAAGTGCAGGCCGCACTTGCGGATGGTGCGATTAGCTCAGAGGAGCAGGCTGACATCCTGTGGCTCTGTCGGAATCTGTCCTCCGGTAGCATCTACTACGACGAGGTTACGACGGACATTCAAGTATTGCATGGCATCCTCCACGGCATACTCGCAGATGGAGTAATCACCGCCGAGGAGGCCAAGGGCTTGAGCGAGTGGATGGACGCCAACTCACATCTACGCGGCAGTTACCCGTTTGACGAATTGGACAGCTTGCTGACCACCGTGCTGCGCGATGGGAAGGTGGACGCACAGGAGCAGTCCTTGCTAAAGGATTTCTTTGAGGACTTCATCTCTTACTCGCTTTCCAAGAGCATTGAGCAGGCGCGGAGAGATGCGAACATCAAGAAGCAGATGCGGCTGCCCGGCGTTTGCGCCGTCTGTCCAGTGATTGAGTTCACCGATCACGTGTTCTGTTTTACCGGTGCGTCCACACGCGCAGTGCGGCGTGACATCGCGGAGCAGATTGTTCGTCGTCGCGGCGTGTTCAAGGATACCGTATCTCTGGACCTCCACTATCTGGTGGTTGGGGCTGCCGGCAATCCTTGCTGGGCATTTTCTTGTTACGGCCGCAAGGTTGAGCAGGCTGTTGCTTTCCGCCGCGATGGCCACAGGCTCACCATAGTTCATGAGCATGATTTCTGGGATGCAATCCAGGACACGAGTGCCTAACCGCTCCACCGCCGCCGCCGCGCTTGTCCCCAGGCAATTCGGAAGTCGCGGAGGGGCGGCGGTCGGTGAGCTATGCGTTCGGCGTTCCTCGCGCCACTTCAATATCGGAAGGCTGCATCCGAGCTTGTTCTTGCACCTCACCACTCAACGGGGTTGGTCCCACTACTATTTATCATCGCAGCTCGGCTGCACCTAAAAAAAAGGCTCCGACAATAGGCAATATCAGTCGTCAGCAGAGTCAATCCTCATTTCTATCATAATTGGTGGTTGCCGATTGGCTAGGGCTTTGGCTAGACCATGAGCTGTCGCCATTTTACCATGATTGAGCCTGTGGACCGATCCAAACCGGAGGTTTTGAGGGCAGCCAGGGATTGAGGAGCCAGGCGACGACACCTTTGGAAAAGCCCCCAAAAACCATCGCAACTCGGCGGGATGCCAGCACGCCGCATCTCCGCGCGAGTCGGCATCGCGCGCCAACTCCACTTTCCGCCAAGTCACACGTGCAAACTCTTGGCCCGCAAATCACTCCCCTATTCGCGTCAATTCGCATTCATTCGCGGTTGAGTTTTTTTCGCATAAATCCCCACAAAAACCCCACGCAAGCATTTTATAAAATACTTTTATGATGCCTTCTGATGCCTTCTGATACCTACTGATGCCTCCTGATACCTGGTGATACCATCCAAAGACCAAAATTTATGAGACGCTCCAGTCCCATTTCGAAACCGGGTGTATAGAGGAGACGCGACGCGGAACCAGGCTGGCAGCACCAGCCCGCCCCGTCCCAACAAATATTTAGTGCTATGAAACAAAACGACACAGCCCGATGCCACCCGGCGACCACTCCCCCCGGCGCACCGAAGCACTGGACTACTGCCCCACGGCTCCATATTCGCGTCATTCGTTTAATTCGTGGTCAATCACAACTCCTGCTTCTGCGTTTACAGTCTATGCGATCTATGAGTTCTCTGCGGTTAAAACTTTGCTGTTCCGACATCCGCGCCTCCACCACCCGGCATTGCCGCCCGGCGGCCACTGCAAGTCCGTCCCTATTCGGGGCAGGTTTCCTGCTTGTCTCCATTTTCGTGTGTTTCGCTTATTTCGTGGTCAATCATCCCGTCTCTCAACCCTTAATTTCCGGCTGTCAGCCCATGGCTTTTGCATTCTCACGTTTCACGCCTCACGAATCACATGCCCCGTTTCACACCCGTCCCCCATTGTACTTTTCACCAAAACCCCGAAAATCAGGCTAACAAAGTACAAAAAAGTCTAATCCGCCACCCTTGATTACGGTCCACGCCATGAACACACCCTCCATCTGGTGCCGCAATTCGCCGTCAGCCTTCGGCGTTTGCGTTCCTCGCTCCCCGCTTCGCCCACCCAATCACAGGCCTTCCGTCCTTGCGTTCCCCTTGCCGTTTGCCCCGGTGCCCGCTATGCTTTCCGTCATGAAAGCAGCCCCCCATTATTTGCGCCGGGTTTGCAGCCTTCTGTGGCTGGCCACGGTCGCTTTTCTCCAGGCCGAACCCACCACTGTCACCACCGTGGACCAGATCGAGGCCAAGGCCCCCGGCGGTTGGTATGTGGCCAATCGCGCCCCGTTGCAGCCCGGCGGCCTGCTGCGGCTGCCCCCGGGCAGCATCCGGCCCGAGGGCTGGCTGCGCCAGATGCTCCTGGCCGAGCGGCAGGGCATGACCGGTCGGTTGCGCGAAATCTCCCCCTGGCTCGACTTCACCAAAAGCTCCTGGGCTGACAAAGAGGGGCGCGGCCGCATGGGGTGGGAGGAGTTGCCCTACTGGCTCAAGGGCTACGGCGATCTGGGCTATGTGCTCCACGATGAAAGCATCATCGCCGAGGCCAAAAAGTGGATTGAGGCCGTCATGGCCTCCCAGCGCGAGGATGGCTGGTTTGGCCCCCGCGAATTATTGACCAGTCTCAACGGCAAACCTGACCTCTGGCCGCACATGGTCATGCTCAACATCCTGCAATCCTATTACGAGTATTCCGGCGATCCCCGGGTCATCGCCGTGATGGGCAATTACCTCAAGTGGGAAAACCAACTGCCGCCCACCGCCTTTGGCGATGGGTACTGGCCCCGGCTGCGCGCCGGTGACAATGTGGAGTCCGCCCATTGGTTTTACAACCGCACCGGCCAGAAGTGGGCGCTGGATTTGGCCGCCAGGATTCACGCCAACATGGCGCGCTGGGACCAGGATGTCATCAATTGGCACAATGTGAATATCGCCCAGGGCTTTCGCGCTTCGGCGGTCTATTCCACGCAGTCCCGCCTGCCGGAACATTTGCAGGCGGCCGAGCGCAATTACCGCAAGGTCATGGATCTCTTCGGCCAGTTTCCCGGTGGCGGGTTTGCCGGCGACGAGAATTGCCGCCCGGGTTACAATGACCCCCGCCAGGGTTTTGAAACCTGCGGCATCGTGGAGTTCATGCACAGCTTCCAGATGCTGACCCGCATCTCCGGACGGCCCCTCTGGGCGGACCGTTGCGAGGATATCGCCTTCAACAGCTTTCCTGCCTCCATGACGCCGGACCAGCGGTCGCTCCATTATCTGACTTGCGCCAACCAGGTGCAGTTGGACCGCCACAACAAGGCCCCGGGCATCCAAAACGGCGGCACCATGTTCTCTTACAGCCCGTTTGAGGCGTATCGTTGCTGCCAGCATAACGTCTCCCATGGCTGGCCCTATTACGCCGAGGAAATGTGGCTGGCCACCCACGATGCCGGCCTGTGCGCCTCCCTGTACGCGGCCTCCGCCGTCACGGCGAACGTGGGCGCGGGCCGGGGCGAAACCGTCACCGTGACCGAGTCCACCGATTACCCCTTCAGCGACACCATCCAGTTCAGGCTCGCCACCGTGCGTCCGGTGGCCTTCCCGCTCTACCTGCGCCTGCCCGCCTGGTGCACCGCGCCACAGGTGGAGGTGAACCATTGCCCGCGCCGGGTGGGACCGCAGCCGCGCGGTTACCTGGTGATCAACCGCCTCTGGCGCGAGGGGGATGTGGTGACGTTGCGCCTCCCGATGTCGGTCACGGTCAAGACGTGGGCCGCCAACAAAAACTCGGTCTCGGTCAACCACGGGCCGCTCACATTCGCCCTGAAAATCACCGAGGATTGGCGGTCCTACGGCAAGAATGCGCAGTGGCCCGAGTGGGAGGTGCTGCCCGCCTCCAGTTGGAATTACGGGCTGGTGTTGCCGGAGAGGAATCCCTCACGCGCCTTCACGGTGATCCGCGAACCGGGCCGGCTGGCGGCCCAGCCGTTCACCCCGCAGACGGTCCCGATCCGGCTGGTGGCCTCCGCCCGCAAAATCCCGGCCTGGCAGACCGATCGCAACCACCTCGTCAATCCGCTCCAGGCCAGCCCGGCCAGATCGGCGGAGCCGGTTGAAAAAGTCACCCTGATCCCCATGGGGGCGGCCCGCCTGCGCATCGCCTCCTTCCCGACCATCGGCACCGGCTCCAACGCCACCGAGTGGATCGCCCCCGCCCGGCCCAAGGCTGCCGCCTATAAGGTTTCCGCTTCCCATGTGCATGAGTCTGACAGCCTCGATGCCCTCGCCGATGGCCTGGAGCCCGCCAAATCCAACGACCAACTCCTGCCGCGCTTCACTTGGTGGCCGCGCCTGGGTTCTACCGAATGGGTGCAGTACGATTTCCCGGCGGCCCGCCCGGTCCAGTCGGTATCGGTCTATTGGTTCGATGACACCGGCGCGGGCCGTTGCCGGGTGCCGGCCCAATGGCGGGTCCTGGCGCTCGTCGGCCAGGCATGGGTGCCGGTCGGGGGCGCGCCGGTTTATGGCACGGCCAAGGATGCCTGGAACACCGCCCGTTTTGCCCCGGTGACCACCGCCGCCCTGCGCCTGGAAGTGGGGCTCCAAGCCGGATTTTCCGGCGGCATCCTGGAATGGAAACTGGTGGAATGACTCCGCACAACCCGGCTGCCCAAACTCTTTTTACCATGAGACATCAATCCTCCCTGTTGACCCTCGCCGCGCTGGTGGCGCTGGCCCTGCCCGCCGCTGCGGCGGAGAATCAGGATTACCCGTTTCAACCCGTGCCGTTCACGGCGGTGCGGGTCAACGATCCGTTCTGGTCGCCCCGGTTTGAGACCAACCGCCAGACCACCGTCTGGTATGATTTCAAGAAATGCGAGGAGACCGGGCGCATTGACAACTTCGCCAAGGCGGCGGGGCTGATGCCCGGCAATTTCAAAGGCATTCCCTTCGATGACTCGGATGTTTACAAGGTCATCGAGGGTGCGGCCTACATCCTGGCCATGCAGCCGGATCCGAAGCTGGACGGCTATCTGGATGCGCTGATTGCCAAGATCGCCGCCGCCCAGGAGCCCGATGGCTATCTTTACACCGCCCGGCGCCTCTTCCCGCCGGAGAAGATGCCCGGCATGTCCGGCCCCAAACGCTTCTCGAACCTGCGGGACAGCCACGAGCTTTACAACGTGGGGCATCTGTTTGAGGCCGCCGCCGCACATTTCCAGGCCACCGGCAAGCGGTCGCTGCTCGACGTGGCGCTCAAGAACGCGGATTTCCTCGACACCGTGTTCGGCCCCGGCAAGCTGGGCGAGCCGCCCGGGCACGAGGAGATTGAGATGGGGTTGGTCAAGCTGTACCGCGTCACCAACAACGCGAAGTATCTCCGCCTGGCCCGCTTTTTCGTCGATACCCGGGGCCGCGCCGAGACGCACAAGCTGCGCGGGCCCGGCCAGCAGGATCACCTGCCGGTGCTGGAGCAGAAGGAGGCCGTGGGGCATGCCGTGCGCGCCGGTTACCTCTACTCGGGCATGGCGGATGTGGCCGCCCTCACCGGGGAGGCCAGCTACGTGGCCGCCATCGACCGCATCTGGGAGGATGTGCTGGGCGGTAAGTTGCATCTGACCGGCGGCATCGGCGCGCGGCATGATGGTGAGGCTTTCGGGAGCCGCTACGAATTGCCCAACCGCAGCGCCTATCTGGAGACCTGCGCGGCCATCGCCAACGCCCTCTGGAATCACCGCATGTTCCTGTTGCACGGGGAAGCCCGGTATCTGGATGTCTATGAGCGGGTGATCTACAACGGCTTCCTCTCCGGGGTGGCGATGACGGGCGACGCTTTCTTTTACCCCAACCCGCTGGAGGCGGATGGCAAATACAAGTTCAACCATGGCGACAAAACCCGCCAGCCCTGGTTCGGGTGCTCCTGCTGTCCGGTCAATGTGGTCCGGTTCATCCCGGCCATTGCCGGGTGCATCTATGCGACCCGGGCGGATCGGCTGTACGTGAATCTGTACATTGGCGGCGAAGCCCGGGCGACCGTGGCGGGGCGCCTGGTGCAGATCGCGCAGGAAACCCGCTATCCGTGGGATGGCCTCGTGAAACTCAAGGTGGACCCCGCTGCCGCCGGGCCTTTTTCCCTGCGCCTGCGCATCCCGGGTTGGGCCCAGGGTCGGCCGGTGCCATCGGATTTGTATCATTACCAGGACCTCGCGGGCGTGCCGGCCCCGGTCCTCAAGGTCAATGGCCAGGCGCTGCCGCTGAAATTGGAGCAGGGCTTTGCCGTGGTGGATCGTTCCTGGAACAAGGGCGATGCCGTGGAGCTGACCTTCCCGCTGGCCGTGCGGCGGGTGGTGTCGCACGAGGGGGTCAAAGACAACCTGGGCCGGGTCGCGCTGGAGCGTGGTCCGGTGCTCTATTGCGCCGAGCAGCTCGATAACCAGGGGCGGGTTTTCAATCTCGCCCTGCCGGATGGCGCTTCCGTGACCGCCGAGCATCGGTCTGATTTGCTGGGGGGCGTCACCGTCCTGAATGCGGCGGGCCTGGCGGTTTCCCGGGAGAATGATGGCACGGTCAAAACCGGCAAGACCAGCGTGGTCATGGTGCCGTATTACAGTTGGAATCACCGGGGGGCAGGGGAGATGGCGGTGTGGCTGCCCCGCACCCCCCAGCAGGCCCAGGTGCCGCCCCAGCCCACGGTGGCCGGCCTGGCCACGCTGAGTGCCTCCCATGCCCATGCGCAGGACAGCCTCGCCGCTCTGAACGATCAGGTGGAACCGCGCACCTCCAATGACCAATCCATCCCCCGTTTCACCTGGTGGGATCATCGCGGCACCCGGGAATGGGTGCAGTACGATTTGGACAAATCCCGGAAGATCAGCGGCGCATCGGTCTATTGGTTTGATGACACCGGCCGCGGTTCCTGCCGCGTGCCCGCCTCCTGGCGCCTGGTGTGTCGCAACGGGACGGAGTGGCAGCCCGTGGCCGGCAACCCGGTTTACCCCGTTGTGAAGGATGCCTGGAGCACGGTGCGGTTTGCGCCTGTGGAAACCTCCAGTCTCCGCCTGGAGGTGGAGCTGCCGCCCACCTATTCGGGTGGAATTCTCGAATGGAAACTGCTGGAATAGATAATGTTGTGGAATAAAAATTGGACTGTGAGTGATGGGTGCTAATGACCTGAAACCTACAAAGATTGACCGGAACCCTCATTGCCTATTCGCCGCAGAATCGCCATGATTATCAAGTTATGAAGCATATTGACCATCTGCCGCGACGGTTTGCTGGGGGAGCATTTTTCTACATGCTCCTGGCCGTCGGCCTCTCGTTAACCGGTTGGCTCCAGGCCGCCTGGCAACCCGCCAAGGGTCCGCTGGCGACCCGCTGGGCCAAGGATGTCTCGGCCAAAAATCCGTTGCCGGAATATCCCCGCCCGCAGATGGTCCGCGATTCCTGGCAGAACCTGAATGGTTTGTGGGACTACGCCATTACGGATAAGGAGGCCGCCCAGCCCGCCAAGTGGGATGGCGAAATCCTGGTACCGTTCCCGGTGGAGTCCGCCCTCTCCGGCGTGATGAAGCCGCTTACCGAAAAACAGCGCCTCTGGTACCACCGCTCCTTCAAGGCCCCCTCCAGGTGGAAGGGCCAGCGGGTGCTGCTCCAGTTCGGGGCGGTCGATTGGGAGGCGGTGGTGACCGTCAATGGCAGGGAGATCGGCAGTCACCGCGGTGGCTTTGATGCCTTCAGCTTGGACATCACCGACGCGCTCAAGTTCTCCGGCAGCGAGGAGATCGTGGTGGCGGTTTGGGATCCGACGGATCGCGGCCCGCAGGCCAAAGGCAAACAGGTCCTGCGCCCCGGCGGCATCATGTACACCGCCTCCAGCGGCATCTGGCAGACCGCCTGGCTGGAAGCCGTACCCCCGGTCTCCATCGCCAGCCTCACCCTGACGCCGGATGTCGATTCCGGCAGCCTGAGCTTCAGCGCCCGCTACCGCTCCGCTGGCCGGGTGGAAGCCCAGTTGCCCGCCGGGTACTCCCTGGAGGTGACCGTGCTGGACGGTAAGACCAAGGTGGCCACCGGCACGGGTCGGTTGACCGGCCTCACGAAGCTTTGGACGCCGGAGAATCCGTTCCTGTACGACCTGAAGGTCGCGCTCAAGAACAACGGCAAAACCGTGGACGAGGTCACCAGCTATTTCGGCCAGCGCAAGATCGCCCTCGCCAAGGATGAGAAGGGCGTGCCCCGCATCCTCCTCAACAACCAGCGCATCTTCCAATACGGCCCGCTCGACCAGGGTTTCTGGCCGGACGGCCTGTTCACCGCGCCCACGGATGAGGCGCTGCGGTTTGACATTGAGATCACCAAGA
The DNA here is from genome assembly GCA_903930345.1 of uncultured Verrucomicrobiota bacterium. Lineage (GTDB taxonomy): Bacteria > Verrucomicrobiota > Verrucomicrobiia > Limisphaerales > CAIYYI01 > CAIYYI01. The sequence continues at coordinate 47,287 of CAIYYI010000632.1, forward strand.
AGCTCGGGTTCAACATGGCGCGCAAGCATGTCAAGATTGAGTCCGAACGCTGGTACTACTGGTGCGACAAACTCGGCCTGCTCGTCTGGCAGGACATGCCCGGCAGCGGGGTGGGGGACAACAAGACGGATACCATCCGCCCGGGCCGCGAGGAGGCCGCCAAGCAGTTTGAGGGTGAAATGCAGGCCATGATCGAGGGGCGCGTGAACCATCCTTCCATCATCATGTGGGTGCCCTTCAATGAGGGCTGGGGCCAGTACGATACCCCGCGCATCTGCGAGTGGATCAAAAAGCTTGACCCGACCCGCCTCGTCAACAACGCCTCCGGCTGGACCGATCGCAAGGCGGGCGACGTGATGGACATGCACAATTATCCCGGACCCGGCGCCCCCCGCATTGAGGCCGTCCGTGCCGGCGTGCTCGGCGAATTCGGCGGGCTGGGTCTCCCCTACGCCGGCCACTCTTGGCAGGCGGAAAAGAACTGGGGCTACCGCAGCTTCAAAACCACCAATGAGCTGACCGAAGCCTACCTGGGTCTCATGGACCGCTTGCACCCCCTCACGGGTGATGGCGGCCTCTGCGCGGCAGTCTATACCCAGACCACCGATGTGGAAATTGAGGTCAACGGCATTCTCACCTATGACCGCGCGGTCATCAAGATGCCGCTCGAAGTGCTGGCGGCCGCCCATCAGAAGCTCTACACCCCGCCCCAGCCCCGCCGTGCGGAAGCCGGCAAGCTGGTTCCGCCCGCCACCCCGCTGGTGGCCTGCGATCCCTACTTCAGCATCTGGTCTCCGGCGGATACCCTGAACGGCGCTGACACGGTCCACTGGACCGGCAAGTCCCAACGGATGAGCAGCCTGGTGCGCATCGACGGCCGGGTCTATCGCCTCATGGGCCTGAGCCCGCGCACTGCGCCCGCTTTGCCGCAAACCGGCCTGGAAGTGCAGCCCACCCGCACCCTCTACACCTTTGCCGGTGCCGGGGTGGAGGTTTCCCTCGCCTTCACCACGCCGGCCCTGCCGGAGGATATCGACATCCTCTCCCGCCCGGTCACCTATCTGACCTACACCGCCCGGGCCACCGATGGCAAGAGCCACAGCGTCCAGGTCTACTTTGACGCCGCGGCGGAGATCACCGTCAACACCCCGAACCAGGCCGTGGTCTGGTCCCGCGAGGAGACCCCGGGCCTGGACACGCTGAAGATCGGTTCCAAGGACCAGCCCATTCTGGGCAAGAAGGGGGATGACCTGCGCATTGACTGGGGCTATCTCTACGTCAGCGCCCCGCGCCAGGCGGGCCAGTCCAGCACCATTGGCAGCCAGCGGGCCAGCCAGTTGGCCTTTGCCGCCAAGGGCGAACTCCCGGCCACGATTGACAGCAATCAGCCCCGTCCGGCCAGCGAGGAGAATCCCGCCGCCGCCATGGTTCTGCCGCTCGGCAAGGTCGGCGCGCAGCCGGTCTCCCGCTGGATGATGGTGGCGTATGACGACATCTACGCGATCCAGTACATGCGAAAGAACCTGCCGCCGTACTGGCGCCGCAACGGCATGGATGCCGCCGGCCTGCTCAAGGTCTCCTCCCGCGATTACGAGGCTTTGCTGAAGCGTTGCGTGGCGTTTGACACCGAGCTGATGGCCGACCTCGAAAAGGCCGGGGGCAAACAGTACGCCCAGCTCGGGGCGCTGGCTTACCGCCAGTGTTTCGCGGCCGGCAAGTTCGTGGCCGATGCCAATGGCCAGCCGCTCCAGTTCTGCAAGGAGAACCACTCCAACGGCTGCATTGGCACCTCGGATGTCTTCTACCCGATGGCGCCGCAGTTCCTGCTGCTGGGGCCCTCCCTGGCAAAGTCCTTCCTGGTGCCGTTCATGGATTATGCCGCCTCCGAGCGCTGGCGTTTCCCGTTCGCGCCGCATGATCTGGGCACCTACCCGCTGGCCAACGGCCAGGTCTATGGCGACGGCGAACGCGGGGTGAACAACCAGATGCCGGTGGAAGAGTCTGGCAACCTGCTCTGCCTCATGGGGGCCATTGCCCAGATGGAGGGCAATCCCGGGTTTGCCAACCGGTACTGGAAGCAGTTGACCCAGTGGGCCGAATACTTGAAGGACAAGGGCTTTGACCCCGAAAACCAGCTCTGCACCGATGACTTTGCCGGGCATCTTGCCCACAATGTCAACCTGAGTGCCAAGGCCATCTGCGGCCTGGGTTCCTATGCGAAGCTGTGCGAAATGCGCGGCGACAAGGCCCAGTCGGAGGAGTACTTCAAGCTCGCCCGCGAGTTTGCCCAGCGCTGGGTCAAGGAAGCTGATGACGGCGAGAAGTTCCGTCTCGCCTTCGACAAGCCCGGTTCCTGGAGCCAGAAGTACAATCTCGTCTGGGATCGCATCCTGGGCCTGAACCTGTTCCCCTCCTCGGTGCTCCGAAAAGAAATGGATTTCTACAAGAAGATCCAGAACCGCTACGGTGTGCCGCTGGACAACCGCCAGGATTACACCAAGCTGGACTGGATTCTCTGGACCGCCACCCTCACCCAGGACCGGGCCGATTTCGCGGCCCTGCTCAATCCGGTGATGGTGTTCCTCAACGAGACGCCGGACCGCTCCCCGATGACCGATTGGTACCAGACCAAGACTGCCCACAAGGTCGGGTTCACCGCCCGCCCGGTGGTCGGCGGCGTGTTCCTGCAGACCCTCTATGACCGCGCCCTCTGGGCCAAGTACGCCGGACGCGACCAGACCAAGGCGGCGAACTTTGCCCCCATGCCCAAGCCGCCGGTGGTTACCACCATCGTTCCCACTGCCCAAAAGGATCCGGTGACCTGGCGCTACACCACCGACAAGCCGGCGGAGGGCTGGTTCAAGCCGGAATTCAAGGCGGAGAGCTGGAAGGAAGGCGCCGCCGGTTTCGGTACCCGCAACACCCCGGGCGCGGTCGTGCGCACCGAGTGGAACACGAGCACCATCTGGCTCCGCCGCGAGGTGGAATTGCCCGCCGGCCGGCTCGACAAGCTCAAGCTCCTCCTGCACCACGATGAGGATGCCGAGGTCTATATCAACGGCGTCCTGGCGGTCTCCGCCGCCGGGTTCATCTCGGATTACGACGTCGTGGAGCTGACCCCGCAGGGTCGCACCGCCTTGCGTCCGGGCAAGAACCTGATCGCGGTCCAGTGTCGGCAGACCAACGGCGGCCAATATATTGATCTTGGCTTTGTGGAGGTTTCTGAGGTCAAATAGGCCGGTCTGGTCGTTTATTCACAACCCAAACGAGATTGCATATGGTAGAGAGCAATGTCCCTTTGGCCACGCTGCACGAGCAGGTGGTGGCCAGGTTTACCGCCCGGTTCGGTCAGCCGCCCCACTGGGTCGCGGCCGCTCCCGGGCGCGTCAACGTCATCGGCGAGCACACGGATTACAACGATGGTTTTGTGCTGCCCATGGCGATTGAGCGCTTCTGCGTCATCGCCGCCGCCCCGGCTCCGGCCGGTTCGCGCGGCATCACCTGGTTTGATGAGATCGCCAACGCGGCGGTGGAGATTCCCCTGGATGCCCCCATCACCAAGGGTTCGCCCTCCTGGGCCAATTACATTCGCGGGGTCATCGCCGGTTTCGTGGAGCAGGGCAAGGCCCCGCCCGCGTTGCAGGTCTATTCCCTCTCCACGGTGCCGCTGGGCGGCGGGCTTTCCAGCAGCGCCGCTTTGGAAGTGGCCACCGCCACCCTAATGGAGGCAGTGCGTGGGGAGAAGTTGGATCCCGTTGCCAAGGCGCTGCTCTGCCAGAAGGCGGAGCACCAGTACGCCGGCGTGCCTTGCGGCATCATGGACCAGTTCGCCTCGGCGCTCGGTCGCGAGGGGCACCTGCTCCTGCTGGACTGCCGCTCCCGCGAGACCCAGGCGGTCTCCATGTCGGATGCGAGCGTTTCCGTCTTGATCATCAACACCAACGTCAAGCATGAGCTGACCGGCGGGGGCTATGCCCAGCGCCGCGCCCAGTGCGAGACGGCCGCCCGCACCCTGGGGCTGCCTTCCCTGCGCTCGGCCACCCAGCCCGTGCTGGATGCTGCCCGTGGCAAACTGGACGAGGTGGTGTATCGCCGCGCTCGCCACGTGATCGGGGAGATCGACCGCACGGTCAAGGCCGTGGCGGAGATCCGCGCCGGCCGGTGGGAAGCTGCCGGACAGCACATGTACGCCAGCCACGCCTCCCTGCGAGACGACTACGATGTCAGTTGCGAGGAATTGGATGTGGTGGTGGACATCGGCCGTTCCATCGGCATGGCTGGTGGCGTGTACGGCTGCCGCATGACCGGGGGTGGCTTTGGCGGCTGCGCCGTGGCCCTGGTGCAAACCAGCAAGGTGGCTGAAATCGCCGCCCGGATCGCCTCCGAATACGAGGCCCGGACGAAGATCAAGCCCACCCTGTTTCTCTCCCGCCCGGCTTCGGGCGCGGTCATCCTGTAAGGCTCTGTTTTAATCAAACACCCCCGGTGAGATTCGTCGCCGGGGGTGTTTTGCATGGTGGGTTGGCTGGCAGGGCGGAACAACTTGGCGGTCGGGGTTGGGGTATGGGATAGGCTGGTTATTCGTAGCGGTGGGCATCCCTGCCTGCCGTAGAACCCGGCTTCCAGCCGGGTGCTGTGGCGTGGTGCGCGTTGAACAAAACAGGGACGGCGGCAGGGATGCCGCCGGTTACGGCAGGCAAAGATGCCTGCCGCTACCGGTGGGGCGTCGCCATGTAGGCCGGGTCGCCTGGGGGTTGGGCTCAGTCCAGGTTGATGATCGCAGGGTCGCCGTACAACGTGAAGGATCCGGCCCGCACGATCCGCAGTTTGATCACTTGGCCGAGGTGGCGGTCTGACCCTTCAAATACCACGATCTTGTTGGACCGGGTGCGGCCTGTCAGGCGGACCGGATTCTTTTTGCTCGGCCCTTCCACCAGGATTTCCTCCACCTGCCCCACACAGGCGCCAAATTGCTCGGCGGCCATCTGGTTGATCAGCTCCAGGAGCCGTTGGTTGCGCTCCTCCTTCACCGCCTGTGGCACCTGGTCGGGCAGGTCGGCGGCGGGAGTGTCCTTGCGCGGGGAGTATTTGAAAATGTAGGCCTGATCAAAGCGGGCCGCGCGCACCAGGGAAAGCGTCTCCTCAAAATCCGCCTCGGTCTCCCCCGGGAAACCGACGATGATATCGGTGCACAACCCCATGCCGGGCTGTACCTGGCGCAGCTTCCCGATGATCTCCAGAAAGCGCTCGCGGGTGTAGCCCCGGTGCATCAGTTTCAGGATGCGGTCGCTGCCGCTCTGCACCGGGATGTGGGCGCTCTCCACCAGCTTGGGCAGGCGCGCATAGGCCTCCACCAGATCGTCACCGTACCCTTTGGGATGGGGCGAGGTGAACCGCAGCCGCTGCAAGCCCTCGATCTCGTGGACCGCATCCAGCAGCTGCACGAAGGGGGATCGGCCCTCCACGGTGGGCAGGTCGCGCTTGCCGAAGCTGGTGACGATCTGCCCCAGCAAGGTGATTTCCCTCACCCCTTGCGCCACCAGTTCGCGGCACTCGGTGACAATGTCGGGAATGGTGCGGCTGCGCTCCTCGCCGCGCGTGAAGGGGACGATGCAGAACGTGCAGTGTTGGTTGCACCCCTGCATGATGCTGACAAAGGCCGAGACGGATTTGCGCCCGGAACCGGCCAGCAGATGCTCGCGGATGGCCCCCTGGCTGCCCGCCTCCTCCGCCACGTCCACCACCTTGTCCTTCCGTCCCGCCAGCAGGTCATCCAGGTGCTCCGCTGTGCGGTGGAATTTCTGGGTGCCGAGCACGAGGTCCACATCCGGGAGTTGGTCGATCAGCCCTTGGCCTCGGCTTTGGGCCATGCACCCCATGAAGCCGAGCACCACATGGGGGCGATGCCGCCGGGTCTCGACCGCCAGGTTGGTCATTTTTCCGATGGCCTTTTGCTCGGCGAAATCGCGCACGCTGCACGTGTTCAGCAGGATGACGTCCGCCGTCTGCTCGGACTTGGCCAAGACGTACCCTCTGGCCAAAAGCTGGGCGGCCACGGCTTCGCTGTCCCGTTCGTTCATCTGGCAACCGTACGTTTTGATATAGACACTCGGCATGCGCAACAATTGGCCGGGAACCTACGGCACCAAGGGGGGATTGAAAAGGGGAAAACCGGGGTTTGAGTTGGTACCGATGGAGGGGCTCGAACCCCCACTCCCTCACGGGAACCAGATTTTGAGTCTAGC
>CAIYYI010000633.1 GCA_903930345.1 uncultured Verrucomicrobiota bacterium
ACAAAATTGCCCATCACCGTGCCAGCGGAAAAGCCGCCGCTGGCATCCCGCCGCACAAGGGTGCTGGGCGTGTTTGCCACGGCTGCGGCATTGGCCGCAATAACCCCGCTGGCGACGTTTGTGGCGGACACTCCGCCGACGCTCGCAACCACCGTGGCACCCTGCAACCCGTTGACATCACCCACCAACGATCCGGTGAAATTGGTGGCGGCGGAGGGAGTTTCGAGCACCGTGCGGGCGACCAAGGCATAGCCGACCGAGACGATGCGCCGGTCGGGCACCAATTGCTGCGATCCGTTAACCCCATCATCCACCCACACCCTCAAGTAGATCTCGGAGTTGGTGAAAACGGGCGTGGGAATCGGTCTGGTCATTCCCGCCAGGTTGGTATCTCCGAGATAGACGGAGAAAAGACCGCGCACAACCGCAAGCGCCACCGACACCCCTGTAGGTTCACCGCCACCGGCACTTCCGCCATTATGGCTCCAGAGGGATTGCTCGCCCGCCAAGGCATTACTCGTGACCAAGGCGAATTTAAACTGCGCCATGCCAGTAAAATTTGTGCCGTTGACCGTCAGCTTGCCCTGGTGACTGAGGATGCCGGGCACCTCCCCGCTCACAACTTCCGCCCCCGCGGCAAAAAACAGGGCCAGAAACAGGACTTGCTGTCGGATTGCCACAAATTTCTCGCCTATGGTCCGCATGGTTTATTACAGCTAATGTTTGTTATTTCAATTATCACGGCATTCTAGGGGTGCATTTTTCCAAACGGAGTATCCATTTGGCGCAGGCGCACTGCGCCCTTGTCACCACAGCTCACACCAAGACCCGCACCGGATTATTGGGCGGTGGCCTTGCCATCCAGGTCAACCCTTGGGGTCGCGGCGTTGGTGTAGCCACCCGCCGAGATTGAATGCGGGAGAGCGGGGGAAAACTGCCCCAACACCAAAGGTGAAGGACTCCGCTTGAGCCATAAGGTTTGAGTTGTTTGCATAAAAGCAGTGCGACTACAGATTGCAGTGACACGCCACCACGACAGTAGTTCGAAGCGTCGGTATCGACACCTTCCACAATTACATTACATTAAAACAAAGGAATTCGATGAGCGTGTCTGTATTTGTTGTGAACGTCACCACGAAGGGCCTATTGCCAGGCTGGCACCCCCTTCAAGGGATGTGCTGGCGGGGGAAATGGACCGGGTGAAATCGGGCTTGAGCTCGGCGGTGGCGACCGGGAGCCCATGGAGGAACATGGGCGGGTCGCACGAAATGCACCCCAGCGGCATCAACACCAACCGCGCCCATCTTGGTGAGGAAATCGGAAGGGGCGGCAGCAAGGATGAGGATGTGGAGGAGGGGACGTCGCACGCGGTTCGGCAGGAGCCTCACCCCACCAGGCACTCACCCCACCAGGATTCGGCTTTCCATCCTGCCGGGGCAAACTATCTCCCGGATCTGCGGCGTAGTACCACCAGGAACAATGCCAAAGATCGGCTGGACGCATTCGGACAAGAGTTTACTAAAACGTTACTTTTTCTTTACCGGTTCAGGGTTTTTCTGAACCCATCCATCCCCTGCCCACCCGATATCCCCGATATTCCAATGGGAATTCACAAGCCAAACCGCAGGCTGACCGCGCCGGTATTTCCACGTTTTTCCGTTCAAACGGTTTTCGTTTTCAATCCAGGCAAAGGGGAAGCCCAAGACGGATTGCCTCCTTGCCCCCTTTCTCCGGTCAATATCGGCCACGGGGCCACATCCGAAGGCGGAATGAGGAATGCGATGGGACCCCGCTCACGGTGAGCCTCGCACGCAAGCCCGCCCTTGGGGCACCGCTCGCTGACCGTGACCAGGATCGAAACCCCATTAATCCACCGGAACCGCACGGTAGAACCGCCACGGCATTGCCCCCGAGTCTGGATCAACCCAGAGGTAGGGACTGGCGGGCAGTACCAAGATTGTAAGCGGAGTCCATGATTGACCACTTTCAAGCAACGTCGACTTGATACGGTATCCGACTTAACTTCGTTTGACAGTCTTCCACACACGCCCAGTGCATCTAAATCAGCTTCACTTGTGTGTTTTTTTCAACTAACGGACCCGTTTTTTAACGTTCGCAACAAATACTGTCACGCTGGCAACATTAGCTTGATGCCACAATGGCTTAGTGTAACTTACTCAGAAAAACCACTGTGATGTCCCAGGCGTTTCCATTGCCGCAGGAAAAGACACCGCCAACGCTTCAAAAGGCGAGTGCCGGCCCCGCGCGCTACATTTTGTTTCCACCAGCGAAGGGCACTGGCAGGGACGCTTGGGACGCGCCGGAGACTGATCCAGCAACAGTCCGTCCAACGATTTCCCCTCAAATACGCTAACCAGCATGAAAAATGGCAAAATCCTAAAAACATGGGCGGCTGCCAGGGTCAAGCTTGGCGCAGGTCTTTCCCGCTGGCTCTGGCTGCTTCTGTCGGCCGGTGTGTTTTCATCCTTTTCCACGGGTGCGCAGACCGTCCTGTTGAACGAAGATTTCGAGGGCTACTGGACGATTTCAGGCGGATTTCCCCTTTATCACTCCTTTCCCTCTGGTTGGTCTGTGGGCGACTCCAACCTCACCGCCGGCCTGGCTTACTGGGACGATGTGAATGCGGACTTTGGCAGCGTTGCCCCGCATGACGGCCTGCGAAAGGGGTACTGCGCAGCCGTCGGTTACACTGGCACAACCAACGCCCCCCGGTACACGAATTACATGCAGGCATACATGACCCGGTCAGTGTCTCTGACAAACCATCCCCGGGCAAATCTATCCTTCTGGTATTCAACACCCTCAATTGAAAGAAGCTACGACTACCTGAAGGTTTATGTGGGGACCAACCTGCTTTGGTACACCTCGGATTCCATCTCCAACTGGGCGCAAGTGAACTTGACCCTGAACGGTTACGGGGGAAGCAGTGCCCAGATCCGCTTTCAGTTCGATGCCGACAGCATTTACAATTATGAGGGCGCTTATCTGGATGACATCCGGGTAACGGCCTCCACGCAGCCATTGGAGATGGCGTTGCTTTCGCTCACGAATCTCAACTATTCGGGATACCTGCTGGCCTACGATCCCTTGGGGACGCGCACCAATATCCAGTCCCAGGCCATCTGGCGCGCAGAAAATTTCACCGGCACCAACACCACCCTGAACGGGGTGGCCAGGTTTAAGCTGATCGATGCCCAAACGCTGCAACCGCAGCTTTTGTTTACCGGGTCCGGCACCAATGCGGCCCTGTATTATGATTTGACCAATACGCTGTCCGTGCCTGCTGCGGCCAGCCTCCAGGTGACCAATCTGGCCTCCCTGGTGCCAGCGGTCCGGCTCAGCCACCTGAAAACCTATTATCTGGAGTGCCAACTGCTTACCAACGGATCGCCAATCAATTCCATCAGCCTTGTTCCAGCGGTCTACTTCCATTTTACCAATACCACCACCGATAGTTCCCTGAATGCGCTGGCCACTCTGCAGGGGGCGGCCTGGACGCAGACGTATGCCGTCTCCAACCTGGCCGGCAGCGATGCCTTTGCCGTCTCTGTGGACTTTGAGTTGCGGCGCTGGGACAACTACCTGGCGGGGCTGGGAACCAATCAGGTGGGGGTGAGGTTTACCAGCACCCTCTACGATAACCTGGGCAATGAGGTGCCCTTGGTCAGCGATACCAGCACCTTTTTGGTGGACGTGCCTAACTTCGTCCGTGCTTTCATATTTCCGTTTCCAGCGGTCGTCACCGGCACGCGCACTTTGTCAGTTCAGCCCAAAGGGCAGCTGGATTCGGTCAATAAAACCTATTACCTCAGGGTTTCGCTGGCCCACACCAATAACCCGTTGACCGGTCAGGTGCTGCTGGCCAATGACGAGTCAACCTCCGAAACGCAGTTGCTGCATTTCAACGGCCGGGTGCTCTTCGGGGCCATACCCACCCGGCTGACCCGCCTGCTGGGGGATCCTCCCACCAACGCGCCCTCAGGCGGTTATGTTCCCACAACCCTTTCCGGCCCCGGGGGTTATGTCATCGCCAGTCCGGCGCACACCTATTCGACCGCCGCCACGTTCGAGGTCAAGCTGGCCAGCAACGGGGATGCCTCTGTGGCGGTCGGCAGCGTGACCCTTGCCGCCCCCATCCCCGATGTCGCCAGCGTGACCAGAATTGCCTTTCGCCGCGGGTTGGTGACTTTGAACCCGGTCGGAGGAGTGGCGGACGTGACGGCCCGCCTGCCATTGGGTTTGGGATACCGCGCCAATACCGACAGTCTCGTTCTGCAATCGGAGGTACCCTTCACCGGCGTTTCCCTGAATGCGAGCCTGGCACCGCGCTCGGCCTCGCTCACTTATGCGCCCGGCGCCACTCTTTATGCCGCGGAAGAGTCCAAACCGGTTTGGTTTGAGATCAGCCAGATGACCTGGACGGTGGCGGCGGGCAGTTTTGAGCTATTCAAGACCGGCGCGGGTGCCTCCTACGTCCGGGCGGATGCTTTCAACTACCTGACCTCAGTCTCCAACCTGCTCGTTGCCCCCACCCTGATGGGCGACAAGCGCTCCAACGACAGGTATTGGCTCGGTCTGGCGGGTGCGGACAGCAACCCCACGTTTCGCACCGGAACATCCAGCAATGCCCTGACCACGGCCACTTTCTCCATTAACCCATCCTCTTTCCGCACGCATTTCCCCTACGATTCTTTGGTCAGCTGGTCGGGTGCCGGGCACCTTGCGGTGACCAATGACCAGGCCGTGCCTGGCCCTGGCAGCCAGCTCACCGGGGCAGCCACCGTGGGGGTGACCTACGACGCGGGCTGCCCGGACTGCGGCAGCCTGAACAAAAGCGGCAACGGCAAGGTGATTTCTGCCAACGGGTGCTTCGATTTCACTCCTGATGGCGGATTGGTCGCGTCCGGCCTGCTTACGAAAAGCACGGACGTCACCTGGGGGTACATAGATACCCCGATCAGCGAGTTCGCCCAGAAAGCGCTCGCCTTTACAGAAGGGGCGTTCCATATGCCGGGTGTGTTCGTGCGTGGGGATGCCTCACTGCTGACTTCCCTGCAGGGGCCGACCACGATTCTCTACACCGGCGCCATGGCCGACAATCCAGCCCAGCTGGAACGGCCGATGTCCGCTGGCTATGCAGCCGGGTTGGCGGATTACGCCGGCCTTAATTTCCGGGCCAACGATGTCGAGCATCGCGCCTCCAGCACCATTGCCAACCTGCGCGGCATTGACTGGATTCTGATTCCTGAGGCCAAGTACTATGTGCGGCCCGCCGGCGTGACCGGCATCCACCAGGCGGTGCCCAATACTTTTCCGGCCGCGCTCAAGCTATGGGGGTACGACTTCACCTTTGCCTCCTATGCCTTGTCCTACCTGGACAGCCAGAACCGTGATTCGCTCACGGATGGCTCCGTCATATTGCGTGGCCCGGCCAAGTTCACCAATGGCTTTGAAAGCCTCACCTTCACCTGCCTGGGGCAGCCGGATCGTGCGGAAGTGGCGGAGGGGGAGGGCAACAAATTCCTCAGCTACTGGCTGGCGGACTTCAAGGTTTACACGCTGCGTTTTCAGACCCCGATCGCGTGCCCCCCGCTGGAGGGCTACCTGATCCTGGGCATCGAGGGGCATGCCAGCCACTTCACCAACTCCTTGTTTGGGGAGATCGGTTTTTTCTCCAGCGGCGACATGATTCCGGCGAGCTTCGGTCTGGCGGGGATAACCTCCCGTCTTAAGGTGCCCAACGTGATGCGCTTTGACGGCCCCAACGGCAGCACCTACACCTTCACCCCCGCCCAAGATGGCTATTACAATACTTTTGCCCAGGACCCGGGTGGCAGCGCAGGCTGGATCAACCTCTTTGGCAAACTGGATGTGCCGTTCTTCGAGGATCTGCAGCTTCACCTGCAGACCAGCTGCCGCACCAATGGCGCCCCGGGCAGCACCCCCATTCACCTGGCGGGTGGATGGCCGCGCGAGGGGGCCTCCGGGGATCCGCTCGGCTGGGTGGAAACCCTGACCGGCTTCACCCCTTTTCAAACGAACCTGTTTGATGGGGCCAACAGCGGTTGGCCGGGCAGCGCGGGCGGCCTGACCGTGACCAAGTACAGGGATAATTCGGAGGAAAAATACCATCCGCGGGCCCAGCGTGTCTGGCTCGGGGTGGTAAACTTTGACTACCCGTTGTCCTGGAACAGCGATCTGCGCTCCTTCAAATCCTGGCAGCAGGTTAAGGCCGAGCTGCTGGTGGTGGATGTGCAGCATGAGATCAAGTACCTGGACGGCTTGCGCGCTGAGATCAATTTCGGGGCGCAGTATGACGGCCTGCCGCAGATCAGCGTGGCCAACCTGGCTTTCAACGCAATTGATGAGTCGACGGGTGTCAGTGCCGCCGTGGCTGAGGCGGCGTCGGCGCCGGTGCGCGATGTGCTGAACCAGGGTTTGGATCGCATGAATCAGCTCCTGGATACGCAGCTCAATCGGCTGCTGGATGGCGTTTTCGACAAAACTGTTGATCCATTGATTGACCGGTACTACACCCAACTGTCGAACAACTGGGCGGCGGTCATGGCCAACCCCACCGCGTCCAAGGGCCAGCAGTTTCTGCAGGGGGTTCAATCGAACAACGTCGCGTTTTTCCTCGGCACCGGCCCGGGCGCCGCAGCAGGCAACCTCAACCAGATTCTCCTGGGCCTCGGCAACGGTCTAAGCGCCTCCACCAACCTGATTGGCCAGCTGCAGCGGTACATCGGTGATGCCACTAACAGCATCAACGCGATCGTGGGAACCATCTCTGCGGGCGCCGACGGGGTTCCTTTGGGGGAGGAAGTTCAAGGGCTCATTGCCCGGGAGGGGGAGAACTTCCCGGTTGTTCCCAAGCTGGTTCAATCGCTCGCCGGGCAGTTTGCCGGCGAATTTGTGGATGCGGTGGCCGGACCCGTTCTGGATCAGGCGGTGGCCGATTTAAAGCCGGTTCTCACCGAGCTGACGACCCAGCTGATCGCCACCCGTTCGGCGCTCGTCCAGGTAAGCACCAACCTGGATGCGGGCGCCCAGTTCGCCCAGGAATTGCAGCAGGTCATGAACGCCTACCCCGGGCAGTTCACCAACCTCGGGCTGCGGGTTTCCATGTCAGTCACCCAGTACTTCGGCCAGTTGAACTACTCGGTGGACAACCCTTTCCAACATCTGCCCGCCAGCGAGGTGAAGGCGTTTATCCGGCAGCATATCGAGGATGAATTCTGCGGCACCGATGCTGCTGCCAAAATCCAATCCAGCCTCCGCCAGCGGCTCTACGATGTCGATGCCGCGATGAAGTCCCAGCTGGACTCGGTTTTCCAGCAGTTGAACGGCGTGCTGCGCGACCTGATCGGGCAGTCGCTGGCCGAGCTGGACAATTCGATCAACCAATGCCTGGGCGATGTCAACGAGGTTCTTGGCGCGGGGCAGCTCAACGGCCACGCAATCGTGAACGGCGAGTCGCTCACCGAGCTCAGAATTGACGGCCACTTTCAGCTCAAGGTGCCGGATGACCTCGAACTGAACGCCTTTCTGCTGATCCGAGAGCTGACATCGGATGGGAGCCCCACCTCCTGCTACGACTCCAATGCGCCCGCCACCGAGGTCACGCTCGGGGCCACGCGGATTCCCATCCACTGGCTGAGCCCCGATCTCGAGGCGAATGTTCAGACCAAGTTCACCTTTGATGGGTCTTCCCCCTACCCGGTCAATGTTGGTGGGCAGCTGGAACTGCTGGGAGAGCTGAGCTTTGAGGCGTTTGTCCTGCATGATCTTGCGGTGGCCATGGCCATGGGCAAATACGAGAACTACCTCGCCCTGCGGGGCGGGGTACGGATGAACGGCTATGATTTCTCCGGCGCCGCCTTTTTCGGCAAAACGTGCAGCCTTGATCCCCTGCTGCTGATTGATCCCGATGTTGCCAAGGTGCTGGGCGATCCGCCATTCACTGGTGCGTACTGCTATGCGCAGGGCTGGCTGCCGGTTTCCGAGATGGTGACGGGTGTGCCTGCCTCGTGTCTTTTCAGCGTGTCGGCCGGCGTTGGGGCCGGGGCGTTTTATTTCACCGAGGGGCCGACCTATGGCGGGAAAATGTTTCTCGGCGTGGCCGGGGAGCTGCTCTGCCTTGTGAGCATCTCAGGTGAGATCACCATGATCGGGGTCAAACGCGGCGATGACCTTCGTTTTACCGGCAATGGCTACTTCGAGGCCGAGGTCGGGCCCTGCCCGTTCTGCATTTCGGTGAGCAAGTCTGTGAGCATTTCCTACGTTAACAAGTCTTGGCATCTGGATTGATTGTTATGAGTAAATATTTAGGCGTCCGCCGGATGGGCAAATGGCTTTGGGCGTTGGCAGTAGCGGCGGTCCTGCCTGTCTGGCCTTCTGCCGGGCAGGGGATCGGAGACATCATTTACACGGTGGGAACCACCACCCGGGATTCCTCCGGCCGGGATTGGGCTTACATTCTTTGGCAGGCCACCCAGCCCGGATTACTGACTAACCGGGCTTTTGCAGTCTATGCCAAGCCCGGTGAAGCCACCAACAGCAGCCTTTATGTGCGCACGGCCATTGTGTCGATGCAGACGGATGCCCGTGTCATCGAGCCTTTGCTCCAGCGGGCCCAGTACGTTGGAGACCATCCGTTCCGCCTGCAGGAGGACCTCTCCTCCCTTTTTGGCAGCTTTATCCCGGCGGCAGCCATCACGCGGGCAGAGCAGCTATCCGCGGTTATTCGTGGCTCCGTCGGGGATCCGCGCCGCTTTCCCAACCTGCTGCTGCTGGCGCGCCATCATCCCGGGGTCAGTCTCGCCTTGGGGTTGGCCCACGCCCAGACGATTGGGTTAGGTTCCACCACTTTTGAGGTGCGTTCCTTCGACGTGGCAGCAAACCAGGACATTGCGGTCATCGGCCGCGTGACCGTTGAGGCGGGCCGTCCGGTGGTTCTGCCGACGCCTGGCCGCCCGGTTGAACTCCGGGAAAAGTCCGCCATGGGGGACTTGAACGTGCGCCTGCGCTGGGGCACTCCCGATGAGCTCCGTCGGGTGTCGCTGATGCAGTTTGGTTACAATCTCTATCGCGTTTCCCTGCCGTACGCCTCCGCCCAGGGCTGGGGCATTTCCAACACCCCGCCGATGGCCGCCCTGCTTAGCCTGACAGCCAATTCGCCGGCCGTGGCCAAACGCGTCAACCGCACGCCGATCACCCCGGTGCGTCCTTTCTCCATGGATGAAGCTTCCAATATTGTTTCGCCGGGGGATACCAACACGTTTTTTGTGATGGATGACGATGGCCGCGGTCGCACCAACTACCACAATTACGGGTTCACCAACGGGGCCCAATTCATCTATTACGCAGCCGCCCGGGATGTGCTGGGGCGTGATGGAACCCTCTCGCCAGGCACCCTGGTCACGGTCTGCGATCGCATGCCTCCGTTGCCGCCCACGGCGGTGGCGGTGGAAAACGATTACCGGTATCTCCCCGGCCCCAAGATTTCCCAGCAGACCCTCCGGGTCAACTGGCGCCAGAATCTGCGCACCAACGATGAGATCACCGCCTATTGGATTTACCGCTGGACCAACCTGGTTGAATTCACGTCGCTTTCCCGCTACGCGCTCTCCAACCGCATCGGTGTGGTGGCCCATATCAAGGAGGCCACCAACAACACGTTCCTGGACCCGGCGCCGGGGGCGTGGGGTGCCTATGGGCATACGTTTTGGTATTCTGTCCGCGCCGCCGATGCCGCCGCCTGCGATGTGAATTTGTCGGCTCCCGCCGGGCCCGCCTTTGGCGTTCTGCGGGATCGGATCGGCCCTGGTGCCGGTACCGGCGTTGTCTCCATCAACTGTCTCACACCCCAGGTTTTTTATGAAGGGTCTTCGGTGGCGGCAGAGACCGGGACAACAGACATCAGCCTGCTGGTGCTCTGCCGGGATGTGGAACGCCGTTTTGATTGGGCTGAATTTGTGGTGCAGGCAACTTATGGAAACACCAACCTGACGGTCGCCACGAGCAGGCTGTACTTCAATGGTGAGGACCAGGTGGCCACCCGGGTTCGGCTGCCGCGTGGCAGCCGAGACGCCAAGCCTCCGCAGTTGTCTGAGGTCACCGCCCTGCAGGTTTCCTGCCGTGCGGCCCTGCCTAGCGGCAAGGTGTCAGATTTTGCGATTGGCCAGCCCGCGATACCGGCCACGAACAAGGTGGCCCGGCCCGTTTTTCGCGCAATCGCCAAGATTGACCGGGTGGCGCTGACGGATGATAGCTCCCTTTGCCAGCATCATCCCCGTGGCGGCATAGGGGACATTGGAGGGATCAAGCTCTTGATCTTTCCCCCGCTGGGCGCCTGGGAGTACCGCGCCTTCCGGCGGGTGGATGCCGGGCCCATGACCCTGCTGGCGCAGGGCCCCGCCACCAATATCGCGAGCACAATCGAGTTAATTGAGAATACGCTGCCTCCCAACGGCGGGTCGATCTGCTTCTTTCTGCAATTCCTTGACCCCAACGGGAATCCCGGTCCCATCACGCCCATGAAATGTGTGGAGTGCGAGCCGTCTACCCCGCTGCCGGTGCCCGTGCTTGCCAAGATACGTTCTCGCGGTACCGCCGCCAGTCCGGGTATGAGGCTTTCCTGGTTCTGCTCCCCCTATGGTGTGGAGCGTTTTGACGTCCGCGTGGCCCGCCTGCAGGAGTCTCCTCCAGACCAGATTTCCTCCATGCTGGTCAATTCCGGGGCTGTGCCGGTGCCTGTCACCTTCACCAACAACGGCACCAATATCATTGAGGCCAATTTTTCGACCTTCACGTCCCCCCGCATTGGTCCGGCCTTTGGGGACGAGGCCAATTTCACGGTGGATTGTGACATTGAGGCGGATAAGACCTACGCGGTATCTGTGCGTGCGATAGGGCGGGGCGGATATCCGGGTGGCTATTGCGACGTAAAGACTTTCACCTGGGTTCCGACCAACGTCCCCGGGCCGGTGGTTGCCTGGCCAGCCCGGCCTTTGCCCACCGCCTCCTCCAACGCCTGGCCATCCGGTTTGCTGGCGGCGCATTTGGACCCGGCCAGCGCCACGCCGTATTTGGCTGCCACGCTTTTCAATGGTAACGCCGTGCTTATTGGTCAGACGCTGCTGCCGGTTACCAGCCAGGTTGAGACCAAGCGGCACCCGGCCCGAATTGTTGGCCAGGTGCTCGATCCCAACTCGATCCTCCTGACCGGCACCAATGGCCAGTCGCTCTTTGCCGGGGTGCTTTACCGCATTCCGGTCACGAACAGCCTGCATCCTGTGGTGTCAAAGGACGTGATCCAGGTCAGCCCGCTGATGGAGACAGTGGCCTGGCAAAAGCTTATTGCGGGGAGCACCACGAACTCGATCCTGCACGACCCCTTTGTGACGGTTACCACTGTGCCTGATGCCGCCACCCAGACTTCCCGGCTTTACCTGTGGCTCACGGACACGCAGCCCGTCATCTCCGGGGCATCTTACCGCTATCTTTTCGTCCGGTTCAAAGACAACCACGAAATTGACCAGATCATCCCGAGCAACGAGGTCACTGTCCCATGAAAGCACGCCATCTTATCGTCCTGTTGGCCCTCGCCCTGATCCGTACCGGATTCGCGGCTCCGCCCTTCGTGTATCCGTCCGCGGAGGAGTTTCAGTCGGCCGGTGATTTTGATGGCAATGGCTATCCGGATCTGGTGATTTTGGATCGCCTCACCGGTGCCTTTCGGATCGGTTACCAGTCTCCCACAGGCAGCTACTCTTGGACCGCTGCCCGGGCCAGCGGCGTGGCGCAGGCCACCGGATTGGGGGTGGGGCGCCTGAGCAGTTTGGCGTTTGATTCGCTGGCTGCCACCGGTCCGGCTGCCAACCGTGTCTCCATCGTGGACGCCACGAACACTGCGGCAGCTGTCTCCCAGCCGGTTGGCGTATTCATCCCCTCCCTGGGGCCCAACGCCTGTGCGGTGATCGATATCGGCGGCACCAACAATAACGCCTTTGGCGACTTGTATGTCGCCAGTTGCCTCAATGGCGCCTCAGCCAACCGCGAGACGCTCGTGCGGAACGTGGGGACCACCAACCGGACTCCTCTCCTCGATGCGTCCGTTGGATTTCTCAGGACTTCCCCCAACGCAGTCCTGCTCCATACGAACCGTTCGCCCCGGTTGGCAGTGCTGCAACGCGGGACTGCGGACAAGGATTATTTCACCCTGCTTGACCTTTCTGCCGGGATAAACGTTTGGATTGATTACTTCAGCTTTCCCACCAACTCCCGGCCGGCGGAATACCTCTGCGACCAGTTCATCCCCACCAACGCCTATACCCAGATCCTCCTTTACTGGCCGGGGACCACGCTGATGTGCCGTTACCAGGTTTGGGAGCCAACTCCCGGCACCTACGGTTTGGAAACGCCCATCTGCTTTGATTTCCCCACCAATACCGACCAGCTGTTTGTGGTTTCCGGGGGGGGCACCAACCGGCTGCTGGCCATCAGCTCGGGCGGCCAGTCAGCCGGGGTGTATTCCTTTAACGGCTGGACCAATCCGGTTTTGTTGCGCTCATTCTCCGGGGCCGAAGGGGCCCACTTCACGGGTGTGGGCCCAGATGGCAGGGGGGGCTGGACCCTGTATTCCGCCCCCCTCGGAGTGAATGTATCCACCGCGTTTGAGCAGTGGCGATGGGACGGAGCTGGCTACGTCCGGGCCGCCTCCGGGGATCTGCCGCGGGTGAATGCGTACAGCGCCTCCGGCAACGTTCTGCAATTCCAGTATGAGCCATTTGTCACGAATTCCCCGGGGCTTCTGCGCGTCAACAACGCGGGTGACTGGGCCGGGGCCCCGGTGTTCTCCGGATCGCCGACCAACCTTTACGTCCGTTTGGAATCCTTCCTGGGCTCCACGCAGGGGCTGGCCGGGGCCAAGGTTGCCTCGGTTGGGCAGGCGCATCCGCTCGCCCGCTTTGCCCTGGCCAACCAGTACTCCAATGCCATCTCGCTTTTCAGTCTGAATGCGCCGGCGGGTGACTCGGTTGCCGATGTCTCCATTGCCCCGCCCGCCGGGACCTATCCGGCTGCCATCCAGCTGAGTTTCACCCCCACGGATCCCACGGCGGTCATCTCCTATCGCGTCGGAAATGGGGGATGGGCTGTTTGGACCAACACGGCTTCCCTCTGTCTCGTCACCAATTCCACGGTGCAGTATTACGCCCGGACTGCAGGCAGCTTCTCGAAATCGCCGATCCGATCCGCCAGCTATGTGTTCACCAGCAATCCCGGGGCGATGGATACCAAGGGGGATGGCATCCCTGACTACGTCAAAGCGGCGTTGGGCCTGGGCCTCACCGGGACTGCCGATGCGGATGGGGATGGATTCACCGACCTGGAGGAGTTGGTTCGCGGCACGGACCCTCGATCGGCCGCCAGCAAGCCTGTCCACACCGCCCATCTGGACGATCAGGCCGCCTATGATATCCGGGTCACGCTCTCGCCCTGGGATCCGTACAAGGCTGCCAGCACCACGGGCTTCACCAACACTCCGGTGCGGGCACATGACCTGCAGGGCAGCCTGCTGCGCTACGGCGTAATCGCCACCAACACCTGGCCGCGGGCTTATCTGACCAACGTGCCAATCATCGCAGAAAATCGCCTGGTGACCCTCGCCTCCGAGTCCCACTTCTCAATCGTCTGCACCAATGCTGACCAGCGGATGGGGAGGGAGCTGCTCTCCCTCACGCCGGTTCCCGCCCTGCGGTTTCCCACCATTTCGAACACTTATGTGGCTGGCAATATCACCAATGCCGCCAATGCCTGGGTGACGGCCGCCTCCAACGCCCTGAAGAGCCTTCCGCGCGGCACCCTGACAAACTCCCTGACGCCCAACTACACCCTTGCCGCTCTCCTGTTCGAGCAGAAGGTGGCGCAGCTTCTCGGGCAGCGCGGCTTTGTGCCCTGGACCAATCTGACGTTGTTCCCCTTCCGCGTGGCTGACCTGCCCCGCACCAATCCCCCCCAGGCGATGCTCCTAGCCCTGGAGCACGCGGCCCTTGATCAGCCCGGCTACCTGCTGCAAACCATCCACCGTTTCATCACCAACCAGGTCCTGACCGCTTCCCCTACGCCGCAGATGACCAGCCTGCGCACGGTGGCGCGGGATATTTATGCCATCTCCGCCCGGTATAACAACGATAACCCTGCCACTTTCCTGTCCCCGGTGGACGAATTGCGGCGCTTCCTTTGGCTGGGAACCTTTGATTCAAACTACCAGGCGCTGGCCACCTCCTCAGGCCAGTTTTCCGATGCCACGGTGGCGGCGGCCCGGTTGTTGGCCGCCGTGCCCAGCCGGCCCCTCACCAACCTGACTCTGCGGGTCCGTGCGGATACCCTCGCCAGCTCCTGCCGCCTCATGGATGGCCTGCTCGGCGGACCTTATTCCCTGGTTGATTCGGCCGGCATGCCTTTCGCTTTTCCTGACGGGTTCAACCTGCTTCCCGGAGCCACCTGCCGTGCGGCCGGCTACTTGGACCTCACCAATTCCGCCTGCGGAACCCCGGCCATGGAGGTTGTGGCCGTCACTCTGGACAGCCTTCCGCTCGCTTCCGATCTCGACAGCGGCAATCTTCTGGTGGACTCGTGGGAGCGGCAGTTTTTTGGCGGCGTTGGGCTTGTCTCACCCTTTGCTGATGCTGATGACGATCACTTTTCCAACCTTCAGGAAATGCTGGAAGGAACGGATCCCATGGACCAACTCAACCATCCTGCCGGTGATCCGGTTGCCATCGGGGTGCCGGCCCTGACGCTGGAGCGCGATGCGGTCGGCTATTATTTGCGGTGGCAGTGGCCAGCCGCGTACCGCGACCGTTTCGTTTTCGGAATCCAGCACACGCCGACGCTCGTCACCCCATTCAACAACCTCGCTTTGGCGGATCCTCCGGAAGTTGGGGCTACTGACCGAATCGTGCAGCGCTTCACCCCGGCGGTGGCCGCCACGCATTTTTATCGCCTGACGATATCGCTCCGGTAGAAGCCCTTCCCGGTGCAAAGGGAGAGTATTTGAATGACTCGGAAATGATGGCAGACGCACCGGCAAAGGCCGATGCCGGTCATTTAATGTCGAGGCGACTTCATCTCCGGCTCAGGCTGTTGTTGTTTTCTGTCTGCCATCTCGAAAATAAATGAAGCCGAACTCCGGGTTTGCCAAATTTCATTCCTGTGATTTCATGGCAGTCAGCGACCTCCGGCAAAGCCGGAGGCTTGAATCACGGGAGCCGGCTCAAAGCCGGCGAGCTTCGCTAATTCGCATGCCAAACCCTTTGCTGTAGCATTTCCGTTCATCGTTCTGCAACGTGGCCTACTGTGCCACCTTCAACTGCTTTGAGATTTTATCACAAGGGCGGGGCTCAGTAAACACACCCCTCAACACCACGCTTGCGACTTCCCAGCCCCTAAACCAGAGGATATTCCCGGAATTGTCAAACTCTTGGAGTCCTCCAACAAAGCTGGAGGGTTTCCCGGTGGACTAAATGGCAGCAGAAAGTCGGTTCTTGGTTGATGGCAGCATGGCCAAAGATGACTGGACGTGACTGGAAAGTGAAATCGGGAGGAAAGGCGGAATGAGAACGGGGATGTCTCGGCGGGAGCCTCACCCCACCAGGATTTGGCTTTCCCTCCTGCTGGGGCAAACAATCTCCCGGATCTTCGGCCCGGTCCGCAATACCACTAGAACAATGTCAAAGAACGGCTGGGTGGTTCGGACAAAAGTTTACTATTTCTTTACCGGTTCAGGGTTTTTCTGAACCCCTGCCCGTCCAACCCGAATTTATTTTGGATGGCCCTTGCCTTCAATTCGTTTGCCACGCTTTCGCTTGCCCTAAAATCCCTGGGCTTCACCTGTTATCCTCTCTTCCCTCTGCGATCTTCCAGTCCCAGTGGGACTGCGCTGTTTTGGTCAGTAGTCCGTAGTCCGTGGTCAGCAGGTCTTATTGCCTATTTGCATTCCGGCCCACCTTGAGTCATTATAGGATTGTATTTTATTCATTAGCATCATGGAATCACGTCAGTGGCGGCAACGGCTGGGTCTGTCTCAGGGCAATCCCGGGGTGAAACCAACCGCAACACAGTTTAAACAGTGGCTTTGCGGCTGGACAGCCGTTCTTTGCCTGGGCGCTGTCACCCCGGCGCGCGCCGCCGTCGATGGCTGGCTCAACTGGCGCGGGCCCGACCAGCACGGCGTTTCCGCCGAGATCGGCCTCCCGGCCCGGCCTTCCCTCAAACCCGATTCTCTCCTCTGGACCGCCGATTTCGCCGGCAAGTCCACCCCGGTGATCGCCAACGGCCGCCTCTACCTCATGGGCTATGAGGGGGAAGGGGCCGATTTGAAGGAGGGCGTGGCCTGCTTCGATGCCGAGACCGGCAAACGCCTCTGGGCCTGGATGGAGAATGACTACCTGAGCGACACCATCTACCTGCGCTACGCCACCTCCAGCCCGGTCATTGATCCCGAGACCGGCAATGTCATCGTCCAGGGCACCCAGGGCTTCCTGGCCTGCTTCACCCCGGAAGGCAAGCTCGTCTGGCGGCATTACCTGATGGAATCCTATGGCCGACTGACCTTTCCCAACAGCCGCACCGCCAGCCCGGTTGTGGATCAGGACCTGGTCATCACCCGCGGCATCACCGCCAACTGGGGCGCCCAGGGCGCGGGCGGCGACCGCTTCTATGCCTTTGACAAAAAGACCGGCCACCTCGTCTGGGCCTCCGCCCCCGGCGACCGCCCCAAGGATAACTCCTTCTCCCAGCCCATCCTCGCCTGGCTCGATGGCCGCCGCGTCTTCTACTCCGCCACCGGGGATGGCAGCGTCGTCTGCGTCAACGCCCGCACGGGCGAGCCGATCTGGCGCATGCCCCTCTTCAAGGCCGGCATCAACGCCACCGTCCTGCTCCACCGCGACGAGCAGATCATCGCCATCTTCGGCACCCCCTACGAGCTGGGCCAGATGGTGGCCCTGAAGCTGCCCAAGGTGTTCCCCACCAACATCGCCGATGGCCCGATGATCCTGGACCGCGCCAAGCAGGAGCTCTGGGCCGTGGATATTTCCTCCAGCACCAGTTCCCCCATCCTCGCCGGCAACCGCATCTTTGTGGTGGCGGAAAAGGGCGACCTCTGCGCCGTGGATGCCGGGTCCGGCAAAGTCCTCTGGAAGCTCAAGCTCGGCATTGAGCAGCGCAACGCCTGCCCGCTCTTCGCCGATGGCCGCCTCTACGTCCCCATTCTGGAGGACCCCGCCGGCAAGGGCGACGGCTCCAGCGACGCCGGCAACAAGGGTGCCTTCTACGTGGTGGAGCCGTCCGATACCGAGGGCCGCATCGTGGCCCACCTGGAGCTGGAGGGCCGCTGCTTCGGCACCCCCACCGCTTACAACGGCAAGGTTTATGTGCAGACCTCCCTGAAGGTGTACGCCTTCGGCCGCGCTGGCCAAAACCCCGGCCTCCCGGCCGCGAAAACCGAGGCCTGGCCCGCTCCCGGCCCCGCCACCCAGCTGCAGGTGATCCCGGCGGAGGTCCTGCTCAAGCCCGGCGCCACCGCCAGCTTCCGCGTCCGCTCGCTCGACGCCCGGGGCTTCACGGTCCAGGATAATATTGATCCCGCCCAGGTGAAATGGGAGTCCTTCATCCCGCCCACCGCCCGGGTCAAGTCCAAGCTGCTCGCCGCCTTCAAGCCCGACGGCACCCTGGTGGCCGACGCCCAGGTGGTCCCCTCCGCCGGCGCGTTCAAGGCCGAGTTCCAGGGCCTCAAGGGCTACTTCCGCGGCCGCGTCCTCCCCGGCCTGCCGCTGACGGAGAATTTCGAGGGCTTCACCCTCGACCAGTCCACCACGAACTCCTTTGAGCCCGCCACCCCCTTCGCCTATCCCCCGCTCCCCTGGATCGGCGCCCGCTTCAAGTTCGAGGTCCGCGAGAAGGACGGCAACAAGGCCCTCACCAAGACCATCGACAACAAGTTCTTCCAGCGCGCCTTTGTCTTCTTCGGCGCGCCTGAGCTGAGCGGCTATACCATCCAGGCTGACGTGATGAGCGAAGGCAACCGCCGGAAGATGTCGGACGTGGGCGTGATCAACCAGCGTTATGTGGTCGTCCTGAAGGGCAACGAGCAGAACCTGGAGATCAGCTCCAACCAGGAGCTGTTCCGCTTTTCCACCCCCTTCAAGTGGTCCGCCAACACCTGGTACACCCTTAAGGCCCGCGTCGATGCCCAGCCCGATGGCTCCGGCGTCATCCGCGCCAAGGCCTGGAAGAAGGGCGACCCGGAGCCGGAAGCCTGGACCTTCTCGGCCCCCCATCGCCACGTGAACACCCAGGGCAGCCCCGGCATCTTCGGCTTCTCCCCCCAGGAGATGCGGGTTTACCTGGACAATATCTCCGTCACTGACAACGCCTCTGCCAAACCTTAATATGCGCATCGATTCCTCTCTTTTCCTCCGCACCAGCCTCGCCTGCCTCACCCTGGCCGGCACCCTCGCGGCCCAGGACTGGCCCCGTTGGGGCGGCAAGGACCCCGGCCGGAACATGTACTCCCCCATGGTCGGCCTGCCCCGGGAGTTCAACCCCGGCAAGCTCAAGTCCGGCAGCCAGGAGGTTGACCTGACCGCCGCTAAGAACGTCAAGTGGGTCGCCCGCCTCGGCTCCCAGGCCTACGGCAATGTCTCGGTGGCCGGCGGCAAGGTCTATATCGGCACCAATAACGAGTACCCCCGCGACCCCCAGCACCAGGGCGACCGCAGCGTGCTGCTCTGCTTCGATGAGAAGACCGGCGATTTCCTCTGGCAGCTCGTCGTGCCCAAGCTCGCCTCCGGCAAGGTCAATGACTGGGAGAACCTCGGCCTCCTGGCCTCCCCCTGCGTCGAGGGCAACCGCGTTTACCTGGTCACCAGCCGCTGCGAGGTGATGTGCCTCGACACCGAGGGCATGGCCAACGGCAACGACGGCGAATTCCAGACCGAGGCCCAGTACGTCGCTGGCCCCGGCCGCCCCCCTGCCAAGATCAGCGCCAAGGATGCTGACATCATCTGGCGCTACGACATGATGGATGAGCTGGGCGTCTTCCCCCACAACGCCTCCAACTCCTCCCTCATCGTCGTGGATGACCTGATCTATGCCTGCACCTCCAACGGCCAGGACTGGACGCACGTCAACATCCCCTCCCCCCACGCCCCGAGCCTCGTGGCCATCAACAAGCTCACCGGCAAGCTCGCCGGCGAGGATGACGCCGGCATCGGCACCCGCATCTTCCACGGCCAGTGGTCCTCCCCCTCCGCCGGCACCGTCAACGGCCGCCCCCTCATCTTCTTCGGCGGCGGCGACGGCTTCTGCTACGCCTTCGATGCCAAGCCCGCCAAGGTGGACGACACCGATTTCCTCAAGAAGGTCTGGTGGTTCGATTGCAACCCGCCCGACCGCAAGGTCAAGGATGGCAAGCCGATCAAGTACCCGGCCGCTGAGGGTCCCAGCGAGATCAACGCCACCCCGGTCCTCTGGCAGAACCGCATCTACGTGGCCGTGGGCCAGGACCCCGAGCACGGCGAGGGCGTGGGCAACCTCCTCTGCCTGGACCCCACCAAGACCGGCGACGTCACCCAGACCGCCAAGATCTGGAACTTTGACAAGATCAACCGTACCATCTCCACCGTCTCCATCACCCCGGAAGGGCTGCTCTTCATCAACGACTTCTCCGGCTTCGTCTATTGCCTGGACGCCCACACCGGCAAGCTCTTCTGGACCCACGACATGAAGGCCCACATGTGGGGCTCCACGCTGGTCGCGGATGGCAAGGTCTACACCGGCGATGAGGACGGCGACATCGTGATCCTCGCTGCCACCAAGGAGAAGAAGGTCCTGTTCGAGACCAACCTGGGCGCCCCGGTCTATTCCACTCCCATCGTGGCCAACGGCGTGCTCTACATCGCCTCCAACACGCACCTTTACGCCCTGCAGGATGCGGGCCGGCAAGCCACCGTCCAGCTCTCCCAGCCAGGCAAATAATCACGGGGCTTTGAGGGGGCGCATGAAAAACTGGCTGCTGTTCCTGCTGGTCGCACTGGTGTACGCCGTGCATCAGGACTGCTGGAATTGGCTCCGGATCCGGCCGCTGCTCTTCGGGTTCCTGCCCGTGGGCCTGGCCTACCATGTCGGCTACACCCTCCTGGCCTCCGCCACCCTCGCCCTCCTGGTGAAATACGCCTGGCCCGCCCACCTGGAGGACAGCTCCCCCCCTTCCCCCCCGGTAGGGTCCCGCATGCGGGACCGAGCCGAGTCCTCCGTTCCGAGTTCCGCATCCCCCTTCCCCCGGTGGGGTCCCGCATGCGGGACCGAGCCGTCCCCGTCTTCCGCTCCGGCTTCGGTTCCGCAATCCGCAATCCGCAATCCGCATTCCCCAGATTCCCCAAAGCGGCAGAATTTCTGCTTTCTGCTTTCCCAATTTCTGCTTTGCGATTTGCCGGCCCGCATCCCGCCTTTTCGTAAATTTCTGCTTTCTGCTTTCCAAATTTCTGCTTTTACCCCCACCCCCCCGTCCAAGTACCGCCCATGATCCCCACGCTCGTGGTCTTCCTTTACTTGGCGGCGGTGCTCTACATCGGGGTGTTTGCCTTCCGCAAATCCCGGGGCACCGGGGAGGATTATTTCCTGGCCAGCCGCTCCCTGGGGCCGGCGGTGTTCCTGCTCTCCCTCTTCGGCACCAACATGACCGCCTTTGCCATCCTCGGCAGCAGCGGCCTGGCCTACCAGCGCGGCATCGGCGTCTTTGGCATGATGGCCTCCGCCTCCGCCCTCATCATCCCCCTTAGCCTCTTTTTCATCGGCACCCGCCTCTGGAGCGTCGGCAAACGCTTCGGTCACATGACCCAGGTCCAATTCTTCCGCGACCGCTGGGAATGCTCCGCCATCGGCACCTTCATCTTCTGCCTCAGCGCCGCCATGCTCGTCCCCTACATCATCATCGGCGTGATGGGCGGCGGCCACACCCTGGAGGCCATCAGCACCGTGACCGGCCCCGATGGCCGGCCCGACCACTGGATCAGCTACGAGGTCGGCGGCGCCCTGGTCGCCCTGGTGGTGATGAGCTACGTCTTTTTTGGCGGCATGCGCGGCACCGCCTGGGTCAACACCTTCCAGACCATCCTTTTCCTCGGCTTCGGCACCCTCGCCTTCATCCTCATTGGCCGCCGGCTGGGCGGCTTCAGCCACGTCGTGGAGATGCTGGCCGCCAACCCCCAGACCGCCCCGCTCCTCACCCGCCAGCGCATCCCCATCCAGGAGTTCATCAGCTACACCTTCATCCCCCTCTCCTCCATCATGTTTCCGCACATCGCCATCATGTGCCTCACGGCGGAGAAGGTCACCTCGTTCAAGAAAACCGTCATTTTCTACCCCCTCTGCATCCTTGCCATCTGGCTCCCCAGCGTGTTCCTGGGCGTCGTGGCCGCCGGCCAGTTCCCCGGCCTCCGCCCGGGCGAGTCGGACGATGTCCTGCTCCGCCTGCTCACCCAAAACACCGAGGTCTGGATCGCCGGCATCCTCGGCGCGGGCATCATGGCCTGCGTCATGGCCTCCGACAGCCAGATCCTCGCCCTCTGCACCATGTTCACCGAGGATATCTTCGCCTACTACGGCCACAAGGAGCGCTTTGGCGAGCGCGCCCAGATCTGGACCGGGCGCATCTTCGTGATCCTGATCACCCTCAGCGCGTACCTGCTGGCCGTCTGGCTGAAGGACCGGGAGGGCATCTTTGACCTCGCGGTCCGGTTCGGCTTCTCCGGCTTTGCGGCCCTGGCCCCGGTGATGGTCGCCGCCCTGTTTTGGCGGCGCAGCACCAAGTGGGGGGCTCTGGCGGCCACCCTCTGGGTGACTGTCGCCCTGCTCGGCTTCTGGTACCTGCACCAGTCCTCCGCCGGCATCGCCCCGCCGCCCGGCCAACCCCCGGTGGCCATCTTCCCGGCCCTTGGGGATTGGCTCCTGCGCACCCGCTCCTCCGTGACCGTGGCGGGCTACCTGCCGGTGGTCCCCATCTGCCTCGGTTCGGCCCTGCTGATGGCGGTGGTCTCCCTGCTCACCCCGCCCCCCTCGGCGGCCACGCTGGCCAAATATTTTCCCCAACCCCAACCCGCCGCCCCGGCGGCCTGACCCCTTTTTATTGCCATGCCTATGAATGCTGAACTGGAAATCGCGGCCCGCGCCGCGCAGGAAAAACTCGATGCCCACACCCGCGAGATCGTGCGCTGGCACTTCTCGCCGGAGACCGGCTCCCCCTTCTGGCTCGACTGGGCCGCCAAGGCGGGCTGGAACCCGGCCGCCGAGGTGGGCTGCTTTGCCGACCTCGCCCGCTTCCCGCACTTCCAGGACGAGTGGCTGCGCGACCTCCCGAACGAGGTCTGGGTGCCCAGGGCCTTTGCGGGCCGCCCCTTCAACATCTTCGAGACCGGCGGCACCACCGGCATGCCCAAGCAGCGCATCGGCTGGGAGGATTACAAGGTGGACTACAGCGAGTTCTCCACCACCCTGCCCGACGAATTTTTCCCCCGCCAGCAGTACTGGCTGATGATGGGCCCCACCGGCCCCCGCCGCCTGCGCCTGGCGATCGAGCACCTGGCCAACGTGCGTGGCTGTTCGTGTTATTTCCTCGATCTGGACCCCCGCTGGGTCAAGCGGGTGATCGCCAACAAGCAGTTTGACGTGGCGCGCGCCTACATGGACCACGTGGTGGACCAGGCCGTCACGATTCTGAAGCATCGCCGGGTGAGCGCCCTCTTCACCACCCCCAAGCTGCTGGAGGCCCTGGGCGAGCGGATCAACCTTTATGAGGCCGGCATCCGGGGTGTCTTCTGTGGGGGCACCTCCATGGCCCCGCAGTATGCCCGTTACATCGTGGAGGAGGTTTTGGAGAACCGGATCTATTTTGCGCCCACGTACGGGAACACCCTGATGGGCCTGGCGGCGAGCCGTCCGCTGCGGCCGGAGGACAACTATTCCATCACCTACCATGCCCCGCAGCCGCGCGCGGTTTTGCGCGTGGTTGATCCGCAGAACACCTTGCAGTTGAAGGGTTATGGCGAGTGGGGCCGGGTGGAGCTGACGACCCTGACGCGGGAGTTCTTCATGCCCCGTTTCCTGGAGCGCGACGAGGCCGTCCGCCGGGAGCCATGCGCCCTGTACCCGTGGGATGGCGTCGCGGAGGTCCGCCCCTTTGGCGCCATGGAGAAAAACATCATCGAAGGCGTTTACTGACCCCCCTTTGTCATGTCCCACCCAACTTCCACCCCACCTTTGCCCCACCTCCCGGTGCTGCGCCGCGGCCGCCCCTACGCGAGCCTCGACCTCCTGCCCGTAAAGGATTGCCGCGACGGCCACACCCTGGCGGAGATGAGCGCCATCAATGCGGGCATCATCCGCAAGGACCTGGCCCGCATCCCCGAGTCCCGCGCCGCCCTGCAGCGCTTCACCACGCGCCAGCTGGTGGACATCTGCATCCGGGCTGGCACGCTGTTCCTGGAGGGCACCCTGCCGCTCGGCGACCGGGGCCACCAGCAATCTCCGGACGATTACATTCGCGCCCTCTCGGCCACCAGCGGCCTCCCACACACGCTGGTGCGGCGCAACATGAGGAAGCTTTACGATGCCCTGGCCCTCATGCCGGACATCCTGAACGGCCTCACCCGCGGCATCGACCCCGACATCCTCGACGCCGGGTTCGGCGTGGTGGCGGGGTCGCGGGTCAGCTTTTTCCCGGTCACGAACTGCCTGGGGCTGGTGATGCCCAGCAACTCGCCGGGCGTCAACTCCCTGTGGCTGCCCGCCATCCCGCTGAAGATGCCGGTCATCCTCAAACCCGGACGGGAAGAGCCGTGGACCCCCTTCCGCCTGATCCAGGCGCTCATCGCCGCCGGCTGCCCGGCGGAGGCCTTCGGCTTTTACCCCACCGACCACGAAGGCGCCGGGGAAATCCTGCGCCGCTGCGGCCGGGCCCTGATCTTCGGGGATAAGTCCACCACGGCACAATACGCCCACCAGCCCGGCATCCAGATTCACGGCCCGGGCTACAGCAAGGTGCTGATCGGCGAGGACGAGATTGACCGCTGGCCGGAGCACCTGGACGTCCTGGCCGCCTCCATCGCCGACAACGGCGGGCGCAGCTGCGTCAACGCTTCCGCCGTCGTGGTGCCGCGCCACGGCGCGGCCATCGCCGAGGCCCTGGCCCGGCGCCTGGTTGCGCTCCAGCCTCGGCCTGCCGAGGATCCGCAGGCGGCCCTCTCCGCCTTCGCCAACCCCAAGATGGCCGAGTACATCGACGCCACCCTGGAAACGGATCTGAAAACCCCGGGGGCCACGGACGTCAGCCAGGCCGTGCGCAACACCCCGCGCAAAACCGTGCTGGAGGGGGGCATCTACCTGCATCCCACCATCGTGCGCTGCGACAGCCGCCAGCATCCGCTGGTGAACCGGGAATTCCTGTTTCCGTACGCCAGCGTGGTGGAGGTGCCCCAGGCGGAAATGCTCAGCCACATCGGGCCCTCGCTGGTGGTCACCGCCATCACCCGGGACGCTCAGTTCACCCGCGCGCTGCTGGATTGCCCGCTGATTGAGCGCCTCAACCTGGGGCCCAAGCCCACCAGCCATGTTTCCTGGGACCAGCCGCACGAGGGCAACCTGTTCGAATTCCTTTACCGGCGTCGTGCCATCGAAAAAGCCTGGTGACCGGAGGAATACGCATGGCGCCGCCAACCATCGACCTGGGCAGCCTGACCGGCGGGTTTGATTTCCAGCCCCGCACCAGGCTGGTGTTTGGGGCGGGTGCCCTGCAATACCTGGGCACGCTGGCCGCCGGCCTGGGCGGCCGCCACGCTTTGATCGTGACCGATCCCGGCATCCGCTCCACCGGCCACGTGGACCGGGCGTGCGCCTCCCTGGCCGCTGCGGGCCTGGGCGTCACGGTCTTTGACCAGGTGGAGGCCAATCCCACCACCACCTGCGTCGATCGCTGCCTGGCCGTGGCGCAGGCGGCCGGCATCGACCTCTTTGTCGGGCTGGGCGGAGGCAGCAGCCTGGATACCGCCAAAGGGTGCAACTTCCTGCTGACCAATGGCGGCCGCATGCAGGATTACTGGGGGTACGGCAAAGCTGCCCGGCCATTGCTGCCGCTGATTGCCATCCCCACCACGGCGGGCACCGGCAGCGAATGCCAGTCCTATGCCCTGATCTCCCAGGCGGAAACCCATGTCAAAATGGCCTGCGGCGACCCCAAAGCCGCCCCGGCCATCGCCCTGCTGGACCCGGAGCTGACCCGCTCCCAGCCGCTGGCAGTGGCAGCCAGCACCGGCATCGACGCTCTGGCCCACGCCCTGGAATCCGCCGTCTGCCGGCGGGCCACCCCGCTCTCTCGGGTCTTCTCCCGTGAAGCCGCCCGGCTGGTGCTCCAAAACCTGGCGGAAGCCCTGCGAAACCCGGACCACACCGTAGCTCGCGCCAACCTGCTGCTGGGGGCCGCGTATGGCGGCCTGGCGATTGAGAACAGCATGCTGGGCGCCGCCCACGCCGCCGCCAATCCCCTGACCGCCCGCTTCGGCGTGGTCCACGGCCATGCGGTCGGGCTCATGCTGGTCCCGGTCATGCGCCTCAATGCCACTCTGGCCGAAGCCCGCGCGGAATATGAAACGATTTCCCACACCGCCGGACTGGACGGGACGGTCACGGCGCTGCTGAAAAAAGTCACCGACCTGCGCGCCCTGGCCGGCCTGCCCGCCGGGCTGGCCGCCGCCGGGGTTGACCTCGGGCAGATCCCCCAGCTGGCCGCCGAAGCCGCGAGCCAGTGGACTGGCCAGTTCAATCCGGTCCCCGTGACCGCGCCGGAGTTTGTCGCCCTCTACCAGGACGCCAGCCACCATTAAAATTGCGCATGCGGGCATAAGTGATATGTTGATGCAAATTTGCATCATCACATGTTCACACCCCGTTTTATGGCTTGGGTGGCGCTGGCCGGGTTTTGGCTCTCCGGCGGGCTATCCCCGATCAGCACCCTGGCCCAGGAAGCCGTTCCGCCGCAGGTCTCCATGGCCCTCACCAACGGCCGCGCCACGCTCAAGTGGACCCTCTATCCCGGGGCGGACCAGTTCCGGATCTTCGAGGCAACCAACGTGTACAGCCCCTTTCAGGAGCTGACCGACGGCATCACCAACTACACGTGGAGCGGGGCGGTGGCTCCGGGATCCGTGCACATCTACCGCGTGGAGGCCACCCCCATGGCCAGCAATGCGCTCCGGACGGCCATCGTCCTGAACCGCCTGGCCTACGGCCCCACCCCCGATGAGCTGGAGCGGGTGCTGACCGGCCCCTCCCCCATCGGACCGGACGCGTACATCGCCGAGCAGCTCGCCCCGGAGACGATCACGGAGACCGTCACCAACGCCTTCTCCGGCCTGACCAACATCACCGTCAAAATGAGCGCGCCGGACGAAGTGGTGCCGCTGATGATCCTGCCCAATTACACCACCACCTACCTCACCAATATCGTGGGCGGGGTCACCAACATCACCACCAATGTGGTGATCTCCTCCTACAGCTATCTGAGCGGTGGAGCCACCTTCACCGACTGGAAAGCCCTTTTCACGATGCACGCCGTGGGTGCCAGGCGGCAGCTGCTGGAGATCCTGCTCCAATTCTGGGAAAACCACTTTGTCACCCAGTTCAGCAAATCCTCCTCCTACCTGAACGGTATCTACAACGGCGACAACGGGGTCATGGAGGACCGCATCGGCGCCCAGTGGGAGTACCTGGAGTATTCCAAATGGAAAGCGGCGCTGCTCCGGCCCGGGTGCACCTTCCACGACCTGCTCAAAACCAGCGCGGAAAGCCCGGCTATGATCGTCTACCTGGATACCGTCTCCAGCCGGGGGGATGGCACCCGCATCGCCAATGAAAACTACGCGCGCGAGCTGCTGGAGCTGTTCACCTTTGGCGTGGACAACGGCTACGACCAGAATGACATCGTGTCCATCTCCAAATGCTGGACCGGCTGGACCGTGGCCAAGGTGGATGCCACCAACGCGTTCAACCCGTTTGCCACCGGATTCTCCGGCACCGGCTACGGGACCAATACCGTGGGCGTCTGGGCCTTCAATTACAAGAGCACCTGGCACAATACGAACAGCAAGTCGATCTTCACCGGAAAAACGGTCCCGGACCGTTTCGGGGCGCCGTACGTCACCCGCCTGTATGGCACCAACACTACCCCGGGGCTCTACCAGGTGGTGATTCCGGCCCGCACCGGAACCAATGGCCTCCAGGATGGCTACGAGGTCATCCGATATCTCGCCGACCTGCCGTTCACCCAGGAATACCTGAGCGTGAAGCTCTGCCGGCTGTTCGTGCATGAGGACTTTGCCACCGGCTATGATTTCACCGATCCCAACCTCAGCCCGGAGGGCCAGCTGGTGCGGCAATGCATGGCGGCCTGGGATAATGCCTCGCCCCGGGGCCAGATCCGGCCGGTGCTGGCTACCATCTTCAATTCCCCGCTCTTCAACGGGTCGGGCGCGGCGCGGCACAAAGTGAAAACCCCGCTCGAATTCGTGGTGAGCAGCGTGCGGGCGCTGCGCGCCAGCACCAACAATACCGGGCTGGCCGGCAGCTTCAGCGCCAGCACCGACGGCTACGCCTTCAACTCGCCCCTCAGCCGCATGGGCAGCATGTTCCTGTTTGACCGGGCGGACCCGGATGGCTATCCGGAGCACGGCACGGCCTGGATCAGCGCCGGGACGCTCGCCGAGCGGCTGCGGTTTGTGCAGTCCTTATGCATCGCCAACGGCCAGAGCGGCCACAGCGGCAGCAGCGATGCGGGCAACAATGTGTGCGACCCCGTCAACCTGCTGCGCTTCAAGCTGCCGCTGCAAAACCCGCCAGGCAGCCTGAACAACGCCACCAACGTGACCGATTACTTCCTCTCCCTCCTGTTTCCCGGCGAGGGCAAGGCCAACCTGGCCGTGTACCGGGACTACGGCGTCCGGTTTCTCAACGATGGCACCGCCGACAGCACCGCCAACGCCACCCCCTTCGCCAGCCTGGCGGTCAGCAATGTCGCCAACAGCTCGTACGACAACCGCGTGCGCGGCCTCGTGGGCATGCTCATGACGCTCGCCCGCTTCCAGGAACAATAATCCGACCGCCCCATGAACCAGTTCAACATCCTCACCCGACGCTCGTTCCTGAGCACCTCCTTCAAAGCCGGCCTGGGCGTGGCCCTCGCCACGCTCACCGACATCCCCTTCCTGATGAAGCGGGCGCTGGCTGAGGGAACCATCGGCCTGAACGGCACGGACGGCCGCAAAAAGAAGCTCCTCTTCATCTTCCTGCGCGGCGCCAACGACGGGCTGAATACGCTGATCCCCGCCGTGGACCCGGCGTACAACACCACCAACCGGCCCAACATCATGATCCCGCTCGACCCGGGCATCGATTATTCCGCCGCCACCGGGGCCTGCGACTTCCCGGTGTCCGGCTCGGCCGCCACCTTCACCTACGCCAACCCCCTGCGGCTGGGCAACGGCTTCGCCGCCCTGCACCCCTCGCTCAAATTCCTGGCCCCCGTCTATAACGCCGGCCAGCTGGCCCTGATCCACCGCGTGGGCTACCCGAAGCAGTCCCGGTCGCACTTCGACTCGCAAAACTACTGGGAGACCGGCAACCCCAACAACAACCTGGTCAAGGACGGCATCTTCTACCGGGCCATGATCGAGTCCGGGCTGGCCAACTCCGCGCCGCTGACCGGGGTCTCGATCCAGTCCGCCCTGCCGATGATCCTGCGCGGGTCCGAGGCCGCCATGACCAACCTCACGGACGCCACCCGCTACAACCTCCTCGGCATTCCCAACACGACCGCCGGCAACCTGAAATCGGACAACGCTATCACCGCCAGCAGCAGCTTTCCGTACGCGGCTCGCAAAAACCGCCAGTTCCTAGACCTGCAGTACAAGAACCTGAACAGCACCCTGAACCTGTTTGCGAGCATTAACTTCACCGAGGCGGGGAACACCTTCATCGACGACTCCGCCACCGACGGCGACTTCCCGTACTACCTTTTCCCCACCACCAACGCCAAAAACGGCGGCGGCAGCACCTCCAAGTACGTGGTGGACACCGGGGCCTACAACAGCTCCGGCACTGGCTTTTTCAATAACCTGAAGGCGGCGGCGCTGATCCTGAACAAGACCGACGCCCTGATCACCGGGACCGAGATGGGCGGCTTTGACACGCACAACAACCAGGTCACCAGCGGCAGCCCGCACCTGGGTTCGCACGCCAACCTGATGCGCCGGATCGGCTGGGCCATGTACGCGCTGCGCAAGTATTTCACCAGCTACGGCGACCGGGCCACCTGGGACAACCTGGTGGTGATCACCCTCTCGGAATTCGGCCGCACCACCGTGCAAAACACCTCGCTGGGGACCGACCATGCCGAAGCGGGTGTCATGCTCGTGGGCGGGGGCGGCGTGCGCGGCGGCGTGTATGGCTGCAGCCCGGCCGACTCTGTCCCGTGGGTACCGGGACAAACCGGCACCATGTTCGGCGTGAGCAACCGCTACCTGAAGCGCGGCGTGGATTACCGGTCGGTCCTGGGCGAAATCGTGCGGGATCACCTGGGCGCCACGCAGGGCCAGCTCAATCGCATCATTCCCGGCTACACCAACCCCGGAGAATCGCTGTCGGCCAAAGGCACCTCCTCCATTGACGGCACCCCCATCATGGGTGAGCTGAACCTGGTTTAAGTCCGCGCATCAGAAAAGGGCTCACCTGAAACTGGCTTTCCGGCACGGAACCGGGTTAAGGTTGCCCGCATGTGGACAACCTTGCCAACCTTCCGGGTCGCTTTCACACACCTGGCCCTGGTGGCCCTGTGCCTGGTTCCCGGCGGGCTGGCGGCTGCCAGCTTCGCCCGCCCCGGGGCAACCGCAACCGCGCTGGACCGCTACGTGGCCCAGCCCGATCCAGCCTACGCCTGGAAACTGATCACCTCCCGGCGTGATGACCGCGCGACCGGCTACGCGCTGGAGATGACCTCCCAGTCCTACCTGACCACCAACGAGGTCAACCGCACGGAGTGGAAGCACTGGCTGCTGGTGATCAAACCCGACAACCTGGCCCACCGCACCGCCCTGCTGTTCATCTCCGGCGGCAACAACCGGGCCGCCGCCCCGCCGATGCCCCTGCGCAACCTGATCGACCTGGCCAAGGCCACCAAATCCGTGGTGGTGGAGCTGAAGATGGTGCCCAACCAGCCGCTCATTTTCGGGCAGGACGGCCGGGAACGGGTGGAGGATGACCTGATCTCATACTCCTGGGACCAGTTCCTCCACACCGGCGATAAGCGCTGGGCCACCCGCCTCCCGATGACCAAGGCGGCCGTGCGCGCCATGGACACCGTCACCGCCTTTCTGGCCTCGGCGGAGGGCGGGCAGGCAACCGTGGAAACCTTCGTGGTGGCGGGCGCCTCCAAGCGCGGCTGGACGACCTGGACAACCGCCGCCGTGGACACCCGCGTCATTGCTATCTGCCCGATGGTGATCGACGTGCTCAACACGGAAGCCTCCATGACCCACCACTTCCAGGCCTACGGTTTCTTTGCGCCGGCCGTGGGCAACTACACGCAGCGCCACATCATGGACTGGATCGGCACCGGCGAATCGAAGGCGCTCTACGCCATCGAAGACCCGTTTTCCTACCGGGACCGCCTCGCCCTGCCCAAGCTGCTCCTCAACGCGTGCGGGGACCAGTTCTTCCTGCCGGATTCCTCGCAATTTTATTTTGACCAGCTGCCCGGGGTGAAATACCTGCGCTACGTGCCGAACACCGATCACTCGCTCAAGAATAGCGACGCCTTCACCACCTTGCTCGCGTGGCACCAGGCGGTGCTGAACCAGACGCCCCTGCCCCGGTTCACCTGGCAGCACGGTGCGAACGGCGCGCTCACCGTCACCCCGCTGACCAAACCCAAGGCCGTGTTGCTCTGGCAGGCGACCAACCCCAAGGCGCGCGACTTCCGCCTGGAAACGCTGGGCCCGGCCTGGCGCTCGACCCCGGTGGAAGGCCAGGGCGGACTTTTCACCGCCACGGTGCCGAAACCGCCTCAGGGTTGGACCGCCTACTTCATGGAGCTAACCTACGAACTGGGAGCCGGAACCCCCTTGAAGCTCACCACTGAAGTGAGAGTCATTCCGGACACCCTCCCCTTCCCCGCCCCGCAAGCCACCCGACCCAAAGGCTACCTCTCCAAGCAAGCCCGCTGAGGAACGGCATCACCTGGCGCTGCGATCCGCTGCACGTATGGCTTCGCGAAAGCGCTCCAGCTCCAGCGGTTCATACGCCGTATGGTCAGGCCGGAAAAGATCGTGCTGCCACATTTTCGGGGCGGCATCACCCGGCTTGTGGCCCCAGGGCAGATGCGTCTGCGTCCGGCCATTCACCAGCCCCCAGTGCAAGGCCCCCACCTGCCGGCCGGCCAGCACCGGCAGGCAATCGGTCACGGTGGAACCATGGGGGCGGTTGAGCCACTCCGTGCAGATCAGCGGCCGGCCATATTTCTGGAGCCCCATAATCTCCTGGCGCAATTCCGCCGCCGGTCGGTAGCTGTGGAAGGTGAGGATATCCGACTGCACTTTGAGGAAGCTGGCAATCTGCGGCGAGCCGCCCCAGATCCCTGAGGTGAGCGGCTGCGCCGGATTCACCTCCCGCGCCCAGCGGAAAACATCCGTCAGCAGCGGCAGCGTGGCGTCGCCCATCCCGGAATTGCCAGGCTCATTGTAGAGGTCCCAGCACAGGATCCGGGAATCGTTGCGGTGCGCGGTCAGAACGTCCTTCACGAAGCGCTCCAGACCGGGCCGCGCCTGCGGATCGCGCGCCCGCCGGTGGCCCGGGCTGGGGGTCCACCCGTTGGCATACCAGCCCGCCACCACCTCCGGCTGCCGTCCAAATGCCGGGTCGGAGATCGGGCCGAAGACGCAATCGTCAAAAAAGCAGGGCATGACCCGCAGCCCGCGCTTTTCCGCCAGCGAAAGGAAGGCAGCAAAACGCTGCTTGAAACCCTCCGGCTGCGCCTCCCAGACGACGTAGGAGAGGACCACCCGCAGGCAGTTGAAGCCGATGCCCTGCGCCAGCGCCAGCTCACGGTCAATCAGCTGCGGGTCGAAGGCGTAGTCCATCCACATCTCGGTGTAGCTGATGCAGCTGGCGGGGATATAATTGAAACCGCACGGCCAGGGCTGGTGGGCATACCACTGCGCCGCCCGCTCGGGCGACCACCGCTGCGGGCTGGCCACCAACGGTTCGCCATCCTCCACCAGCCCCACATCCACGCACTGCCCCCCGTAGGTCTGGCTGACCCGGACCGCCAGCAGGTTTTTCCCCGGCTTCAACGTGGCCAGCGCAGCCGGGCTGAGGTCCGCCTCCGCATACGCCGTGCTCCAGCCGGCTAATTTCGCCGCCGGAACCCCATTGAGGAAGACCTCCGGATTCTCGTCGTAAATCAGGTACAGGCGCGGGTTCTTCAAGGGCCGGTCCGGCAGCTTGAATTCATGGCGCAGCCAGAGCTGTTTGGTCTTCCACTCCGTGCCAATGACCGCGCCGGGAGTGCCCCGGGTGCCAAACCCGGCGGAGCCCTGCGGCCAGGCGGAGTCATCGTAGCCTGGCCGGGCCCAATCCGCCGCCGGAGGCGTCAGTGAGTAACGCCATTTCACGGGCGAGTTCGGCGCGGTGGGAACCACTTCCCGCATCGTCCCCGCCACCGGCAGCGGCGCCCAGGGGCCGCGGGTATTCGCCCCGAGGCTGGCCCATTGTTTTCCCGCCAACGGGTCCTCCAGCAGCTTGATGAAAAGACCGCCCACGACCGGCCGGGCCTGGAAGCCCTTCATCTTGCCGTCAGACGTGACGAACCAATCCGAGAGCGGCACCCGGGAGGGCGTCTCGTGGGCGTAGCGCCACAGCGGCTCCAGCAGGGCTTGAAAATCAGCCGGGCGGCGGGCGGGCGCGATGCTCCAGAGCGCCCAGTCAAGCAGGCTGGTCTCCGTGCGGTTATCCACCGGCAGGCCATATTTCTTTTGCACCTTGAGATACCAGGCGATCTCCGCCTCGCCCACCGAGTCGGGAAACAGGTCCAGCCCCAGCACCCGATCCCAGATCAGGTTGTGCTTCATGCCCCAGGTGCCCGGCAGATGATAAGCCAGGCGGGTGCGCCCCTCATCCCGGGCCATCTCCTGCCATTGGCCGGCATAATCCCGGGCGATGGCGAGATACTTGCGCGCCTCCGCCGGACGGCCGCCCAACTCGCACAGCCGGGCGTACCCGCCGATGCCAATGATGGCCTTCAGGGCGAGGTTCGCCGAATGCGGCAGGTGCCCGAACATGTCGGCCGAGCAGAGCTGATTCTGTGGATCAAGCCCCTCGCTGACGAGGTAGTCGGCCCACTGGGTCAGCATCGGCCAGTACGGCTGGACGAAGCCGGCGTTGCCCTCCTGCCGGGCCAGGGCCGCCAGCAGGATGAGCATGTTGCCGCTCTCCTCCACCGGCATCCGGTCGCCATCCTTGCCCCCCATGCCATAGACCTGGCCCGTGGCGTGCGGGTAAGTGCCGAGATCGTGCGGCGCATACCCGTAGGGCCAGCGCGGGGAGGCCGCATAATCAAGGATGGGCACCAGCATCGCCTTGGTCAGCGCGGGGCTGAAGAGCAGAAAGAAGGGGGCCTGCGGGAACAGCACATCCACGGTGCCGATGCAGCCATTGGAGAAATTCTCCTTGGGAAACAGGAGCGGCTGCCCCTGCGCATCCGCGGCCAGCTTGTTGCCGGCCAGCGTCTGGCGGTAGGCCAGCGCACACAGCTGGGCATACTTCACCCCCCCGACCCGCTGAAGTTCCGCCATCAGCCGCTGGTCAAAGGCCGCGCAGCGTTCGGCCAGCGCCTCGTAATCCGCCGCCGCTTTTTTCAGCAACGCCGCCGCCTCCTCGCCCTGGCGGCGCCAGTAGGGCCGGAGCTTCGCCTGGAAATACCGGAGGGAAAACCCGTCATCATAGGCAATCATGAGCCAGCGGGAGACCGGCTGGGCGGTAACCCGCGCGGCCTCCATCACCAAAACGGCCGCCGGGGCCTCCTCGGCGGCCTGGGGCAGCGCCATTTTCATCAGGGGATACTTGGCGTCCGCCGCAAAGGCATCGCGGGCCACCTGCCCCGGCAGCCAATAGGAGGCAGCCCGGGGCGCGGCCAGGTAGAGGTAGCCCCAATCAATCCGCAGATCATCCCCCCGCTTGGCGAGCACCGGCTGATCGTGCGAGCCGATTTTCAGCACCTCCAGCCGGGCCGTGCTTTCCTTGCTCCACGCCACTAGCTGCCGGGGCTCGTTCACGGTGAGTTCAGCGGCGGCCTCCAGGTAAAAGGAAACCCGGTGCGAAACCCCATCGGTTGCGGCCACCGTATAGGTCAGGTAGGTCACCGGCCGCGACAGGATATCCAGCTCCTCAGGCAGGGCCGGCGTCATGAAGGTGAGCGTCAGCCGCACCCCGGCACCCGCAAACGAGCAAATCGTCCGCGTGGGCAGCACCTCCACCCCGGTCTGCGGCAGCGCGGGCAGGCCGGCGGGCTCCTTGCCCAGCAGGCGGAAGGCCTTTCCATCAATCCGCACCAGACTCGTCAGCCGATGCGGCTTGCCGGTCCAGTGCACCGTGTCAGCCTCCGCCAGCCGATCGGCCGGCGACCAGATGCTGAAGTACGGATCATGCGCCACCAGCGGCACGGCAGGAGGTCGAAACGACTCCCCCGCCAAGCCGGACAGGGCAAGCAGCAGGCATAGAAATCCGTGGCGGATCACATTGATGTTCATGGATGCAAATCAGGTCAAATTTCGGCCGTCCTCTTTTCTGGCCCGATGGAAGATTTTGACTGCAGCAAACCGAATTAGCCAACCTATCAGAATGGAAGGCGGACCCCAAATGATGCAGGCAAGCAAAAAGACCTCGCAAAGACTCCTAAATTTGGAGACTGCCAAAGGGAATGTAGAACGATGCGATAGAACTATATGACAACATATTTCAAATATAGACTCTTTGCTTGTCTTTATCGGAATTGGAATTAAACACGCTAAACAGAAGACAACGGTAGTCGCCAGCAGGAATATCCGCCCATTAGCTGCTCGAACACGAATCCTCATAAATTACATACAGTTGGATTGTTCACGGTGCTTCCGCGATTGTCTTCGGTATCAGCCATTCAATTTCGTTATTGTGTAAAAGTGAAGTCACACAAAAAGATGACATTGTTGATTGCCACCTGATCCACAGCCGGAGGCCTTCGCCAGTTATTAGTACATTATAGTACCGTCCCTTTCACTGCACTTGTGGATTGCCTCCTTTACGACGGTATCGAGGATCCACCACCGGGAAAAGATTCGAAGAATGGATCGCTATTGTTCCAAATAATGTTCCGATCTTCATACGCCCATTTTTCCATTATGAGTTTATAATACATATCGTGAATAAATTGGCATATACTCATTGTAAGAATATAAGGCCTATATAGTTCCATATCCATCCAGCATATTTTATAAGAGGCTGTATTCACGGTATTTGCTTCGCAAAACAACCATCTTCCATAATCTGTTGACCCAACTAGCACATAACCGGGAATATTAGGATAAAATGACATACCGGTTTCTTTTCGAGTCGTTTTTAAATCATTGTAGTATTCAATTTCACTTTCATATGTGAAGTCTGAATATTTCGATGACGAAACTGGATTTTTTAACTCTAAAACACCAAAGTGGCCATGCCCTATTATTGAAATAACATTCTTGTAGTCTGTCGGCAAAGAAATCCCCATCCGCGTCTCAAGTTTTGACCAATCATTTGACGTTGGTCTTTCGACTGGGTGCGAAACATTTGCTAGTTTGACAATTTTATTTAAATAATCCTTACCCATAGTGCATTATAATGCAGCTTGCAGCACACGGCCGCTAAGGAAAATTCTGCAGTGTCAGTCCTGGTATTTATGGACATTGCCACCTGATCCACACCTCCGACCACAGCCGGAGGCCGTCCAGCGATCCACAGCACGCCACCACCCGACGGCCAAACGACGGTGACTCATGGGGCTTCATGGGATTAAACTACGCCCAACCAGCCCCCCAATGCGACTTAAAAAACACCGTCTCCCGGCACGATGGCAGCACATCACATCGCTCTCCCCAATTCGCATCCATTCGCGTGAATTCCCGGTTCAACTTTTCCCCCGTCCCCTGTTTATCTGTGGAATACGCGCCTGCCCCGCAAACCGGAGGTTTGCCAGCGATTAGCCGGTGGTTGAGCGCAGCGACACCACCGAACCACTGTCCTAATAATACCTTCCGACCCCGGCAGGGGTTGCAGCCCCCCTTCGAATCTTCCTCAGCCCCTGC